>NZ_CP070982.1:2810000-3170000 GCF_018417595.1 Pseudomonas entomophila
TTTTGTTAGGTTGTTGAGCGCGCCCCTTGCTCCTGGATAAAGAGCGGTGAGGACGGCTCTTCTGCAGTTCAAATCTGCCCAGACCTACCAATATGCGGGGCCATAGCTCAGCTGGGAGAGCGCCTGCCTTGCACGCAGGAGGTCAGCGGTTCGATCCCGCTTGGCTCCACCACTTTCGCAGTTGTGTCACTTGATCAGAACTTAGAAATGAGCATTCGTTGATGAATGTTGATTTCTGGCTTTTGTCAGATCGTTCTTTAAAAATTCGGATATGTGATAGAAATAGACTGAATGCCAGTTTCACTGCTGGTTATTCAGGCTAAGGTAAAATTTGTGAGTTCTGCTCGAAAGAGCGACGTGCGAATTTTCGGCGAATGTCGTCTTCACAGTATAACCAGATTGCTTGGGGTTATATGGTCAAGTGAAGAAGCGCATACGGTGGATGCCTTGGCAGTCAGAGGCGATGAAAGACGTGGTAGCCTGCGATAAGCTTTGGGGAGTCGGCAAACAGACTGTGATCCAGAGATCTCTGAATGGGGGAACCCACTCAGCATAAGCTGAGTATCTTGTACTGAATACATAGGTGCAAGAGGCGAACCAGGGGAACTGAAACATCTAAGTACCCTGAGGAAAAGAAATCAACCGAGATTCCCTTAGTAGTGGCGAGCGAACGGGGACCAGCCCTTAAGCTGGTTTGAGATTAGTGGAACGCTCTGGAAAGTGCGGCCATAGTGGGTGATAGCCCCGTACACGAAAATCTCTTGCCAGTGAAATCGAGTAGGACGGAGCACGAGAAACTTTGTCTGAACATGGGGGGACCATCCTCCAAGGCTAAATACTACTGACTGACCGATAGTGAACCAGTACCGTGAGGGAAAGGCGAAAAGAACCCCGGAGAGGGGAGTGAAATAGAACCTGAAACCGTATGCGTACAAGCAGTGGGAGCCTACTTTGTTAGGTGACTGCGTACCTTTTGTATAATGGGTCAGCGACTTATATTCAGTGGCGAGCTTAACCGAATAGGGGAGGCGTAGCGAAAGCGAGTCTTAATAGGGCGCTTTAGTCGCTGGGTATAGACCCGAAACCGGGCGATCTATCCATGGGCAGGTTGAAGGTTAGGTAACACTGACTGGAGGACCGAACCGACTACCGTTGAAAAGTTAGCGGATGACCTGTGGATCGGAGTGAAAGGCTAATCAAGCTCGGAGATAGCTGGTTCTCCTCGAAAGCTATTTAGGTAGCGCCTCATGTATCACTGTAGGGGGTAGAGCACTGTTTCGGCTAGGGGGTCATCCCGACTTACCAAACCGATGCAAACTCCGAATACCTACAAGTGCCGAGCATGGGAGACACACGGCGGGTGCTAACGTCCGTCGTGAAAAGGGAAACAACCCAGACCGTCAGCTAAGGTCCCAAAGTCATGGTTAAGTGGGAAACGATGTGGGAAGGCTTAGACAGCTAGGAGGTTGGCTTAGAAGCAGCCACCCTTTAAAGAAAGCGTAATAGCTCACTAGTCGAGTCGGCCTGCGCGGAAGATGTAACGGGGCTCAAACCATGCACCGAAGCTACGGGTATCACCTTTGGTGATGCGGTAGAGGAGCGTTCTGTAAGCCTGTGAAGGTGAGTTGAGAAGCTTGCTGGAGGTATCAGAAGTGCGAATGCTGACATGAGTAACGACAATGCGAGTGAAAAACTCGCACGCCGAAAGACCAAGGTTTCCTGCGCAACGTTAATCGACGCAGGGTTAGTCGGTCCCTAAGGCGAGGCTGAAAAGCGTAGTCGATGGAAAACAGGTTAATATTCCTGTACTTCCAGTTATTGCGATGGAGGGACGGAGAAGGCTAGGCCAGCTTGGCGTTGGTTGTCCAAGTTTAAGGTGGTAGGCTGAGATCTTAGGCAAATCCGGGATCTCAAGGCCGAGAGCTGATGACGAGTGCTCATTAGAGCGCGAAGTGGTTGATGCCATGCTTCCAAGAAAAGCTCCTAAGCTTCAGATAACTGGGAACCGTACCCCAAACCGACACAGGTGGTTAGGTAGAGAATACCAAGGCGCTTGAGAGAACTCGGGTGAAGGAACTAGGCAAAATGGCACCGTAACTTCGGGAGAAGGTGCGCCGGTGAGGGTGAAGCACTTGCTGCGTAAGCCCACGCCGGTCGAAGATACCAGGCCGCTGCGACTGTTTATTAAAAACACAGCACTCTGCAAACACGAAAGTGGACGTATAGGGTGTGACGCCTGCCCGGTGCCGGAAGGTTAATTGATGGGGTTAGCGCAAGCGAAGCTCTTGATCGAAGCCCCGGTAAACGGCGGCCGTAACTATAACGGTCCTAAGGTAGCGAAATTCCTTGTCGGGTAAGTTCCGACCTGCACGAATGGCGTAACGATGGCGGCGCTGTCTCCACCCGAGACTCAGTGAAATTGAAATCGCTGTGAAGATGCAGTGTATCCGCGGCTAGACGGAAAGACCCCGTGAACCTTTACTATAGCTTTGCACTGGACTTTGAGCTTGCTTGTGTAGGATAGGTGGGAGGCTTTGAAGTGGGGACGCCAGTTCTCATGGAGCCATCCTTGAAATACCACCCTGGCAACCTTGAGGTTCTAACTCAGGTCCGTTATCCGGATCGAGGACAGTGTATGGTGGGTAGTTTGACTGGGGCGGTCTCCTCCCAAAGAGTAACGGAGGAGTACGAAGGTGCGCTCAGACCGGTCGGAAATCGGTCGTAGAGTATAAAGGCAAAAGCGCGCTTGACTGCGAGACAAACACGTCGAGCAGGTACGAAAGTAGGTCTTAGTGATCCGGTGGTTCTGTATGGAAGGGCCATCGCTCAACGGATAAAAGGTACTCCGGGGATAACAGGCTGATACCGCCCAAGAGTTCATATCGACGGCGGTGTTTGGCACCTCGATGTCGGCTCATCACATCCTGGGGCTGAAGCCGGTCCCAAGGGTATGGCTGTTCGCCATTTAAAGTGGTACGCGAGCTGGGTTTAGAACGTCGTGAGACAGTTCGGTCCCTATCTGCCGTGGACGTTTGAGATTTGAGAGGGGCTGCTCCTAGTACGAGAGGACCGGAGTGGACGAACCTCTGGTGTTCCGGTTGTCACGCCAGTGGCATTGCCGGGTAGCTATGTTCGGAAGAGATAACCGCTGAAAGCATCTAAGCGGGAAACTTGCCTCAAGATGAGATCTCACTGGGATCTTGAATCCCCTGAAGGGCCGTCGAAGACTACGACGTTGATAGGTTGGGTGTGTAAGCGCTGTGAGGCGTTGAGCTAACCAATACTAATTGCCCGTGAGGCTTGACCATATAACACCCAAGCAATCTGCACACGAAGCAGATTGTGGTGGTGAAGATGACACGAACCGAAAGTTCGCAACGAACCACAAAGATCACATATCCGAATTCGCTGGAGTATCCATCTGGATCTTCTGGCAACAGAATTTCTTGACGACCATAGAGCATTGGAACCACCTGATCCCATCCCGAACTCAGCAGTGAAACGATGCATCGCCGATGGTAGTGTGGGGTTTCCCCATGTGAGAGTAGGTCATCGTCAAGATTCATTTCGCAAAACCCCTATCTGCGTGTGCAGGTAGGGGTTTTGTCTTTGCGCCTCTGAAACACGCGTACCCGTAGGCGCCGGCAAGCCGGCTCCTACAGAAGCATGTGCAGGTAGGGGTTTTGTCTTTGCGCCTCTGAAACACGCGTACCCGTAGGCGCCGGCAAGCCGGTTCCTACAGAAGCATTTAGCCTCGTGCCAACGTTAGAGGCTGTCAGGGTCACCAAAGAACATCTGTATCCGCGACCTCAACCATTTCTCCGCCGGATCATTGTCCTGGGCCCCGCGCCAGGCCATGTGCAATTCGAACGTCCGCACCTCCAACGGCAGGTCTTCCGCCCGCAACCCGCCCGCCGCCGTCAACGCATCGGCCGTGTAGTCCGGCACCGTGGCGACGATATCGGTCCCCGCCAGCAAGCTTCCCAGCCCGTTGAACTGCGGCACCGCCAGCACCACATGACGCTTGCGGCCGATCTCGTCCAGCGCTTCGTCGATGAACCCCGACAGGTCGCCGGCGAACGACACCAGCGCGTGGGGGCGGGCGCAGAAGTCGTCGAGGGTGATGCTGCCGGGCATGCTGTCGGCGCGCAGCAGTTTGGGCATGCTGCGGCGCAGCACCTTGCGCTTGGCGTTGGCCGGCAGTTCACTGGTGTAGCTCACGCCCACCGAGATCTCGCCTGAGGCGAGCAGGGTGGGCATCAGCAGGTAGTTGACCCGGCGTACTACCAGCACGATGCCGGGGGCTTCGGCGCGGATGCGCTTGAGCAGTTGCGGCAGCAGGGCGAATTCGGCGTCGTCGGACAAGCCAATGCGGAACACCGCGTTGCTGGTGGCCGGGTCGAACTCGGCGGCGCGGCTGACGGCGGTGGAGATCGAGTCCAGCGCCGGCGACAGCAGGGCGAAGATCTCGTGGGCACGGGCAGAGGGCTCCATGCTGCGGCCGGTGCGCACGAACAATGGGTCGTCGAACAGGCTGCGCAGGCGCGACAGCGCGGCGCTGATCGCCGGCTGGCCGAGGAACAGTTTTTCGGCTGCGCGGGTCACGCTGCGTTCATGCATGAGCGTTTCGAACACGATCAGCAGGTTGAGGTCTACGCGACGCAAGTCGTTACGATTCATTCGATGCGGCTCGCTTTAGTGGGGCAGGGGTGAATCTTAAGGCCAAAGGCTGGTACCCTGCACCGATTTCCGGGTGCCAATGCACAGATTTGTCAGGGGCCCAATCAATGACAGGCATGTCGACTATTAACAGCCACTGATGGCCCAACCGTGAAAGCCCGGATAAAGTCCGTGGTAATACGAGATTCACATAGGCGAGGTATGCGATGTCCCGCATGATCCGTTTCCACAAGTTCGGTCCGGCCGATGTGCTCCGCTGCGAGGAGCAGGCCGAACCGACTCCGGCCGTCGGCGAGGTGCAGGTCCGTGTCGAGGCCATTGGCGTGAGCTGGTACGACGTGCTCTGGCGGCAGAACCTGGCGCCGTCCCAGGCGCACCTGCCGGCGGGCATTGGCCATGAGATGGCCGGTGTGGTCACGGCTGTCGGCGCCGGGGTGGATGATATTGCGGTGGGCGACCGGGTCGCCAGCTTCCCGGCCACCAGCGCCAACGACCACCCGGTATACGGCGACGTCATCGTGCTGCCGCGCATGGCCATCACCCGTTACCCCGATGTGTTGACCCCCATCGAGGCCAGCGTGCACTACACGCCGCTGCTGATCGCCTATTTCGCCTTCGTCGATCTTGCCCGGGCCAAGGCCGGGCAGACGGCGCTGGTCACCGATGCCAGCCACTGCGCGGGGCCAGCCTTCGTGCAACTGGGCAAGGCGCTCGGGCTGAAAGTGTTCGCCGCCACCAAGGAGCCGGAGCAGCGCGAGTACCTGTTGGGCCTGGGCGCGGACAAGGTGATCGTCACCGAAGAGCAGGACCTGCTGATGCAGATCGGCAAGTACACCGATGGCCGCGGCGTGGACATGGTCCTCGACGGCCTGGGAGGGCCGCAGATGTCGCTGCTTGGCGATGTGCTGGCACCCCGTGGCAGCCTGGTGCTGTATGGCCTGCAGGGCGGCAACCAGACACCATTCCCGGCCTGCGCGGCGTTCAAGAAGAACATTCAGTTCCACGTGCACTGTATCGGCAACTTCACCGGCAAGCCGGAGTTGGGCATAGATCAGGACCAGGTTGCCTTGCAACGGGCCTTGCGCGATATCAACCAGTTCACCGCCGATCATTTACTGACGCCGCAGATCATCAAGGTGTATCCGTTCGAGCAAGTGGTCGAGGCTCATCGCTATATGGATGAATGCCCTTGTGGCGGGCGGGTGGTGTTGGATATGAAGGCGTCCTGACAGGTACCGAACTTCGGTCAGGCACTCCAGATACGCCAGATGTGCCAATTTGATGGGGCTGCTTTGCAGCCCCATTCTTTTTAACGCGTCTGTAAGGTGTTTAAGTTAAGGGGAACTTATCGGATGCATCCTACAAACTTAGGCTGAATTCAGAGGCGTATGTTGGTCCTCTCCGATAGTTTGAGGTTAATCAATAATTACCTAAACGTCTTACTTCCGTTTAGGAAGTTTCCTTCAAGCGCAACGCTATATTCATCTGCCAGAATTTACGCTTCAGCCTGAATCGTTCAGGCAAGTGGAGCGAACGCATGAGTAATACCCACGACCAAGCCATGCACTATGTCTACCAGCAGGTTCTGCAACGCCTGTTCGAGCATATGAACCAAGCCCAGCGCGCGTCGGTGCAACTGTTGATCCAGCGCTTGCTGGTGGTGGCCGGTGGCCAGGAGCACGTCGGCCGATTCCAACTGATGGTATTGCACGGGGCTGACCGGCGCAGCGCCCGTTTGCTGGCCTGCCTGCGCGCCGCGCAACTGAGCATTTCCCTGCGCTATGTCGACACCTTCCGTCTGAGAGTGTTGGTGGCCAGGCATCCGACCCTCGACGATGCCACCCTGGCCAGTCACGAGCGCTGTTTCAGTGCGCTGTTCCTGCACGATGACCCGCGGGTCGAACTGTTACGCACCGACGGCGGCCAGATAGGACGATTCGGTGCCCGCCCGAGCTGTTCGTCCGAACAACGTGCCGCCAGCGGCAAGGCCTGGTTGCTTTTTGGCCACTTGACGGGTGGGCAGCCGGAAGCGGTGCTGGGCGCGAGGGCCTATCTGGAGCTGGCGGCAGGCCTGGGCAAGGCGCTGGCGGTGCCCGGTGATGTCGATGCATTGGTTACTGTCGTGCCTGCAAGCCAACGCCGCCGCCTGCTGACGTGGAGCAGGCATTGCCTGCGCCAGTTGGTCGAAGCGGGATACAGCGCGCCAGGCAAAGACATCGATGCCCTCGCCAGAGGGTTGACGCAGCTGGGCCTGCTGCTGGCCGACCCCTTCGAGGCACCGACACCCCGCACACAGGACGGGGGCGGGCAGGGCCTGCGCGTGGTGACGGTCGAGGATGTGCTGCAGCATCTGGATGACAGTGGCCCCCTCGATCAGATGCTGGGACGCCAGGACGCCTTGCGGTGCACGGCCCAGGGCCCGGCAGGTCTGTTCGATCCCCTGCCACTGGCACATCTGCATGGCCTGCAAGCGCAGTATGTCGAGGCGGGTGGTTATCGCGAGGGTGCCCAGGCCTTCTTCCGACGCCTTGAGCCTGCGCAGGCGGCTTGGCCTCAGGGTCAGGCATTGCGCGAAGAGGCCCAGGCGCGCCTGTTCGACGCCTATGGCGTGGGCGAGGACCAACTGGTCTGCCAGCTGTTTTCCCCCTTCGAGGCCAGGGGCCGCAACCTGGAGGCGTTCGTGCAACGTTGCCATCCAGGTATGCGCGTCGCCTTGCCTTACCTGCACCAAGCGTTGCAGGGCCGACCTTGCCCGGAGCCGGTCAGGCAGTGGCTGATCGACACCAGCGGCCTTGAGTTGACGCAACTGCGGTCGCTCTATGCAGGCCGGCCGGGGGCGACGATGCAACGCCTGCTGCTGATGCTGGGCAGGCGCGACAGGTGGTTGCGGGTAATGTAAGTCGGTGGGGTATCCATGGCACCGTTGTCGGGGGTCAAAGCTGTACCCGGCGCAACCGACCTTCCAGCGGCACCACTCGGCCCTCGGGGGTAGGCAGCGCACGGCCCGACAGGCCCATGCCTTCGCTGACCACCACCGCACCCTCCACCAGGCACAGGTTCGACGGTGTATCCAGCTCCCGGGCCAGGATGCTCACCACGCCGCTGTGCAGGTCGCAATGCAGCAAGCGTCCGCTGAAGCGGGTGAAGCCGCCATGCAGCGCCTCGCCGTTCCAGTCGGCGCGCAGGGGTTGCTGCAGGCTGGCGCAGAGCTCCAGGACCAGCACGTTGCCCTGCGGATCCAGGGCAACGCCGGTGGGCAGTTGCAGGCCGTCGATCAGCACCTCGAGGCGCCCGCTGTCCGGCCAGGCCCGGATCACCTGGCCGGCCTTGTCGGCGAAGTCCACGCCCTTGCGCGCTGGGTCGGCATGCAGCTCGCCGGAGAACAGGCTGACCAGCACCGCCCCGGTTGCCGGCTCATATACCAGGGTGACAGGCACGGCTTCCTGGTTCTGCTCCAGGTGCGGCAGGTGCACCAGCACCTGTTCTTGCGCGCCGGGGCGCAACTCCACCAGTTCGTTGGTATCCGGCTTGACCGCCAGCCAGCTGCGCCGGCCGGGGTGATAGCACAGGGCATTGAGGTTGCCCTGGCTATGACACACAGGTTCCGGCGGGCTGTATTGCAGGTCGAGGAGTTTCGAGCCTGCGACGTAATCGGTCTGGCTGACCAGGCAGCGCCCGTCGCCAAAGGCGATGTCCGACAGGCCCATGATCTCGTCGCGCAGCATGCGCGCCTGCATGTTCATGGCACGGAAGCCCTGGGCGAGGGTTTCGCGGGGCAGATATGCGCCTGGGTTGCTCGGGTCGACGGGCAAGCGGCTGATCCGCCCGGTGAACGGGTCGCCGGGCAGGCCGCTGCCGGCTTCGATCAGCAGCAGGCTGCCGTCGTCCTCGACATGGACGCCGCGGGGGTTGAGCAGGCCTTTGGCGATGATCGAGGTGGGGCGCAGGGTTTCGCGGGGGTGGTGCGGGATATGCAGTGTTGTTGGCATGGATCCTTCCTGTCGCACGGGTTCTTGAGCCTTGTTCATTGAATGATGAAAAGCGCCGGGTGACATCCCTGCCACCCGGCGCTGCTGCCTCAGTTGATCTTCAGATGGTTGTAGTCATCCATGGTCAGCTGCCTCGGTGGATACTTCAGTTGCACCAGTTTCTGCGCCCAGAGCTCGAGCACCGATCGACGGCTTTGCGGCATGTCCCGGGTGATCGGCATGGCCACGGTGCTTTCTTCCTGGTACGGCTTGCTGATCAGGCGGATGAGCTGGTCCACCGCGCCTTCGATGCGCGACAGGTCATTGAGCGGCATGAACTTGCCCATGATCGGGTACAGGTAGTAGTAGGGCTCGAAGATCCTCGGGTAGATGAAGCTGTCCCAGATCAGTTGCCCCGAGTCGGCCTTCAGATAGACCTTGTTCCATTGGTCGACGAACGCCTGCTTCAGCGTGGGCTCCTCCGGCAGCACCCTTAGCGGCGCGAGGAAGTCCACATAGGCGCCCAGGTAGTTGAAGCTGAAGACGATATCCGCCTTGCCGTCCTCGTTGGGGAAAAAGCGCAAGGTCGGGAAGCCGGGAAACTTGCCGGTGACCGTCACGCTGGCGATGCCGTTGTCGTCGGTGGTGATCTGCAGGTAGTTGTAGGTCACCTGTTCGTTCGCCGGCTCCTGCAGGTATCGGGTCTGCGTTTTGGCGCCCTCGAAGACCAGGCAGGCGCCTAGCGATATGCCGGCGGGGGTGGTCTTGTACTGCTGGTACGGCACCTCCGTCCCGCCATCGGTCGCCACCTCGCTGCGCAAGCCCACCAGCTTGCGTCCCGCGCCCTCGGTTGCCACGGCATCGACCTCGGGGGTACCGACGAACTGCGGCCAGACTTCGGTGTTCTGCGTGCGATCGGCCGGGAAGTCCTTGAACAGCGTGAAGTTGGGATTGTTGCTGAAACCCAGGTAGTAGCTGGAGGTGCCCAGCAGATAGGGGTTGTTGTATTCCGCCACCAGCAGGTTGGTGTTCTTCGCGGGCACGCCGTTCTTCTGCACCATGATCTGCAGGGTCCTGGTTTCGCCCACGTCGATGAAACTGCCGCTCTGGATCACTTCGGCGGTCCAGGTCGCCTGCTTCGAGGTCGGGGTCCCGGTCGCCTGCTGTTGCAGCGCCAGCGGTGCGCCGCTGGTCAACTGCGCCTGCTGGCTCTCGGTGAGCAGCAGGTCGAGGATGCCGGAGCGCTGCTCGAACATGCTCTGTTGGTAGTCCGCGTAGGTGAAGCTGGTCACCGGGACGAACGTACCGCCCTGGTCGATGCCCACGTCGAAACTGCCGAGGTCGAGTTTTTCTGCCGTCGGGATATCGGGATTTTGACCTGCTTGCGGTGTGGCGGGTTTGAACGGGAAGGTATTCATCAGGTCCAGCGACAGCATGCTGTCGTGAACCTGCGCCGAGACGACACCCAGCTGTACCTCGGGCGGAGACTTGAAGTTGTACTGCGGGGGCACGGCCACTGCAAGGTCAGGTACCAGGCGCACGCCGGCCGGCGCGGTCGGGTACTCGCCATCGAGCCACAGGCCTAGGACACCGGAGGTGCAGCTGTAGGCCGGGTTGAAGAAGATGCCTGCGGGATTGCTCAGGCCTTTCTGGTACAGCGCCTGGACCCTGGCCATGTCCACCGGGTCCTGGGATTTGGCACTGATGGGCGGCTGGTCGTTGAACACGCCGTTCTTGTCGTAGAAAGTCAGGTAGGTGCAGAAGCGGAACATCAGGCCCTGCACACCCGGCTTGTCGAGTTGCGCCTGGAGGTTCTGCAGCAGCGCCGAATCACCGACAACCCAGCTCAGGTTTTCTTTCGGGAAGCACGTCTGCCAGGTGGTGGTGACATAGTTCAGCCCGCCGAAGGCACCCCAGTTGAAGTTGAGGAAGCGATCGAGCATGCGGAATTGCCGCTTGGCGGTCAGGCCGCAGGTGTCGTTGCCCAGGACCAGCTTGTCGAAGTACAGGGCGGTGAAGGTGTTCTGCCAGGGGCTGACGTCGACGAAGCGCGCCGGGCTAGGGTTGCTGCTGCCGAACGGATTGCCGTACAGGTTGTAGGGCAGGGTGATCAGCGGGTCGCTTTTGACATAGCCACCGGTGGGCAGCTCGCCGCCGATGATGGTGGAGGTGGTCTCTTTGTAGGTGACGGTGCCGCAGCCGTTGTCGCCGAACAGATCCCACTCGGCGGGCATCATGACAGGGTAGGGATTGCGCGGGGACGGCGCGTTGGGCGGCGCCTGGGTGACGTAGTCCGGCGCTTCGTGGAGCGCCCGGGGCGTGATCATCCAGTTCAGCAGCAGGTCGCGGGCATTGTCCCTGTTGATGTTGTAGTGCTGGAGGAAGCGCCAGTTCATCTCCATGTTCACCGCGTCGTACAGGGGGAACATATCGTTGTTGTTGCCCGTTGGCGGGTTCCAGAACATGTGGCCTTTCAGGTAGATGCGGGGGAAGTTCAGTACGCTCATGTCGTGCTCCTCAAGGACGCTGCCACTGGGCGCGCTTCAGCGACCAGACATAATCGAGTTTGTTGTAGCCCTCGAACTCGGACGCGGGCACCGGCTCGGTCGGGTAGACGATGCCACCCTGGCCGGCCTCGCCATCCTGGGCGAAGTTGAAGTAGCCGTCGTTCTTCGAATAGGCCGCCGTGCCGTGGCAGGCAAAGCACGAGGACTGGGTCTGGAAGGCCGACTCCAGCTGGGAGTTGGCCAGCAGTGTGGGGCTGGTCTGCAGTTGCGTGCCGATCAGCGCGTAGCGCGACAGATCTCCGTACCAGGCCTGGAACTGCGTGTTGACCGGTACCGCCGCCGGTGTCGGCCCGGTGCTGTTGGTCATTGGCTGGGACGGTGTGGCGTTGGTTACGGTGTACAGGTGATTGTTGACGTTCTCGAAGGTGGTCCAGACCCAGCCGGTGACCAGCTTGTTGATCACGTGCAGGGCAGTGAGCGCGGCGTAGCCGACCTCGTATTTGCCGTCCTTGTTCTGGTAGTAGGCCTGGGCGATGTAGTAGCCGTCCTTCTCCAGTTGCGCCTGGTAGGCGGCGTCGCTGCCGATCCACAACCAGCCGGCCTTCACTTCCCAGGACGTGGCCGGGAAGTCCAGGCTGCTGGTGAGGGCGTCCTGGCCATTCATGTTGTAGACGCCCTGGTCGACGATGTAGTCGAAGGTGGACTCGCCCATCAGCAACTGGAAGCGCACGGGCTTGCCTTGCTGCGATGCCGGTACCGCCCCGCCCATTTCCAGGGCCAGGCCATCGACCTGCTGGGTGGCGTTGAGGTTGTGGAAGGCGCGCTTGAGGTTCATCCCTGGAATCTTGGCGGCCTTATCCGTCACGTCCGCCGGAGGGGGGAAGGGCGTGCCGTAGGGCGTGGGTTTGGAGCCGTCGGCCAGGTACACCTGGTCCGACGGTTTCATGGTTTCCCAGACCCGGTCCAGACCGTTCGGTGCCAGCTGGTTCAGGCAGTTGAACCAGTTCCAGCTCAGGGTTTCCTTGCTCGTGGCGAGCAGGTCCCGGGCCTGGGCCTGATTGCCGTTGAAGGTCAGGAAGTTGCTGCAACTGAAGGTGTTGGTGTTGTCAGCCTGGGCCAGTCCGGCCAGTGTGCTGAGAACGGTTATCGAGATGGCTCGCCGCATGTGTGCTCCTTGGCATTGGCCAGGTCATGTTGGTTCTGCTCCAGGAAATGCAGAAGCAGCAGGTGCTTGACCGCCGTTGCCGCAATGCGCCGCGGCAGCGGTACGTCGCAATCGGTGATCAGCAACGGGCCTGCCTGCTCGCTGGCGGGCGGGCGGCCGTGACTGCCACGGACCAGGCCGCTGTCCAGCGGGATCAGGTCCATGTAGTAGCGCATGCCGAGTTTTTTCTGCAGCAGACGGCGCGCCACCTTCAATCTGGGGAGGCGGATGGCCGGGTCGACGAACAGTTCCACCGGGTCGTAGCCGGGCTTGCGGTGGATGTCCACGGTGCGGGCGAAGTCCGGCGCCTTGCGCTCGTCGAACCAGTAGTAGTAATCGAACCAGAATCCCGGAGCGGCCAGCGCCACCAGCTCGCCGCTGCGAGGATGGTCCAGTTGCCAGGTGCGCTGCTCGGCCCGGTCCAGCACCTGCTCGATGCCGGGCTGGCGCTGCAGCAGGGCCTTGATACGCGGAACATCCTCCTCGCGCCTGACGTAGACATGGGCGATCTGGTGATCGGCCACCGCGAAGGCCGCGCTGGCACCGGGGTCGAGTAATTCCCAGGTCAGCGACTGGCGCACCTGCAACAAGCCTTGCTCGCGCAGTACGCGGTTGATGGACACCGATTGCCCGACCGCCTCGATGCCGTACTCCGACAGCAACATCACCGCCGCGCCCTGGTCCCGGGCGAAGCTCAGCAGGCGCCCGACTTCATGGTCGATGGCCCGTACCTCATCGGCGATCGACGGATGCTCGGGGCCGACCTTCTGCAGGCTGTAGTCGAGGTGGGGCAGGTAGACCAGTTGCAGGTCGGGGCGATTGAGCTGGAATTCGAGCAGGGCGCAATCGACGATCCAGCGGCTCGAGGCGATGCCCGCCGCCGGCCCCCAGAAGCCGGGGAAGGGGAACTCGCCGATCTGCGCTTCGATCCGTTCGTGCAGGCCTGGCGGCGACGAATACAGCCCGAAGAGCTTGCGCCCGTCGGCCGGATAGTGCGGGCGCGGGGTGATCGAGGCATCGACGTTGGCGTACATGTTGTACCACCAGAACAATTGGCTGCAACGGAACCCGGGCAGTTCGCGCTTGAGCGTGTCCCAGACCTTCTCGCCCTGGATCAGCGCGTTGGGTTGCAGCCAGAAGCGCACCTCGGCCTGATCGCGAAAGTACCAGCCATTGCCGACGATACCGTGCTGCGACGGCGGTGCTCCGGTCAGGATCGAGGCTTGCACCGTGGAGGTCACCGCCGGAAACGACGGCTGCAGGCTGGCCATCTGCGCGGTCTTCAGCAGTTCGTTGATATGCGGCGTGTTCGGGCCTAGCAACGAGGGCGTCAGGCCGACCACGTTGATCAGCAGCAGGGGTTTACGGGCAGGCATCGGCATGCCCCTCGCATATTGTTGCGTGCAGCAGGCGACGCTGGCGCAGCTGTGCCTCGACCCAGTGCAACTCTGCGGCGATGCCGCGCAGTAGGGCCTGCTCGTTGCTCGGCCGCAGTTGTGCCGGCAGGACACTCCAGCTGTAGGTTTCCACTTCCAGCACCGGGCGCAGGTCGTCGTGGGCGGCCAGGTAGTCGAAGGATTGCCCCAGTGCGGCCTGGCTGCCGCTGAGTTCGGGCAGCAGTAAATGCTCGCTGAACAACGGGACGTGGAAGTGAATCCGCAACTCGCCATAGCGTCCGGGATCACGGGCGCAGTCGGCCAGTGCGGCAGGCAGGTCGGCCCAGGCCATCAGGCGACCCTGATTGTCCCGCGCCTTGACCTGATGCAGGTAGGTGGCTTCGGAAAACTCGCCGAGCACATCGAGGACTTGCGCGAAACGCTGCAGATCATCGGCCGGCAGGCGGCAGATCATGGCGTTGGACAGCTGGATCTTGCCGATCGGCACCCCGGCCAGGCGCAGGCGGTCCAGCGAGCGATAGCAGTCCTCGAACATCACGGCCTGGTGGCAGACGTCGAAGCACAGGGCCAGGTATTCATGGTGCGGATCGCTGCCTTGCCAATGGGCGAAGAAGGCGATGGCCTGGTCGGTGTTTTCCAGTACGCAGTCCGGCTCCATCTCCAGACAGAACACCACCTTCCTGCCGCTCTCGCGATGCAGCCTGGCCAACTCGGCGGTGAGCTGGCGCAACTGCTGTTCGGCGCGCTGCTGCAAGGCCGGGCTCCAGCTGGCGGCGTAGCCCAGGGGCACGGTGGAAATCACCCCTTGCCGGCAGTCCGCCGGCAAGGCCTGCGCCAGGATTCGCGCGAGGTTCAGGCTGTAGGTCAGGCGCTCGGGCATGGACCAGTCGGGCAGGTAGACCTCGGCCTTCACCGCGCCCTCATGGAACTCGCCATAGGGAAAACCGTTCAACGAGGTAAGGCGCAGCCCGGTGTCCTGCAACAGGTCGAGGAAGTGGCCGCGTGCCGAAGCATCCTGCAACGCGCCGGCGGCGCGGGCGCAGATCCACAGGCCGCTGTCCTGTTCGTGCAGCCCGCGCAGGTGGCGCACGCCCTGGAAGTGGCGCTCGATCGACGCACGCAGCCCGGCCAGGTCGCGGGTCGGGTGCACATTGCCGCAGTAACCGACCTGGGTGGGCGTCCACATCCCGGTGCTCATTTGATCACCGGGTCCTGGCCGCGCAGGGCAGAGTTATCCTGCCAGGTCTTGCGCTGGTCGATCGGCAATGGCGTGCTGACCAGGGCCTTGTCCAGCTGGCCGCTCTGGGCGAAGAAGTCGACCGGGTTATGGAACAGCACCTGCTCGACCTGGGTTTCGCTGAAGCCGGCTTCGCGCATCGCCTGGCCAGTCTTCGGCACTTTCAGCGGATCGCTGACACCCCAGTCGGCGGCGCTGTTGACGATCATTTTCTCCGTGCCGTACTGCTGCAGCAGGGCGACCATGCGCTGCTCCGACATCTTGGTGTTGGGATAGACCGAATGGCCGCGCCAGCAGCCGGTCTCCAGCACCAGGGGCAGGGTCAGCTCGTTGAGGTGGTCGATCACCACCAGGTGCTCGGGGATGCCGACTTCGCGGATCACCGCCAGGGTGCGCTTGGTGCCGCCGATCTTGTCGCGGTGCGGGGTGTGCACCAGCACCGGCAGGTTGAACTGCCTGGCCAGCTCCATCTGCATGGCCAGGAAACGGTCTTCCTCCGGGGTGATGTCGTCGTAGCCGATTTCGCCGACCGCCACCACGCCATCCTTGACCAGGTAGCGCGGCAGGATGTCCAGCACTTCCTGGGCCAGCCGCAGGTTGTTGGCTTCCTTGGGGTTGATACCAATAGTGCAGAAGTGGTGGATGCCGAACATGCTGGCGCGGAAGCGCTCCCAGCCCAGCAAGGTGTCGAAGTAGTCGACGAAGCTGCCGACGCTGGTCCGCGCCTGGCCCTGCCAGAACGCGGGTTCGATCACCCCGGTGATGCCGGCGGCCGCCATGTTCTGGTAGTCGTCGGTGGTACGGCTGACCATATGGATGTGCGGGTCGAAATACGTGGGCATGGTGAATCCTCATCAAGGGCAAGGAGATGTCGGTTGTGCGGGGGCCGGCGGTGGATCGGTCAGCTGCCGAAGAGGTGCTCGTGCCACTCCGTCGGCAAGCGTTGCTGCTGGTACAGGCCCGCCAGGCGCTTGCGCTGCGGCGGGCTGAGCAGGCCGAAGGCGATCAACCGGGGCAGGCTGGGCGATACCGGGCGCCCGGCAGCGAGCTGTTCGTCCATCAGGTCGAGGGCCAGCTGGTTGAGGGGCGCGCCCTGGCGCTGCGCCAGGCCGCTCACCCGTGCGGCATCGAGGCCCATGCCCAGCGCCTTTAGCACCAGTTGATGGAAGGCCCGCTCCGGGTAGTGACGGGACGCATAGGGCGTGTCCAGTGCCAGGGCGGCGAAGACCCGTGGGTTGCTGGTGCGGCCGGCGAACAGCGCCAGCTCGAGGCAGCGCCCCTCGCTGTCGAGGTCATCGAGGGCCTTGAGCAGGGCGACTTTTTCCTGGTCGTCACCCCATTGGAACAGTTGCTCCAGCAGCGCCGGGCGGGCCTCTTCGTGCTGCAGGCCGACGACACAGGTCAGCAGCAAGGCGCGGGCCAGCTCGATGGTGCTCCAGCCATCGGCGCCGGGCACCGCCTGGTCACGCAGGTGGCGCTTGCATTGGCTGCTGAACAGGGCGGCGGTATTGGCGTCCGGCGATTGCCGCAGGCGTTCCTGGGCCTGCTGCCACCAGCGTTTTTCGGTTTCGTCGAGCAGTTGATCCAGGGCCCGGCTGTGTTCGGCCAGCCGTGGCTGGGGCACGGTGACGTCCATGTTCATGTCGGTTTGATCCAGCGTTGAAAGTGGGGAAGCAGGAAAAACATCAGCACGCAGAACAGGCTGCCCAGGGGCTGGTTGGCCACGGCCATCACCAGGGCATCGAACAAGGGCAGGGCGGCCAGGCCGGCACCGATGAAGGCGCGGACCTTCAAGCGCTGCGGATTGGCCAGGTGCAGCCAGTAGTGGCGACCGAGCCAGCCCAGCCAGAGCAGCAGCACCGGCCAGAACCACAAGGTCTCGGCGTAGATCGCCAGGGCCAGGGGGCTGAGCATCAGCAGCAGGGGCAGGCGGCTGAGCAACTGGTTGCGGTGCTCCTGGCTGGCCAGGTAGGTCAGCCCGCTGATGTACACGCCCAGCAGGATCGCGCAGAGCCAGATGGGTTCCGGCGGCACCGTCAGGCTGGCCGCTGCGGTGAGGTACAGCGCCGAGCGGCAGGCACCCATCAGCCAGACGCTGTGCACGTACTTTTTATGCAACAGGTTGTAGCCGAGGATGCAGCCGACCAGCAGGGTGATGCTGCCCAGCAACCACTGTGGCTGCTCGGTCAACTGGCTCAGGCCCAGTGCCGAGGCACCCGCCAGGGCCAGCAGGAGAAGTGTCGCGAGCTTTACTTGCCGGCAACTGACCAGGCCCAGGGTAATCGGGCGGGGGTTGTTGTGTCGCTGGTCCCAATCGGCGTCCAGCAGGTCGTTCAGTAGCATGCCAGCCAGGTAAAGGAGCGACAGCGTCACCAGCAGCAGTGCCCACACCAGCCCCGAAGGTGGCGCCAGGGCGCCGGTGCTGCTGGCCAGGAGGGCGGCGGCGAGGGCGTTGGTCCATACCGTTGGCAGGTTGGAGACCCGGCCCAGGGTCATCCAGGTCTTGAGGCTCGCCTGGGGCTGGCTCATTGCGCGCAACCCTCGCTCAGGCCGAAGGGGGCCGCGTCGAGGCTGGAGAGGCGCAGCAGGGCCTGCTGCATCAGGCAGTCATCGATTTCATGCAGGTCGATCGAGGCACCGATGCGGCTGAGCATGGGGATCGACAGCCGGCCGCCCAGATGCTGACGGAACTCCTCCAGCCCAAGCATGACCTGGAAGCGTCCCAGCTCGTCTTTGAAGGTCAGTTCCGTCGGGCACAGATTGAACCCGAGCTGTTGCAGGAGGCTCACCACCCGCTCGCTGTCGGAATCGCTCAACAGCCCCAGGGCATTGGCATACAAAGCGTCGAGGGCCATGCCCACAGCGACCGCCTCGCCATGGCGCAGGCGGTGCTGGCTGAGGTTTTCCAGTTTGTGCGCGGCCCAATGGCCATAGTCCAGCGGCCGGCCGTTGCCGCGCTCGAACGGATCGCCGGCACCGGTGATATGCCCCAGGTGCAGTTGGGCGCAGCGGAAAATGGCATGGCGGCTGGCCGGGTGATCGAAACGGGCGAGGGCGGCGGCCTGCGCCTCCATCCATTGGAAGAATGCCTCGTCCTTGATCAGCGCCACTTTCACCGCCTCGGCCAGGCCGGCGATCTGGTCGCGGCGGCTGAGGCTGGTCAGCAATTGGAAATCGTTGATCACGGCGGTGGCGGGGTAGAAGGCGCCCAGCAGGTTTTTCTGGCCGAAGGCATTGATGCCGTTCTTCACGCCGATGCCGGCGTCGTTCTGCGCCAGCACCGTGCTCGGCAGGCGGATCAGGCGGATGCCGCGATGGAAGGTGGCGCAGGCGTAACCCACCGAATCCAGCAGGGCGCCGCCGCCCATGGCCAGCACGTAGCAGTGCCGGTCGAGGCCGTGCTTGAGCATGTCGGCATACAACTGCTGGAGCACTTGCGCGGTCTTGCTCAGCTCACCGGCAGCGACGGCGATCGGCGCGGCCTGCAGGTGCAGGTCGCGGGCATGGCTGGCGAACCAGGCCTCGATCTGTACGGGCAGATGCGGATTGCACTGCAACAATTGCTGGTCGGCGAAGATCAGCACCGTCACCCGGCCGTGCTGCCCGGCGGTGAGCTGCTGGTGCAGGCAGGGGTTGCCCAGGTCGAACAGATGATCGGTAAAGCGCACCGGGTAGTCGTAGCTGACCTCGAAGCGGCCGTGCAGGACCTCTGGCGTGGCGGGTTTGCGCAGCTTCCTGAACAGGCTGTAGCCGGCGATGAACAGCCCCGGCAGGACCATGCTGGCGAGGAGCGTGACCAGCAGCGCGTTCTCCTCGACGAGGAAGCTGCCGATGGCGCAGTAGGCCAGGGCCAGGCCCATATTGGCCAGGGTCGTGACCAGGACGAAGGCGCGCAGTGGATAGCGCTGCATGCCGGCGGCGACCACCGAGGTCTCCGCCAGTACTGGCACACCGCGCAGGCAGATCAACGACAGGGTACCGAGCTTTTGCACCAGTTGCCCGGGTTTGCGCTGGTGCAGGCCGAGGCGGCCGGACAGCACGCGGAAGTAGCCGGCGCCCAGGGCATAACCCAGCCAGGCGCCGAGGCACAGGCCCACGAAGATCACCAGGTAGCCACCGACGCTGCCCAGGACGGCCACGGCGAGCAGCGCTACCACGCTCGACGGCACCGGCAGCACTACGTCCAGTGCCAGCAAGGCGATCAGCAGCAGGGCCAGGTTGGCTTTGCGGGCGGGGCTATCGGGCAGGTACAGCTCAAGGTGGGCGAGGAAGTCCTGGATTTGTTGTTCGAACAACAGAAAGCTGGCGATCACCAGTGCGCTGAAGCAAACAAGTGATACCCAGAAATATTCGGCAGGCGCATTGTTGCGGAGCACACGATGCCACAGGCTGCGCTTCATCAAGCATCCCTCTTGATATTGTTATGACTGATTTCCGTTTCAGTTTTCAGGGCAGCGTGTTAATGCTTGGACGGAATAAAACGCTCCAGACTGCGTGATATTGTTATGATGGCCAACTCGACGGTTTTAAAAAAATTAGACGCTCGGCGGGCTTTTGCAAGACGGGGTTGAACGATTTTTTGCTTCAGCTGTCGGCGGCGCCCGAAGCACTGTCTCCTGCGCATTCCCTTCACCTCTCAAGCGCCGCTTATCGGAAGTTTGCTTGCGTACCGGGGTGAACGCCTCGGATCAGCGGCGTGCAGGTTTGCGGGCCACCGCGTGCATTTCAATTTCTGTAAAAGCATATTTGTTCTTTGATGACCGCCGACTTGATCCCCGGCACTTGCCCCTGGGGTGGATCTGTATGTATAACCAGTATCCGCCCTCAACGTTCGCCCCTCTCATGATCGCCCATTCCGTCGACGACCCCTTTTACTACCTGCACAACTTTCGCCAGGTGTTGAGCTGGGTCGAGCAGCGTTACGCCGACTTGCTCGACAACGATGAGCGTCATTTCATCCAGGCCTTCTCCGGCCTGCCCATGCCGACCCAGGCCCTGCTGGTGCGCATGGTGATGCGCAAGGGCGAGCTGTTTCGCAGCGACAAGCTCGAGTACGCCGAGATCGGTGATAGCGACGCGGCCGTGGTTCCCTTGCTGGCATTGGGCTGGGTGGCCGATGACACACCTCTGACGGTCGAGCAGTTGTGGACACTGCTGCGCAAGGAGGAGGTGGTGCAGTGCTTCGCTGGCCAGCTTGCCCGGCCCCGGGCGGGCAAGGCCGATCTGCTGGCCCAGTTGCAAGCGCTCGCGCTCGAGCCAAGACCGCTGTGCGAGTGGTTCCCGACGTTCCCTGCACGCATTCTGCATTGGCGGCTACAGCCCCTGTGCGATCGGCTGCGCCTGTTGTTCTTTGGCAACCTCTATCAGGACTGGTCGGACTTCGTGCTGGCTGACCTGGGTGTGTTCCGTTATGAGCACGTCAGCTTCAGTGACGACTCGCGGGCCTTGCGCCAGCGTGCGGATGTCGACCTGGCCATGGCCCTGCACCAGTGTTCAGAACGGCTGGAGCAGGGCGAGCCGCCCGCTGGGCTGCTGGCCACCCTGGACGGGCTGGCCAGCGCCAACCCCTGGCTTGCCCGGCGCCGCGCACGGTTGTTGTTCAGCCTGGGCCAGCACAGCGAGCGCCTGGCCGACTGGGACCTGGCCCTGCGCATCTACCAGGCATGCGAACACCCCGAGGCGCGTATTCGCCAGGTGCGGGTGTTCGAACGCAGCGAGCAGTGGCCGCAGGCCCATGCGCTGGCCATGCGGATGGCCGAGGCGCCGGCCAATGCCTTGGAGCGGCAGGCGCTCGAGCGTATGGTGCCGCGCCTGGCCCGCAAGCTGGGTGGGCCGCCGCAGGGGCGCCGGCGCACGGGCAATGTCGAGCTGATCGAGCTGGAATTGCCGGCCGAGCTGGCGATGCACGGGGTGGAGGAAGCGGTGCGCCTGCACCTGGAGCAAGCGGGGAGCGTTGCGCATTACGTCGAGAACACCCTGTTCAACAGTCTGTTCGGGCTACTCTGCTGGGAGGCGATCTTCGCCCCGGTGCCAGGTGCGTTCTTCCACCCTTTCCAGGCCGGGCCGCAGGACCTGCACGACAGCGACTTCCAGGCGCGGCGGGCGTCACTGTTCGAGCGTTGCCTGGGCCGGCTTGATGATGGCAGCTACCCTGAGGCGATTCGCGACTGCTTCACGGCCAAGCAAGGGCTGCAGTCGCCGTTCGTGTTCTGGCAGATGCTCGACGAGGGCCTGCTAGAAGACGCCTTGGCCTGCCTGCCGGCTCAGCACCTGAAGGCCTGCTTCGTGCGGTTGTTGCAGGATATCCGCAACAACCGCGCCGGCATGCCCGACCTGATCCAGTTCTGGCCCGCGCAAGGGCGTTACCGCATGGTCGAGGTCAAGGGGCCGGGTGACCGCCTGCAGGACAACCAGCTGCGCTGGCTCGACTTCTGCCAGGCACATGGCTTGCCAGTGGTGGTGTGCCACGTGCGCTGGAAGGCCGAGCAGGCATGAGTTACACCGTCGCCGTGCGCGCCTTGTGCGAGTTCAGCGCCAAGGTCGGTGACCTGGACCTGCGCTTCACCCCTTCGCCCACGGCGCAGGAGGGCATTGCCGGCCATCGCCGGGTAGTGGCAAGGCGCGGCGCGGACTATGAGGCGGAAGTGGCCCTCGAAGGCGAGTACCTGGGGTTGCGTGTGCGCGGCCGCGCCGATGGCTATGACCCAGCGCGCAATCGCCTGGAGGAGATCAAGACCCACCGCGGCGACCTGGCCCGGCAACCGGCCAACCACCGCCAGTTGCACTGGGCGCAGGCCAAGGTCTACGCCTGGCTGGTCTGTCAGGCGCGGCAGTTGCCGGACATCGACGTCGCGTTGGTCTACCTGGATGTGGACAGCGAAGGCCAGACGGTGATCAGCGAGCGCCATACGGCCGACGATCTGCGGCGTTTCTTTGAGATGCAGTGCCTGCGTTTTCTCGCCTGGGCCAGGCAACAGGAGCAGCGCCAGGGCGAGCGCGACAGTGGCTTGAACTCGCTGAGTTTTCCGTACCCCGAATTCCGCCAAGGGCAGCGCCAGCTGGCTGAGACCCTGTACAAGGCGGTGAGCACTGGCCGCTGCCTGATGGCTCAGGCCAGCACTGGCATCGGCAAGACCCTCGGGACGTTGTTTCCGTTGCTCAAGGCCGTGGTGCCGCAGCAACTGGACAAACTGTTCTTCCTCACCGCCAAGACCCCCGGTCGTGCCCTGGCCCTGGACGCTCTGCGGCAAATCACCCAGGCTTCGCCGCAACCGGCCCTGCGCACCCTGGAGCTGATCGCGCGCGACAAGGCCTGCGAACACCCCGACAGCGCCTGCCATGGTGAATCCTGCCCGCTGGCCCAGGGGTTCTATGATCGCCTGCCGGCCGCCCGCGAGGCTGCCGCGCAAGTGCCCGTGCTCGACCGCGACAGCCTGCGCGAAGTGGCGCTGACGCATCAGGTCTGCCCCTATTACCTGGGCCAGGAGATGGCGCGCTGGGTCGACCTGGTGGTGGCCGACTACAACTATTACTTCGATGCCCACGCCATGCTGTTCGGGTTGGCCCAGACCAATCAATGGCGCATCGCGGTGTTGGTGGACGAGGCACACAACCTGGTCGAGCGCGGGCGGCAGATGTACAGCGCCAGCCTTGACCAGGGCCAGTTGCAGGCCCTGCGCCAGAGCAAACCTGCAGGGCTGGGCAGCGCCCTGGAGCGGCTCAACCGCCAGTGGAACGCGCTGTACAAGCAGCAGCTCGCGCCATACCAGGCGTCCGAGCAGTTGCCGGAAACCTTCGTACAGGCACTGCAACGTTGCATCGGGTTGATCCAGGAACGCATGAACGAAGCGCCGGCCGAGGTCGAGCCCAAGGTGCTGGAGTTCTTCTTCCAGGCATTGCAGTTCAGTCGTGTCGCCGAGCTGTTCGATGAGCACTTCCTGTTCGATATCAGTCAGCGCAACGGCGCGCGCGGGCGTCGCCTGGCCACGCTGTGCCTGCGCAACGTGGTGCCGGCGCGGCTGCTGGGGCCACGCATGAGCGCGGCGCGCAGCGTCACGCTGTTTTCCGCCACGCTCAATCCCCGCCGCTTCTATACGGACTTGCTGGGCATGCCCGCCAACACGGCCTGGCTGGAGGTCGCCGCACCGTTTCGCGCCGAGCAGTTGGAGGTGCGCATCGTCAGTGAAGTGTCCACGCGCTTCCAGCAGCGCCAGGCGTCGCTGGCGCCGATCGTCGAGCTGATTGCCGGGCAGTTTCAGCGCCAGCCCGGCAATTACCTGGCGTTCTTCAGCAGCTTCGAGTATCTGGAGCAGGTGGCACAATTGCTGGCCGAGCGCTATCCGTCCCTGACCCAGTGGCGACAGGCCCCGGGCATGGATGAGGCGGGCCGCGAGGCGTTTCTCGCACGCTTCGTGCCGGACGGTCAGGGCGTGGGTTTCGCTGTGCTGGGTGGCGCGTTCGGCGAAGGCGTGGACCTGCCGGGTACGCGCCTGATCGGCGCGTTCGTCGCCACCCTGGGGCTGCCCCAGGTCAACCCGGTCAACGAACAGTTCAAGCAGCGCCTGGGCCGGCAGTTCGGCGCGGGTTTCGACTACGCCTACCTCTACCCGGGGGTGCGCAAGGTGATCCAGGCCGCCGGTCGGGTGATCCGCGGCGACCAGGACCGTGGCGTGCTGTTGTTGATCGACGAACGCTTCGCCGAACCGCGGGTACGGCAGATGTTTCCCGACTGGTGGCAGTGCAGGTGATCGCCCCCATCGCCTGGCGATGAAACTCCCAGTACACTGCGCGTTCCAACCCAACATTCGTTGATTTCGAGGTTTTGCATGACGCTCAGTTCCTTGGCAGGCAAGCCGGCTCCGGCCAGCGTGCTGGTCGATATTCCCCGCCTGGTGACCGCCTACTACACCGGCCGCCCCGACGCCGCCGTGGCCGCCCAGCGCGTGGCATTCGGCACTTCGGGCCACCGCGGCACCTCGTTCGAGCTGAGCTTCAACGAAGACCATGTGCTGGCGATCACCCAGGCCATCTGCCTGTACCGCCAGGAGAAGGGCATCGACGGCCCGCTGTTCATCGGCGCCGACACCCACGCCTTGTCCGCGCCGGCTGCGGCCAGCGCCCTGGAAGTGTTGGCGGCCAACGGCGTGCAGGTGATGCTGAGCAAGGATGACGAGTACACGCCCACGCCGGCAGTGTCCCACGCCATCCTCTGCTACAACCGAGGCCGCCAGCAGGGGCTGGCCGACGGCATCGTCATCACCCCGTCGCACAACCCGCCACAAAGCGGCGGTTTCAAGTACAACCCGCCCAATGGCGGCCCGGCCGACAGCGATGTCACCAAGTGGATCGAAGGCAAGGCCAACGAACTGCTGGCCGCGGGCCTGGCCGGCGTCAAGCGCATGGACTACAAGCTGGCACTGGCGGCCCCGACCACTCAACGTCACGACTACGTGAGCCACTATGTGGCGGACCTGGAGAACGTCATCGACTTCGACGTGATCCGCGGCGCCAAGCTGCGCCTGGGCGTCGACCCGCTGGGCGGGGCAGGGGTGCGCTACTGGTCGGCCATCGCCAAGCATTACCAGCTGGACCTGGAAGTGGTGAATACCGAAGTCGATCCGACCTTCCGCTTCATGACCGTCGACTGGGACGGCCAGATTCGTATGGACCCGTCCTCGCCGTATGCCATGCAGGGCCTGATCGGCCTGCGCGAGCGCTTCGACGTGGCCTTCGCCTGCGACCCGGACCACGACCGCCACGGCATCGTCACCCCCGATGGCCTGCTGCAACCGAACAACTACCTGGCCGTGGCCATCGACTACCTGTGCCGCAATCGCCCGCAATGGCGCAAAGACGCGGCGGTGGGCAAGACCGTGGTGTCCAGCGGCCTGATCGACCGCGTCACCGCCGCGCTGGGCCGTGAGCTGTACGAAGTGCCGGTGGGCTTCAAGTTCTTCGCTCAGGGCCTGTTCGACGGCTCGCTGGGCTTTGGCGGTGAAGAGAGCGCCGGCGCCTCGTTCCTGCGCAAGGACGGCTCGGTCTGGGCCACCGACAAGGACGGCCTGATCCCGGCCCTGCTGGCCGCCGAGATGACCGCCCGCACCGGTCGCAACCCGAGCCAGATCTACGCCGACCTCACCAGCAAGCTGGGCAAGCCGTATGCCACCCGTGTCGAAGCCAAGGCTGATGCGCGGCAGAAGGCGTTGCTGAGCAAGCTGGCGCCTGAGCAGGTCAAGTCCACTGAACTTGCCGGCGAGCCGATCACCCAGATCCTCAGCCATGCGCCGGGCAACAACCAGGCCATCGGCGGGCTCAAGGTGATGACCGAGAACGGCTGGTTCGCCGCGCGGCCATCGGGTACCGAGGACATCTACAAGATCTACGCCGAGAGCTTCATCGACGAAGCGCACCTCAAGCGCCTGGTCGAGGAAGCCCAGGTTCTGGTGGACGCGGCAATCGCCTGATCATGTCATCAGGTCGATGCGGTTCCTGTAGGAGCGGCTTCAGCCGCGAACACCGGCGCAGCCGGTGCCAGGTACCGCGTCGCCTGATTCGCGGCTGAAGCCGCTCCTACAGAATTGCGTGGTCGTTCCATAGGTGGGACGATCCATGCCATTTTTTCCATCTACCGCTTTATTAGCCTCCTCGGTAAGGTGATTCCTATCCAAGAGGAGGCTTCTCATGAAAAACATCCAAGGCATTCACCGCAGCCCCCACGCCCATTGGGTGGGTGACGGCTTCCCGGTGCGCAGCCTGTTCACCTACGACCACCTGGCCCGGCACATCAGCCCGTTCCTGCTGCTGGACTACGCCGGCCCCCACGATTTCACCCCCACCAACGCCCGCCGCGGCGTCGGCCAGCACCCGCACCGGGGTTTTGAAACGGTGACCATCGTCTACCAGGGCGAGTTGGAGCATCGCGACTCCACCGGCGCCGGTGGCCTGATCGGCCCGGGCGACGTGCAGTGGATGACCGCCGCCGGCGGTATCATCCACGAAGAGTTCCATTCACCGGCCTTTGCCCGCAGCGGTGGCACGCTGGAAATGGTCCAGCTGTGGGTCAACCTGCCGGCCAAGGACAAGCGTGCCGCGGCCGGTTACCAGACCTTGCTGTCCAGTGATATCCCGGTGGTGACGCTGGCAGGCGAGGCGGGCAGCCTGCGGGTGATTGCCGGGCGATACGGGGACCACCAGGGGCCCGCTCGGACCTTCACCGAGATGGATGTGTGGGATATCCGCCTGAAGGCCGGCGCGGTACTGGACCTGCCGGTTGCGGCAGGGCGCAATGCGGCGCTGGTGGTGCTGCGCGGCAAGCTGCGGGTCAACGGCGAGCGTGAAGCCGGCCCGGCCAGCCTGGTGCTGTTCGAGCGCGAGGGGGAGTCGGTGCGGGTCGAGGCGCTGGAGGATGTCAGCGTGCTGCTGCTCAGTGGCGAGCCGATCGATGAGCCCATCGTCGGCTATGGGCCGTTCGTGATGAACAGCCAGGCGGAGATCGCCGAGTCGTTCGATGATTTCCAGGCTGGGCGGTTTGGCCAGGTGGGTGGCGCCAGCCATTGATCGTCGAGTGCACGCCTTCCCTGTAGGAGCGGGTTTACCCGCGAATGCGTCGGTGAATTCACCGCAGCATTCGCGGGTAAACCCGCTCCTACAGGCTGTCAGGCTTGATCGGGCACCACCGCAATCACATCGATCTCCATCAACCACTCAGCCTGGGCCAACCCCGCCACCACCAACCCGGTGGAAATCGGGAATACCCCCTTCAGCCACTTGCCCACTTCCATGTAAACCGGCTCGCGGAAGCGCGGGTCGGTGATGTAGGTGGTGGTCTTGACGATGTGCGACAGGTCGGAG
The DNA here is from genome assembly GCF_018417595.1 of Pseudomonas entomophila. Classification (NCBI taxonomy): domain Bacteria; kingdom Pseudomonadati; phylum Pseudomonadota; class Gammaproteobacteria; order Pseudomonadales; family Pseudomonadaceae; genus Pseudomonas; species Pseudomonas entomophila. The sequence continues at coordinate 2,836,844 of NZ_CP070982.1, forward strand.
CCGGCCTCTTCAAGCAACTGCTTGACGTTCTTCATCGCCTGTTCGGCCTGGGCCCGTGGGTCGCCCAGGCCCACCAGCCGCCCTTCGAAATCGGTACCGACCTGGCCGCGCACGTAGATGGTGTTGCCGGCCCGCACAGCCTGGCACAGGTCGTTGTCCAGGGTCTGGTTGGGGTAGGTCGCCTTGGTGTTGAACATGCGGATGCGAGTGTGGGTAGGCATCAGTGGGCTCCGAAGGTGCTGACATTGCAGATCGAGGGTTGCTGTTCATCCGCCGCGCGTTGCTCGCGGTCGCGATAAGCCAGGTAGGTGCGTTGAGTGGCGATGTGCCCGGCGACATGCTTGGCGTCGTGCCAAACACCCCAGATGAATGACGAGCCGCGGCGTGACAGCCAGGGCAGGCCGAGGAAGTACACACCGGGCTCCTTCGACACGCCCCGCTGGTGCTGGGGCTTGCCGTTGGCGTCGAAGGCGTCGACCTGCAGCCAACTGAAGTCCACGCCGTAGCCGGTGGCCCAGATGATCGAGGTGACGTTGGCCTGGGCCAGGTCCAGCTCCAGCAACGGGTTGCTGACGCAGTCAGGGTCGGGCAGGCGCTTGCGGGCTTCGGGCTCCTCTGGCAGGTCCAGGCCGTTGCGCTCGATGAAGGCATCGGCGGCGTCCAGCAGGGCCAGGTAGTTCTCGTCGCCACGGTTGATGTTGTCGGCCAGGTTGTCCTGGAAGCGTGCGACACCGCCTTCGAACGACTGGGTCAGGCCGACCAGGGTCATACCCTGATGGGCGAGGGCGCGGAAGTCCACGGTGTGGCCGCCGCGTGCCCCGGACACGGCGATGGTCACGTGCTCGCGGCCGGGCTTGGCGATCTCCGCGTCCCATTCACCCAGCACGCCCAGCCACCAGCAGAAATCACGGTTGCGGTAGCTGCGCGGCGGCCGGTCGTGGGCGCCGACCGACAGGTAGACCTGGCGCCCGGCGCGCATCAGCTCCTCGGCGATCTGCACCCCGGAGGAGCCGGCGCCCACCACCAGCACTGCGCCGTCGGGCAGTTGCCGTGGGTTGAAGTAGGCGGCGGAGTGGATCTGGTGCAGGCGTTCGTCCTTCGGCGCGATGACCGGGATCACCGGGCGCTGGAACGGGCCGGTGGCGGCCACCACGCGGTTGGCGCGGATCACGCCCTGGTTGGTCTCGATGGTGAAGCCGGGGCGGTCGGCATTGCGCACCACCTGTTTCACCTCGACGCCGGTGCGCACCGGCAGGTTGTACTTGCGCACGTATTGCTCGAAGTAGTCGGCGACCTGGTCCTTGCCGGCGAAGGCGTCGGCGTCGAGGTCGAACTCCAGGCCCGGGAAGCGGTCGTGCCAGACCGGGCCGTTGGCCACCAGCGAGTCCCAGCGGCCGGTGCGCCAAGCTTCGGCGATGCGCTTGCGCTCCAGCACCAGGTGCGGCACGCCGAGCTTGCTCAGGTGTTCGCTCATGGCCACGCCGGCCTGGCCGGCGCCGACCACGAGGGTGTCGATTTCGATGTTGTTCAGTGTCATGTCCCAGCCCTTCTTCAGCGGCGTTCTTGTTCAGGTCGGTGGGGACCGCCTTTGCCTGGGGCCAGACTAGGGAGGGCTGGGGAATCGCGAAAATAGTATTTAGCTGGGGCTTGCCGATAAATTGGCGAAGGCTCCACGGGGATTTGCATCCATCCCTGTAGGAGCGGCCTTCAGCCGCGAAAGGGCCGCAAGGCGGCCCCGGCGATCGTTGCCCAACCTGAAACTGGGGCTGCTGCGCAGCCCTTTCACGGCTGAAGGCCGCTCCTACAGGGGGCGTGCAAGGCCCGAGAGTCTCTTTGCATCAGCACATAGTTTTTTCCTGCCCTGTGCCGAGGAAAATGTTGGTTTCGCAGCGCCCGAGGCCCGCCGAGAATGCCGGTAACTCAAGACAGGAGCTGCACCATGACCTTCTCCATCATTGGCCGCTGCGCGGAAACCGGCCAGGTCGGCATCGCTATCAGTTCATCCAGCATCGCCGTCGGCGCCCGCTGCCCCTGGGTTCGCGCTGGCGTCGGCGCGGTCGCCACCCAGAACATCACCTTGCCGGCGCTCGGCCCGCAGATCCTCGACGCTCTGGAACAAGGCCAACTGCCGCCCGCTGCGGCCCTGGACCGGGTGCTCAGCGCCAATGGCTGGAGCGAATATCGCCAGGTCACGGTGATCGACAGCCAGGGCCAGGTGGCCTTGTTCACCGGCAAGGAGGCGCTGGGCGTGCACAACGCGGTGGCGGGTGAGCAGTGCGCGGCGGCGGGCAACCTGTTGTCGTCGCGTGCGGTGATCAAGGCCATGGTCGCGGCCTTCGAACAGACCGGTGGCCACTTGGCCGACCGCCTGCTGGCGGCCATGCACGCGGCGATGGCGGCGGGCGGCGAGGCGGGGCCGGTGCACTCGGCGGCGCTGAAGATCGCTGGCGAGTTGACCTGGCCGCTGGTGGACCTACGCGTGGACTGGGCCGAGCAAGATCCGATCGGCGCCCTCGACAACCTGTGGCAGGCCTACCGCCCGCAGATGCAAGACTATGTGACCCGTGCGCTCAACCCGACCGCCGCGCCCAGCTATGGGGTGCCGGGTGATGAGTGAGTTCTCCAGCCAAGCGCTGCTGGCGCGGTTGGTGGGCTTTGCCACGGTCAGCCGTGATTCCAACCTGGCGCTGATCAGCTTCATCAAGGACTACCTGGCCGGCCTTGGCGTGGAAAGTGAGTTGTTCCATAACGCCGAAGGCACCAAGGCCAACCTGTTCGCCACCCTCGGCCCTCGCGACCGGGGCGGCGTGGTGCTGTCGGGGCACACCGATGTGGTGCCGGTCGACGGGCAGGCCTGGACCTTTGACCCGTTTCAGCTGACCGAGCACGATGGCCGTCTTTACGGGCGGGGCACCGCCGACATGAAGGGTTTCATCGCTTCGGTGCTGGCGGCCGTGCCGGCGTTCCTCGCGCAGCCGCTGCGCCTTCCCGTGCACCTGGCGTTCTCCTACGACGAGGAGGTTGGTTGCCTGGGCGTGCGCTCGCTGCTCGCCGCGTTGGCGCAACGGCCGAACAAGCCGACCCTGTGCCTGATCGGCGAGCCCACCGAGCTCAAGCCGGTGCTCGGCCACAAGGGCAAGCTGGCGATGCGCTGCCAGGTTCAGGGTGCAGCCTGCCATTCGGCCTACGCACCCTATGGGGTCAATGCCATCGAGTACGCGGCGCGGCTGATCGGCAAGCTCGGCGAGATCGGCGAGGGCCTGGCATTGCCACGCCACCATGACCCACGCTTCGATCCACCGTTTTCCACGGTGCAGACCGGCGTGATCAAAGGGGGGCGGGCGCTGAACATCGTGCCCGAGGAATGCGAGTTCGATTTCGAGGTGCGCGCCTTGCCGGGGTTCGAGGCGCAGACGGTCGCGGACCAGTTGCAGACCTATGCCGAGGCCGAGCTGCTGCCGCGCATGCGTGCGGTGAACGATGCCAGTGACATCCGCCTGCAGCCCCTGAGCGCCTATCCAGGACTGGCCACGCCGGCCGACAGCGAGGCGGCGCAGTGGGTGGCGTTGCTCAGTGGTTCGAGTGAATTCGGCACCGTGGCCTTCGGCACCGAAGGCGGGCTGTTCGAGCAGGCCGGCATCCCCACGGTAGTGTGCGGGCCGGGGAGCATGGATCAAGGGCACAAGCCGGACGAGTTCGTCAGCGTGGAGCAGTTGCTGGGTTGTGATGCGATGCTGTTGCGGTTGCGGGATTACCTGGCGGTTGTGTAAGGGCTTGGAGCGTCTTGGCGAGGCGGACGCTCCACTGCAGATCGAGCATTAGGTTTGCCACATAACATATTGTTTTTTATTGAATTTATTGTCGCATGAGGCGAACCTGAGAGTTAATGTCAAATGACATGATGAAAATAATTTAACCTATTGAAAAATAACAAAATTATCTCTTTGTTACGGCGTGCTGCACGCATTGCTCGTAGTACGTCTGCTTGATCGCCGCAGGCTTGAGCTGAGAGCGGCTGTTGTAGGTTTGCTCGGTGATGCCGAAGGCAGTCATGCGCATCCAGGGTTTATCGAACTTGCGCACCTGCAACCGCTTGCGGGTGGCGTACAGCGTGACCCCGGAGAGCTTGGCCTGCTGCGCCTCGGCGGCGATCTGCGAGCCCCAGCCGCACACGTGACGCTCGTTCTGGCTCAGCGCCCGGGCCTGGGCGGCGAAGGCGGAGGTGGCCAGCAGGCAGCCGGCCACGGTTGCTAGAAATACTCGCATGTTGCTGTCCTAAGCATCTGAAGGAGAACGGAGTTTGCCGTCACTTCAGCGGCCTGGGGGCCAGCAAATTGCCGTCAGGCAGCGAGGCATGGCTCAAGCGCCATGAAAACCCTGGCGGTTGTATGTGGTCGTACAACTGCTTGCGCACTCATCTCGCCTGTCTTTAACAACCCGACGCACAAGGCACGACAGAGCAGCAGGTGCAGGCACGGACCCGGCGCACGCCGCGCAGTCTGGCCCTGGAACTGGTCACGGTGTTGACCGAGCGCATTCGCAGCGGCCAATTCAAGCGCGGTGACAAGCTGCCCACCGAATCGCAGATCATGGCCGAGGAAGGCGCCAGCCGCACCGTGGTGCGCGAGGCCATCTCGCGGCTGCAGGCGGCCGGCCAGGTCGAGACCCGCCACAGGCAGCGCATAGAAAACCCCGCATGTGCGGGGCTCCTCTCACTCAGGGCAGTCAGATTGCCCCGTCCCGCCACTGTCCATTCAGCAACCGCGGGGTGACCTTATCGCGGATAAATCCGTGCCTACGGGATCGCGTGAGTCTGTAGGAGCGGATTCATCCGCGATGGGGCCAAAGCAAACGAGATGACGGTTACAAGTCATCGTATCTCTTGGTGGGAGGAGGGAAAAAAGATCGCGGAGACAGGCACAAACCCGCCGCCCGCTTCCACGGGATGTGTTCTGGGACCAGCAGAGGGTGACCGGGGAAACGGGGGCAACCTTGCGCTGCCCCGCGATCAAAGCTAACGAAGCTTCGGTGGATCAGGCAGCCTGGTGGTGCTTGACCTGGGCCTTGCGAACCTGCGCGCGGCAGGCGTCGCCGAAGGCCTGGAACATCTTGATCGAATCAGGGTTCTTCGCCGCCTGCCACTCAGGGTGCCATTGCACCGCGAACAGGAAGGGAGAGAGCGTCGGGGCGTGAATGGCCTCGACCAGGCCGTCCTCGGCGTGGGCGATCGGCTCGATGCCGGCACCCAGGTTGCGCAGGCCCTGGCCGTGCAGCGAGTTGACGCGGATTTCGTCGGTGCCCAGGGTGTCGCGCAGCCAGCTGCCTGGCTTGATCTTCACGCCATGAACCGCCGCGTACTGGACGTCGACCGGGTCTTCGGGGTTTTCCCGGTGGTCGTTGAAGCCTGGCTCGGCGTAGACCTTCTGGTAGATATCGCCACCCAGGGCCACGTTGATTTCCTGCATGCCGCGGCAGATGCCGAAGATCGGCAGGCCGCGCTTGATCGCCGCCTTGACCAGCGGGATGTCGAACAGGTCGCGGTTCTGGTCCTGGCCCTTGCCGGGGGTCTGGTTTTCCTGGCCGTAGAGCGCCGGGTCGATGTTGCTGCCCGCGCCGGTCAGGTACACACCGTCGGCCATGTCCAGGTAAGTGTCGAGGTCTTCGATGCCGCAGCAGGTGGGCACCAGGACCGGGACGCAACCGGCGAACTCGACCAGCGGGGTGATGTATTTGTGGGTCATGACCTGGTAGTCATGGCCTTTGCGCTCTTGGCTGCCCATGGTCATCAGGACGACGGGTTTGCGCAGGGAGGGTTGCTTGTTGCCAATGTTGCTGTTGGACATATGTCACCTTGAGACAGGTCATGCCTGTCGTTGTTGTGCAGGCGCACGGCCGGGGCCATGGGTGCAGCCTGTAGCCCCGAGCACTGCCGGCTCGCCGGGGGCGATGCCGGTCGGGGCATGACTCATAGCTTGCCAGAGCCGTTCGATATGTCAAACGAGTGGCAGGGGGCAAAGCGCCGAATTTCGGGGGCTTGAGGGCGTCGGGGCCTTTGGTGACAAGGGTTTGACGGGGGCTGAAGTCAATAATACTTAACGATGCAGTTGGTTCATTGCACGGCTGCAATGAAGCCTGCCCGCCGTTGCGGCGGGCAGGTGCGTGCTCAGTCGTCGAGGCGCTCGAGCACGCCGAAGCCGTAGCCGCCCAGCAGGTCGGCACGGATGTGCTCGCCCAGCGGTTGCACGTGGTTTTGCAGCGGTGCCAGCCAGTCGATGGCGTGGCTGGCCAGGCGTGCGCTCAGGGCCAGGCTGTCGCCGCCCTGTCGCGGCAGGGCCGTGGCCGGCACGCTGGGCTTGCCGGCCAGCCAGGGCAGGCTGCCCAGCAGCAGCGCGTACAACACCAGCAGCTTGACGTAGAGCACCAGCGGCAGTGGTTGCACCAGGCGCACCAGGTAGGTCAGCGCCCTGAACAGGTGCACGGTCAGGCCGCAGAGGGCCAGCAGCAGGGCCAAGGCAGGGGTGACCAGGTCACGGTAGCTGTCGCGGCCGAGCGTCGACAGGTCGTCCGGAGCCGCCACTCGCTGCTTCATCAGCTCGCGGGCATCGTGTTGCAGCGCCGGCTGGTAGGCCATGCGCTCGAAAGCGTCCGGGGTGAGGTAGGCGTACAGGGTGATACCGGCTGGCAGGCTCAGGGCCTGGCGCCATTGTGCCTGGACTGCCGCCACGGCCAGGAATTCCGGGCGGCCCAGGCCGGGTTCGATCCAGCCGGCATCGATGCGTTCCTGGATCAGCTCGGCATACTGGTTGCGCGCCTCGCGGCGTACCTGGCGGGCCACCGCCTTGTTGAAGCCGACGCGGTCCTCCGGTTGCCAGAGGTCGTTGACCGGTACCCCCATCTGCTCGCGCAGCACATGGCGTACAGGCTGCCACTCACTTACCGGCAGGTTCCACGGGTTGTAGTTGCGCCCGCGCTTGGTCAACAGGCGCTGGTAGTCGGTCCACGCCTGTCCCTGGCGCTGGAGGATCGCCATGCGGCTGGTGGCGCCGTAGTAGAACAGGCTGGCGTGCCGGTACTGGCGGTAGTTGTCTTCCTGCTTGGCGGTGGCCGCGCGGTAGTTGTCGTAGTTGCGTGCCAGGCCGCCGCGTTGGCGGTCGGCGAGCTGTTCGAAGAAGGCTTGCGGCGCCAGGCCCTGGACGGCGGGCAGCGGGGTGATGGCCGGCAGGCGCAGGGCCAGCTCGGCCAGGCGCAGTTTGCCTTCGGGGCTGCGCAGGTCGGCTGCGGTGGCGCTTTGGCCGTCCAGGCGCAGGTCATGGTTGAGCATCTGGTTGAGCAGCGGGATACCGAATGCCGCCTGGGCCTCCTGCTGCGGGCTGGCGCGCTCGACCAGCGCATCGACCAGCAGGCGCTGGGCGTGGTAGCCCAGGTATACGCTGGTGCCACAGATGATCAGCGCCCACAGCAGCGTGCGGCCGAAGCCCCAGGCCTGGCGCATGCTCTTGCGCAGCAGGCAGCTGAGCACCAGCAGGCCGACCGACGCGGCGGTCAGCCATTGCCCGTGCACGGCGAGCTGTTGCAGGCGGGTGTGGTAGGCCAGGGTACCGACCACGTCGGTCAGGCGTGCGCAGAAGGCGAGGGTGACCAGCAGGTAGGCCAGGGTCGGCAGCAGCATCACCTGTGCCAGGCGGCGGTGCTGGTCGCGGGTCAGCGGCAGGTTGCCGCCCCACAGGGCCAGGGCCAGGCGTTGCAGGGGCGAGCGTTCATGGCTGGCGGGGTAGGCCGAGCGGCGGAGCAGAGCGCCGATCATCGGGCGTCACCCGAAGAATGGGTGAGGCAGGAAAAGGCAAGGCTGACCGAAGAGGTCGCAGGGGTGTTCACGCGCGGCGTTCCTTGTCGAGGCAATGGTGCGTCCAGGGTTGCCGCGCGATAGTAGCATGCTGATGGCGGATTCGCGCCGCTGTGGGCGACTGCTTCCCGATCACGCCCACCTCAAGCCTTGCGCGATTCTTGTGGGAGCGGCCTTGTGTCGCGAAAGGGCCGCAAAGCGGCCCCAGCAACCATTGGATCGACACTGAGATCCAGGGGCCGCTACGCAGCCCTTTCGCGACACAAGGCCGCTCCCACAGGATCCAGAGTTCACCGCAATCCTGTAGGCGCCAGCCTTGCCGGCGAACAACGGCAAAGCCGGTGCCACCACTCGCTAATGCAGGATCTGCTTGAGAAACGCCTGTGCCCGCGCCGTACGCGGCTGCCCGAAGAACACCTCTGGCGGGCTGTCCTCGATGATCTGCCCACCCTCCAGGAACAGCACCCGCTCGGCCACCTGGCGCGCAAAGCCCATCTCATGGGTGACACAGAGCATGGTCATGCCGGTGCCTGCCAGTTGCACCAGCACATCCAGCACTTCGGCGACCATCTCCGGGTCGAGCGCCGAGGTCGGCTCGTCGAACAGCATGATCCGCGGCTTCATGCACAGCGCCCGGGCAATCGCCACGCGCTGCTGCTGGCCACCGGACAGCTGGTTGCGGTATTTGTGCGCCTGGCTCTCGATACCAACCTTGCTCAGGTACATCCGCGCCCGCTCCTCGGCGTCCTTGCGCGACAACCCACGCACGCTCATCGGCGCCAGCAGGCAGTTGTCGAGCACGCTCATGTGCGGGAACAGGTTGAAGTGCTGGAACACCATGCCGATCTCGCTGCGCACCTGGGCGGCCTGGCGCGTGGTGGTGGCGAGGTCGATGCCGCCGACCTGGATGCGGCCTTGCTCGGCAATTTCCAGGCGGTTGATGCAGCGGATCAGCGTCGACTTGCCCGAACCCGAAGGGCCGCAGAGCACGATGCGCTCGCCCTCGCGCACCGACAGGTCGATATCGTGCAGCACATGGAAGGCGCCGTAGTGCTTGTTCAGACCCTCGATGCGGATCAGTTCCGGGCGCGGGTCGGGTGCCGGGTTCAACGGGGCAAGGCTGGCAAGACTGGAGGATGCGGACATCGTTTTTGTTCTCCCGCTCTGGTTTCAGTCGAAGCGTGCGGCGCTGTAGGGCGCAGGGTCGGTGAAGGGATGCTGGCCGGTGAGCAGTTCCGCCAACAGGCGGCCGCTGACCGGGCCCAGGGTCAGGCCGTGGTGGGCGTGGCCGAAGTTGAACCACAGGCCCTTGTGCCGTGGCGCCGGGCCGATCACCGGGCGCATGTCCGGCAGGCAGGGGCGCCGGCCCAGCCAGGGCTTGTCGTCGAGGCGCTCGCCCAGGGCCGGGAACAGCTGGCGGGCCAACGCTTCGCAGCGCCGCAGCTGGATCTCGTTGGCCGCCGCGTCGCTGGCTGCGAACTCGATACCGGTGGTCAGGCGCACGCCTCGGGCCATGGGCGCCAGCACATAGCCGCCCTGGGTGTCGCACACCGAGTGGCGCAGCTCGGCACCGTCGCGGGTGACGTAGTGCATGTGGTAGCCGCGCTTGATTCCCAGGGGGAAGTCATAGCCCAGCGTTTCATAGAGCTCGGCCGATTGCGGACCGAGGCAGGCCACCACCTCCTCGGCACGGACCGGGCCACGCTGCGTGTCCACCTGCCAGCCGCCGTCGACCTGGCGCAGGCTGCGCGCATCGCCGTGCAGGAACTGCCCGCCGCGCTGGACGAACAACCCGGCATAGCCCCGGGTGAGGCCGCCGGGGTTGCTCACGGTCTTTGGGTCCAGCCAGTGGATGCCGCCGACCACGCCACCGTCAAGCTGCTGTTCGCGGGCCTGGAGTTGCTCGCGTTCGAGGATTTCATAGCGCAGCCCATAGCGGGCCAGGCCAGGCAGCTCATGCTTGGCCTGCTCGAACAGCGCGCCGTCGCGGTACACCTCGATCCAGCCCTTGGCCTGCACGAGGTCGTGCAGCCCGGCAGCGTCGATCAGCGCGTCGTGTTCCTCGACACTGCGCTGCACCAGCGGCAGCATGTCCGCGGCGGCCTTGGCCAGGCGCCCTGGCGCCGACTGCTGCCAGTAGCGCAACAGCCAGGGCGCCGCCTTGGGCAGGTGCGTCAGGCTGTAGCGCACGTCCGGTTGGCGGTTCAGGCCGTAGCGCAGCAGTGCGCCGAACTTTCGCGGGAAGGCGTAGGGGATCACGCTGGAGCGCTCGATCAGCCCGGCATTGCCGTGGCTGGTGCCGCTGCCGGGCTCGTCGCGGTCGACCAGGATCACCTGGCGCCCACGCGCCTGCAGGTGCAGCGCGGTGCTGACGCCGACGATGCCGGCGCCCAGAACGATGGTTTGGCAATGCATGGAGCGGTTCCCTCGGTCAGTTCAGGTGGCGGCCCAGGCGGGCCTCCAGGTGTTTCAGGGTGCGGCGCACGAGCTCGACGATCAGCAGGTAGAGCACTGCCGCCCACAGGTAGATCTGGAAGTCGAAGCTGCGCGAGAAGGCCAGCTTGGTCACCCCCATCAGGTCGTAGATCGTCACCAGCGAGGCGATGGCGCTGGCCTTGATCATCATGATCAGCTCGTTGCCCAGCGGCCCGATGGCCACCAGCAGCGACTGCGGCAGGACCACCTTGAAGAAGGTGGTGGAGCGCTTGAGGTTCAACGCCCTGGCCGCTTCGTACTGGCCGGGCGCGACCGCCATCAGGCTGGCGCGGAAGATCTCGGCCTGGTAGGCGGCGGTGTTGAGGGTGAAGGCGAGCAGGGCGCAGTACCAGGCTTCGCGGAAGAACCACCACAGCCCGACGTCCTGCCAGAAGCCTTTCAGCGAGCCCAGGCCGTAGTACAGCAGGAACAGCTGGGCCAGCAGCGGTGAACCACGGAAAAAGTACACATAGCCCGCCGCCAGGCGTTGCAGCACCCGGCTGCGCGACAACCTCGCCAGGGCCAGCAGCATCCCCAGCAGCGCGCCGAGGGTGAACGAAATCGCCACCAGCTTGGCGGTTACCAGCAGGCCGTCGACGAAGCGCGGGCCATAGCGCTCCAGCAGGTCTGGGTCGAGCACATAGGCCAGCAGTTGCTCGAGGCTCATGGACGGGCTCCTTGCAGGTGGCGGTTGCTGCGCCGCTCGAGCAGGGCGAAGACCCTGCCCGACAGCGCCGAGAACAGCAGGTAGACCAGGCAGGCGACGCCATAGAAGAACATCGGCTCCTTGGTTACGCTGACCGCCAGGTTGGTCTGGCGCATCAGGTCGATCAGCGAGATGGTCGAGACCAGCGACGTGTCCTTCAGCAAGCTCAGCCAGTTGTTCGACAGGCCCGGCAGGGCGATGCGCGCCAGTTGTGGCAGCACCACCTTGAAGAATCCCGTGCGCCGGCCCAGGCCCAGGGCCGAGCAGGCTTCCAGCTGACCCTTGGGCAGGGTCTTGAAGGCCATCAGCCAGATTTCGCTGGAGAACGCCGCGAACACCAGGCTGAAGGCGATCATGGCGGCGAGGAAGGTGTTGATCAGCACTTCGCCGGGGTAGCCCAGGGCGGCGAGGATCTTCTGCGCGGCGATCTGGCAGCCGTAGTAGATGATCAGCAGCGTGAGCAGTTCGGGCAGGCCACGGAACACCGTGGAGAAGGTGGTCGCCCAGGCCCGTGGCAGGCGCTTGCGCGAACGGGCGGCCAGGGCCACGACCAAGCCCAGCGGCAGGCCGATGGGCAGGCAGGCCAGGGCCAGCGACACGGTCACCAGGGCGCCGGCCAGCAGCGCCTGGCCCCAGCCACCGCTGGCGAAGGAGAGCAGGGAGAGTTGATCGAGCATGGGGATTCCCCTGTGTACGCCAACCCCTGTGGGAACGGGCTTGCCCGCGAATGCGCCGGCAGCCGCATTGATGCTGCCTGAGCGGACGCCTTCGCGGGCAAGCCCGCTCCCACAGGTAAGGTGGTGGCTACTGGTAGATATCGAAGGCGAAGTACTTGCCAGCGATCTTCTGGTACGTGCCATTGGCCACGATCGCCGCCAGCGCCTCGTTCAACCGGGTGCGCAGGGCCTCGTCCTCCTGGCGCACGGCAATCGCCGCGTCGGCCTTGGTGTTGGCGACATCCCCGAGAATCTTGCAGCAACCCTGGCCGTTCTTGCTCAACCACTCATGCAACGGGAACTTGTCGGCGATCACCCCATCCAGGCGCCCGGCGGCAAGGTCAGCATTCGCCTCGTCCATGGTCGGGTACAGCTTCACCTCGGCGCCGGCCTTGCCGTACACGTCCTCGGCGTAGATCGCCTGGGTCGAGGAGGACTGCGCGCCGACCGTGTAGCCCTTGAAGTTGGTCTGCGTGTCGCTGATCTTGCTGTCCTTGGCCACCGCCACGGTCAATGGGGTGCGGTAGTAGTGGTCGGTGAAGGCGATCTTCTTGCGCCGCTCCTGGGTGTCGATCATCGAGGCGACCACGGCGTCATACTTGCGCGCCATCAGCGCCGGGATGATGCCCTCCCAGTCCTGCGCCACCAGGGTGCACTCGACTTTCATCTGCTCGCACAGGGCATGGGTGATGTCGACGTCGAAGCCGTGCAACTGGTTATTGGCGTCGACGTAGTTGAAGGGCGGGTAGGCCCCCTCGGTGGCGAAGCGCAGGGTCTCGGCGCTGGCGTTGCCCGCCAGCCACAGGGCGCACGCACCCACCACAGCCATGGTTCTTTTCATCTCGCACCTCGGTCGTTGCACTCTTGCTATTGTTGTTTGCCCGCCGTGTAGCCGACGAACTCGTTATGTAGAGCGGCAGTTGCTTCCAAGCGTCTTTCAACATCCGGTCCGAGCTTTTTGCAGACCTCGTTGACCATCAGGTGCACCCACGACAGCATCGTCGCGGTGGATTCCCAGAACAGGTTGAATTCGCTGGGGATGCGGAACACCTCGTCGGCGTTGGCATCGGCCCAGTCACAGAAAGTGTCGGTGACCAGCGTCACCGGGATGCCCAGCGCGCGCGCCTTCTGGCACAGCTGCAGGGCGTGGCGTGAGTAGCGGCGCGCCTCGAACACCACCAGCGCGCAGCTTTCCGGGCGGCCCAGCAGCACTTCGCCGAAGTGCCCGGCGCTGCCATCGACCAGTTGCACGCCATCGCGAAGGTACTGCAGCAGGTGGCTCATGCACATGGCGATGCCGCGTTCGGTCTGGAACCCGGCGATGAACACCCGCGGCTTGTCGGCCAGGCGCCGGGCGACCTGCTGCCAGGCTTCGCCGCGGCTGTATTCGTGCACGCGCACCAGCGCGGCCATCTCCAGCTCCAGGCTGCCCGAGCGTTGGTGGTCCTCGGGTTGCTGGCGGAATTCCTGCAAGCGATCGCCCACCAGCCAGGGGCCATCACCCAGGTCGTTCTGCAGGTCCTGCTTGAGCGCCTTGAGGTGGGCATAGCCGAGGGCGCGGCAGAACCGGCCGACGCTCGATTCGCTCACGCCCAGCTTGCCGGCGATGCTCGCCGAGGTCTGGAACGGCAGCTCGTGGAGGTTGGCGAGCATGTAGCTGGCGATCTGGCGGCCGGAAGCTGCTGCGGTGTGCAGGCTGCTTTCCAGACGTTGCTTGATCGATTGGCTCATGGACGGCTCCGGCTGATTTCTGGCGTGGGATAGAAAATGGATGTTTTCTGTCATCAAGTCAATATTTGACAGATTGCTGTCATTGGCGGGAAAGTCTGTGTCGTTGCGCTGTAGCTATTCCAATTCCAAGAAAGGAGCTTCAGATGTCCTCACCGTCCACCGGCCCTGTCGTGCGCGTGCCTTTTACCGAACTGCAGGTGCTGTTGCAGTCGATCTTCGAGCGTCATGGTTGCAGCGCGGCGGTGGCCGCCGTGCTCGCCCACAACTGCGCCAGCGCCCAGCGCGACGGCGCCCACAGCCATGGGGTGTTCCGTATTCCCGGTTATGTCTCGACCCTGGCCAGCGGCTGGGTCGATGGCCGCGCCGAGCCGCAGGTGAGCGACCTGGCATCTGGCTCTGTGCGGGTCGATGCCAAGGGTGGTTTCGCCCAGCCGGCACTGGCGGCGGCTCGGCCGCTGTTGGTGGCGAAGGCCCGGGCGGCGGGCATCGCGGTGCTGGCGATCCACAACTCCCACCATTTCGCCGCGCTGTGGCCGGATGTCGAGCCCTTCGCCGACGAAGGCCTGGTGGCCCTGAGCGTGGTCAACAGCATGACCTGCGTGGTGCCCCATGGCGCGCGCAAGCCGCTGTTCGGCACCAACCCCATCGCCTTTGCCGCACCGTGCGCCGGGCATGATCCGATCGTCTTCGACATGGCCACCAGCGCCATGGCCCATGGCGACGTGCAGATCGCCGCGCGCGCCGGCCAGCCGTTGCCCGAAGGCATGGGCGTGGATGCCCAAGGCCTGCCGACCACTGACCCCAAGGCCATCCTCGAAGGCGGCGCGCTGTTGCCGTTTGGCGGGCACAAGGGTTCGGCGCTGTCGATGATGGTCGAGCTGCTGGCCGCGGCGCTGACCGGCGGGCATTTCTCCTGGGAGTTCGACTGGTCGGGGCACCCGGGTGCGAAAACGCCGTGGACCGGGCAACTGATCATCGTCATCGACCCGAGCATGGCCGAGGGTAGCCGGTTTGCCCAGCGCAGCCGCGAACTGGTCGAGCACATGCAGGCGGCGGGGTTGTCGCGGATGCCTGGGGAGCGTCGTTATCGGGAGCGTAGAGTGGCCAATAGGGAGGGGGTAACAGTGAGTCACGCAGAATTAGAGCATCTGCGTTCGTTGCGTTAATAAATGACCGCGCACCTTACAATGGTGCGCGGTCGAACAGGCTTAGGGCAAATTTACTTAAGGTCGCCGAGTCTAAGCGGGGTGATACCAGAGTTATGATGAATTGAATCGATCGTGATATCTACAGTTATCTCTACGATCTTGGCGAGCGGCGTGCGGTCACCGAGCTCAGACAATCCCTGCCAAAAAGCAAGTTCGTATTTGGTCTCTTCTTTATCGGCCAAAGATTTATCTTTCTCAATGGCGGTGGTCAACGTTTTGAGCTTGGCTGCTCCCCAGTTTTTAATCGATTGTTTGGAACAGATAACGATGCCGCTCATGACAATGACTCCTGATGGATGGAGCTTTAAAACTATCCTCTGTCGGTGTTCCTGAAAACTGACATAACTGTCAGTTGACAATTGTCATATTGCGCCGCTGCAGACAACCATTGTGACTGCGGTGATGAAATTGGCTTCCTCAGGATGTATGCTCATCATTGATTTGTCCGAATTTACCGATCCAAGGAGCTGCACGCTGTGTTCAAACATGTCGATGCCTATGCCGGCGACCCGATCCTCTCGTTGATGGAAACCTTCAAGGCCGACCCGCGCGCCGACAAGGTCAACCTGAGTATCGGCCTGTATTACGATGAGGCCGGTGTGGTGCCGCAGCTGGCAGCGGTGGATGCGGTGGAAAAGCGCATTGCCGGCCAAGCCCATGAAGCCTCGCTGTACCTGCCGATGGAAGGCCTGGCCAGCTACCGCCAGGCGATCCAGGCACTGCTGTTCGGCGCCGACCACCCAGCCGTCACCGACGGTCGCGTGGCCACGGTGCAGACCGTCGGCGGTTCCGGCGCACTGAAAGTCGGCGCCGACTTCCTCAAGCGCTACTTCCCGGGCTCCGAAGTCTGGGTGAGCAACCCGACCTGGGACAACCATCGGGCTATCTTCGAAGGCGCGGGCTTCAAGGTGCACACCTACCCATACTTCGACCAGGCCACCCGTGGCGTGGACTTTGCCGGCATGCTCGCCGCCCTGCAAACCTTGTCGGCCAACAGCATCGTCCTGCTGCACCCGTGCTGCCACAACCCCACCGGCGCCGACCTCACTGCCCAGCAGTGGCAGCAGGTGGTCGAGGTGGTCAAGGCGCGCCAGCTGATCCCGTTCCTCGACATCGCCTACCAGGGCTTCGGTGAAGGCCTGGTGGAAGATGCCTTCGCCATCCGCGAGATGGCCCGTGCCGGCGTCCCCTGCCTGGTCAGCAACTCGTTCTCGAAGATCTTCTCGCTGTACGGCGAGCGGGTAGGGGGCCTGTCGGTGGTCTGCGACGACGCCGCCACCGCCGTCAGCGTGCTGGGCCAGCTCAAGGCCACCGTGCGCCGCAACTACTCCAGCCCGCCCGCGTTCGGCGCGCAACTGGTGGCCGGCGTGCTTGGCGAGGCCGGCCTGAACGCCCAGTGGGAGGCGGAGGTCGAGGAGATGCGCAAGCGCATTGTCCAGATGCGCCAGGGCCTGGTCGACCTGCTCGGTGAACTGCTGCCGGGGCAGGACTTCCAGTTCTTCCTGCGCCAGCGCGGCATGTTCAGCTACACCGGCTTCAGCGTCGAGCAAGTGCGTCGCCTGCGCGACGAGTTCGGCGTGTACCTGATCGACAGTGGCCGCATGTGCATGTCCGGCCTGCGTCCGGCCAACCTGCGCCAGGTGGCCGAGGCGTTCGCCGCCGTTCAGAAGTAACAAAGCCCTCCCGCGCCCTTGTTCGCCAGCTTGCCGGCGAACAAGGCTGCCCGCGTTTTTCCCCTTCTTGTAAAGACAAGTGCAACCGTCTCTCGGACGGGGCTTCCCCAAGTGCAACCTTTGCATGCACAATCGCGCCCCTCTTCCCCGGTTGAGTTGGGCGAATCGTCTAGTTCGCCATTCTCAGCCTGTTGCAGTCTTGCGAGTGGAGCTTCACCCGGATGAATGAGCAGGCCCCAAGCGTTGAACAACGCTTTGTAGAATCGACCCCCGCCACCCTCGGCAGCTGGTCGCGTCACGACACTACCTGGATGCTGGGCCTGTTCGGCACGGCCATCGGTGCCGGAACCCTGTTCCTGCCCATCAACGCCGGCCTCGGCGGTTTCTGGCCGCTGCTGGTCCTGGCCGTGCTGGCCTTCCCCATGACCTATTTCGCCCACCGCGGGCTGACTCGCTTCGTGCTCTCCGGCAGCAAGGGCGGCGACATCACCGAAGTGGTCGAAGAGCATTTCGGCATCAAGGCCGGCGCGCTGATCACCGTGCTGTACTTCTTCGCCATCTTCCCGATCCTGCTGATCTACAGCGTGGCCCTGACCAACACCGTCGGCAGCTTCCTCGAGCACCAGTTGCACATCGCGCCACCGCCGCGGGCGATCCTCTCCTTCGTGCTGATTCTCGGCCTGCTGGCCATCGTGCGCTGCGGCGAGCAGGCCACGGTCAAGGTCATGAGCCTGCTGGTGTACCCGTTCATCGTCGCCCTGGCGATGCTGGCCCTGTATCTCGTGCCACACTGGACCGGCGGCATCCTCGACACCGCATCGCAGGTGCCGTCGGGCTCGGCGTTCCTGCACACCGTGTGGCTGGCCATTCCGGTGATGGTGTTCTCGTTCAACCACTCGCCGATCATCTCGGCCTTCGCCGTCGACCAGAAGCGCCGCTATGGCGAGCACGCCGACGAGCGCAGCGGGCAGATCCTGCGCCGCGCCCACCTGCTGATGGTGCTGATGGTGCTGTTCTTCGTGTTCAGTTGCGTGCTCACCCTCAGCAGCGCCCAGTTGGCCGAGGCCAAGGCGCAGAACCTGTCGATCCTGTCGTACCTGGCCAACCACTTCGAACAGCCGGCCATCGCCTTCGCCGCGCCCTTGATCGCCTTCATCGCCATCGCCAAGTCGTTCCTGGGCCACTACATCGGTGCCAGCGAAGGCCTCAAGGGCATGATCGTCAAGACCGGCCTGCGCCCAGGCGCCAAAGCCTTGGACCGCATGGTCGCCGCGCTGATGCTGGTGGTGTGCTGGATCGTCGCCACCCTCAACCCGAGCATCCTGGGCATGATCGAATCGCTGGGCGGCCCAATCATCGCCGTGCTGCTGTTCCTGATGCCGATGTACGCCATCCGTCGCGTGCCGTCGATGCGCAAGTACAGCGGCGCGCTGTCCAACGTATTCGTGGTGGTCGTCGGCCTGGTGGCCCTGACCTCGGTGGTGTACGGCCTGCTGGCCTGATCCACGCTTGAACGATACAAATGCCCGGGTTGGTTGTCGCCACCCGGGCATTTTTTTGTCCACAGGAATTGTCCGGCAATAGAACAATTTCATGTTTGCTTATAGGCACTTGCGCGGCTTCATGCTTAACTCAGGGTCTTTTTCAAACCCGCATAAGGAATTCCGCCATGGCTCAAGTGACTCTCAAAGGCAACCCGGTTCAGGTCAAAGGCGAACTGCCGAAGGCTGGCGCCGCGGCACCGGCGTTCTCCCTGGTCGCTGGCGACCTGTCCGACAAGTCGCTCAAGGACTTCGCCGGCAAGCGCAAGGTGCTGAACATTTTCCCGAGCGTCGACACCCCGACCTGCGCCACCTCGGTACGCAAGTTCAACGCCCAGGCCAATGACGTGGCGAACACCGTGGTGCTGTGCATCTCCGCCGACCTGCCGTTCGCCCAGGCGCGCTTCTGCGGTGCCGAAGGCCTGGAGAACGTGAAGAACCTGTCGACCCTGCGTGGCGCAGAGTTCCTGCAGAACTACGGCGTGGCCATCGCCGACGGCCCGCTGGCCGGCCTGGCCGCCCGCGCCGTGGTGGTGCTGGACGAAAACGACAAGGTGCTGCACAGCGAGCTGGTCGGCGAAATCGCCAACGAGCCGAACTATGAGGCGGCGCTGGCTGTCTTGAAGTAAGTGTTCGCCGGCTTGCCGGCGAACCAGGTAACACCCGGTAACGGCCTGGACCCTGTTCCAGGCCGTTTTCATTTAAAGTTCACCGTCTTTTCAACGTCAGCCGAAGGTAAAGCGCGGGTAAAGCCACTTTGCTAAACCGATGCCAGTGCTTATCGTTCAGGCTCTCCACGCCGTCTTTCTCTGAACAAGGTTCGTTCGACCCATGCAAGCCTCCAATCCCCGTTCCCTCCGTCGCTGGCTGTTCGGCCTGCTGATCCTGCTGCTGGTGGCCGTCTTGGCCTGGTGGCAGTGGCCCGCACCGTCGGCCCACCACGAAGCCTCGGGCGGGCGCCCGGGGCGGGGCGCGGGGATGGGCATGGGCGGGCGCCCGGGCTTCGGCGCCTCCACCGAAGCGGTGCCGGTGCGGGTCGAACCGGTGCGGGTCGGTGATTTCCCGCTGTACTACAAGGCCCTGGGCACCGTCACCGCGACCAACACGGTCAACGTGCGCAGCCGGGTGGCCGGCGAGCTGGTCAAGATACATTTCAAGGAAGGCCAGCAGGTCAAGGCCGGCGACCTGCTCGCCGAAATCGACCCGCGCTCGTACCGCATCGCCCTGCAGCAGGCCGAAGGCACCCTGGCGCAGAACCAGGCGCAGCTGAAGAACGCCCAGGTCGACCTGGCCCGCTATAAAGGCCTGTACAAAGAAGACAGCATCGCCAAGCAGACCCTCGACACCGCCGAAGCGCAGGTGGGGCAGTTCCAGGGGCTGGTCAAGACCAACCAGGCGCAGGTCAACGACGCCCGCCTGAACCTCGATTTCACCCAGATCCGCGCGCCGATCAGCGGCCGCGTGGGCCTGCGCCAGCTGGACCTGGGCAACCTGGTGGCGGCCAACGACACCACCGCCCTGGTGGTGATCACCCAGACTGAACCGATCAGCGTCGCCTTCACCTTGCCGGAAACCCAGCTCGACACCGTGCTCGCCCGCTACCGCAGCGGCGCCAGCCTGCCGGTCGAAGCCTGGGATCGTGGCGACCAGAAGCTGCAGGCCAGTGGCGTGCTGGGCAGCCTCGACAACCAGATCGACACCACCACCGGCACCCTGAAGTTCAAGGGCACCTTCCAGAACAAGGACCACGCCCTGTTCCCCAACCAGTTCGTCAACGTGCGCCTGCTGGCCGACACTCTCAAACAGGTGGTACTGGCCCCGAGCGCGGCGATCCAGTTCGGCAACGACGGCACCTTCGTCTACGTGGTCAACGCCGAGAGCAAGGTCAACATCCGCAAGCTCAAGGTGGGCGCCAGCGACGGTGAGCACACGGTGGTCGTGGAAGGCCTGGCCGCCGGCGACCGTCTGGTGCTGGAAGGTACCGACCGCCTGCGCGAGGGCACCAAGGTCGAAGTGGTCGACGACAGCTCGCAAGTGCCGACCACCCCCGGCCAGCACCTGCAAGGGCAGGACGCGAAAGGTTCGGCCCAGGCCGGTGAGCCGAGCGACAAGGCGGGCGCATGAACCTCTCGCGTCTGTTCATCCTGCGCCCGGTCGCCACCACGCTGAGCATGCTGGCCATCGTCCTGGCCGGCCTGATCGCCTACAAACTGTTGCCGGTGGCGGCCTTGCCCCAGGTCGACTACCCGACCATCCGCGTCATGACCCTGTACCCCGGCGCCAGCCCGCAAGTGATGACCAGCGCCGTCACCGCGCCGCTGGAGCGCCAGTTCGGGCAGATGCCGGGCCTCACCCAGATGGCCTCCACCAGTTCGGGTGGCGCCTCGGTGCTGACGCTGCGCTTCAGTCTCGACATGAACATGGACGTCGCCGAGCAGCAGGTGCAGGCCGCGATCAACGCCGCCAGCAACCTGCTGCCCAGCGACCTGCCGGCGCCACCGGTGTACAACAAGGTCAACCCGGCCGACACCCCGGTGCTGACGCTGGCCATCTCGTCGAAGACCATGCCGCTGCCCAAGCTCAACGACCTGGTCGACACCCGCGTGGCGCAGAAGATCGCCCAGATCAGCGGCGTGGGCATGGTCAGCATCGCCGGTGGCCAGCGCCAGGCGGTGCGGATCAAGGTCAACGTCGATGCCCTGGCCGCCAATGGCCTCAACCTGGACGACGTGCGCACCCTGATCGGCGCCTCCAACGTCAACCAGCCCAAGGGCAACTTCGACGGCCCGACCCGGGTGTCGATGCTCGACGCCAACGACCAGCTGCGCTCGCCCGAGGAATACGCCAACCTCATCCTCAAGTACACCAACGGCGCGCCGCTGCGCCTGAAAGATGTCGCCGAAATCGTCGACGGCGCCGAGAACGAGCGCCTGGCCGCCTGGGCCAACCAGAACGAAGCGGTGCTGCTGAACATCCAGCGCCAGCCGGGCGCCAACGTCATCGAGGTGGTCGACCGGATCAAGGAACTGCTGCCGTCGATCACCGACAACCTGCCGGCGGGCCTGGATGTCAGCGTGCTCACCGACCGCACCCAGACCATCCGCGCCGCCGTGCGCGACGTGCAGCACGAGCTGCTGTTCGCCATCGCCCTGGTGGTGATGGTAACCTTCCTGTTCCTGCGCCGCGTCTCGGCCACGATCATCCCGTCGATCGCCGTGCCGCTGTCGCTGATCGGCACTTTCGGGGTGATGTACCTGGCCGGCTTCTCGGTCAACAACCTCACCTTGATGGCCCTGACCATCGCCACCGGCTTCGTGGTCGATGACGCCATCGTCATGCTGGAGAACATCTCCCGTCATATCGAGGAAGGGGAGACGCCGCTGCAAGCTGCGCTCAAGGGCGCCAAGCAGATCGGCTTCACCCTGATCTCGCTGACGTTCTCGTTGATCGCGGTACTCATCCCGCTGCTGTTCATGGCCGATGTGGTCGGGCGGCTGTTCCGCGAGTTCGCCATCACCCTGGCGGTGGCGATCCTGATCTCGCTGGTGGTGTCGCTGACGTTGACGCCAATGATGTGCGCGCGCCTGCTCAAGCGCGAACCGAAAGAAGAAGAGCAAGGCCGCTTCTACCGCGCCAGCGGCGCCTGGATCGACTGGCTGATCAAGCACTACGGCAGCGCCCTGACCTGGGTGCTCAAGCGCCAGCCGCTCACGTTGCTGGTGGCGGTGGCCACCCTGGCGCTGACCGTGGTGCTGTACCTGATCGTGCCCAAGGGCTTCTTCCCGGCGCAGGATACCGGGGTGATCCAGGGTATCTCGGAAGCACCGCAGTCCACCTCGTTCGCCGCCATGAGCCAGCGCCAGCAATCCCTGGCCAAGGTCATCCTCGAGGACCCGGCGGTGCAGAGCCTGTCCTCGTACATCGGCGTGGACGGCGACAACGCCACCCTCAACAGCGGCCGCCTGCTGATCAACCTCAAGCCCCATGGCGAGCGCGACGTCACCGCCGCCCAGGTCATCAGCCGCCTGCAACCGCAGCTCGACAAGCTGGTGGGCATCCGCCTGTTCATGCAGCCGGTGCAGGACCTGAGCATCGAGGACCGGGTCAGCCGCACCCAGTACCAGTTCAGCCTCAGCTCGCCGGACGCCGAGCTGCTCGCGCAGTGGAGCGGCAAGCTGGTCCAGGCCCTGCAGCAGCGGCCTGAATTGCGCGACGTGGCCAGCGACCTGCAGGACAAGGGCCTGCAGGTGTACCTGGTGATCGACCGCGACATGGCCAGCCGCCTGGGCATCAACGTTTCGCAGATCACCAACGCGTTGTACGACGCCTTCGGCCAGCGGCAGATCTCGACCATCTACACCCAGGCCAGCCAGTACCGCGTGGTGTTGCAGTCGCAGACCGCCGCCAGCCTCGGCCCGCAGGCGCTGGAGTCGATCCACGTCAAGGCCACCGACGGCGGCCAGGTGCGCCTGTCGGCGCTGGCGCGCATCGAGCAGCGCCAGGCGCAACTGGCCATCTCGCACATCGGCCAGTTCCCGGCGGTGATGATGTCGTTCAACCTGGCCCATGGCGCGTCGCTGGGCGAGGCGGTCAAGGTGATCGAGCAGGTGCAGCAGGAGATCGGCATGCCGATCGGCGTGCAGACCCAGTTCCAGGGCGCCGCAGAGGCGTTCCAGGCTTCGCTGTCGAGCACCTTGCTGTTGATCCTGGCCGCCGTGGTGACCATGTACATCGTGCTGGGGGTGCTCTACGAGAGCTACATCCACCCGGTGACCATCCTCTCCACGCTGCCGTCGGCGGCGGTGGGCGCCTTGCTGGCGCTGCTGCTCAGCGGCAATGACCTGGGGATGATCGCCATCATCGGTATCATCCTGCTGATCGGCATCGTCAAGAAGAACGCGATCATGATGATCGACTTCGCCCTGGAGGCCGAGCGCCACCAGGGCATGAGCCCCCACGACGCGATCTACCAAGCGGCGCTGCTGCGCTTCCGGCCGATCCTGATGACCACCCTGGCCGCGCTGTTCGGCGCCGTGCCGCTGATGCTCGCCACCGGTTCCGGCGCCGAGCTGCGCCAGCCGCTGGGCCTGGTGATGGTCGGCGGGCTGCTGGTGAGCCAGGTGCTGACCCTGTTCACCACGCCGGTCATCTACCTGTACTTCGACCGCCTGGCGCGCCGTTGGCGCCCAGCCACCGAGCAACAGCAGGCCGAAGCATGAACCTGTCCGGACCGTTCATCCGCCGGCCGGTAGCCACCATGCTGCTGAGCCTGGCGATCATGTTGCTGGGCGGGGTGAGCTTCGGCCTGTTGCCGGTCTCGCCGCTGCCGCAGATGGATTTCCCGGTGATCGTGGTGACCGCCAACCTGCCTGGCGCCAGCCCGGAGGTCATGGCCTCCACCGTGGCCACGCCGCTGGAGCGCAAGCTGGGCGCCATCGCCGGCGTCACCACCCTGACCAGCAGCTCCAACCAGGGCTCGACCCGGGTGATCATCGGCTTCGACCTGGGCCGTGACATCGACGGCGCGGCGCGCGAAGTGCAGGCGGCGATCAACGCCACCCGCAACCTGCTGCCCAGCGGCATGCGCAGCATGCCCACGTACAAGAAGATCAACCCGTCCCAGGCACCGATCATGGTGCTGTCGCTGACCTCCGACGTGCTGTCGAAGGGCAAGCTGTACGACCTGGCCGACACCATCCTGTCCCAGAGCCTGTCCCAGGTCAGCGGGGTAGGGGAAGTGCAGATCGGCGGCAGCTCGCTACCCGCCGTGCGCATCGAGCTGGAACCGCAATTGCTCAACCAGTACAGCCTGTCACTGGACGATGTGCGCAGCGCCGTGGCCAACGCCAACCAGCGCCGGCCCATGGGCTTCGTCGAGGACCAGGAACGCAACTGGCAGGTGCGCGCCAACGACCAGCTGGAGAAGGCCGAAGACTACAAGCCGGTGGTGATCCGCCAGGCCAACGGCGCGATCCTGCGCCTGTCCGACGTGGCCAAGGTCACCGATGGCGTGGAGAACCGCTACAACAGCGGCTTCTTCAATGACGAAAGCGCGGTGCTGCTGGTGATCAACCGTCAGACCAACGCCAACATCATCGAGACCGTCGGGCAGATCAAGGCCGAACTGCCGGCCTTGCAATCGCTGCTGCCGGCCAGCGTCAAGCTCAACGTGGCCATGGACCGCTCGCCGGTGATCAAGGCCACGCTCAAGGAGGCCGAGCACACGCTGCTGATCGCCGTGGTGCTGGTGATCCTGGTGGTCTACCTGTTCCTCGGCAACCTGCGCGCCTCGCTGATCCCGAGCCTGGCGGTGCCGGTGTCGCTGGTGGGCACCTTCGCGGTCATGTACCTGTGTGGTTTCTCGTTGAACAACCTGTCGCTGATGGCCTTGATCCTGGCCACCGGGCTGATGGTGGACGACGCGATCGTGGTGCTGGAGAACATCTCCCGGCATATCGAGAACGGCGAGAAACCGATGCGCGCCGCCTACAAGGGCGCGCAGGAGGTGGGCTTCACCTTGCTGTCGATGAACGTCTCGCTGGTGGCGGTGTTCGTCTCGATCCTGTTCATGGGCGGCATCGTCCGTGGGCTGTTCAAGGAGTTTTCCATCACCCTGGCGGCGGCGATCATCGTCTCGCTGGTGGTGTCGCTCACGTTGACCCCCATGCTCTGTTCGCGCTGGCTCAAGGTCCATGGCCCACAGCAGCAGACCCGCCTGCAACGCTGGAGCGACCACGTTCACCAGCGCATGGTGGCGGGCTATGACAGGAGCCTGGGCTGGGCGTTGCGCCACAAGCGTCTCACCCTGTTCAGCCTGCTGGCCACCATCGTGCTCAACATCGCGCTCTATGTGGTGGTGCCCAAGACCTTGATGCCGCAGCAGGACACCGGCCAGTTGCAAGGCTTCATCCGTGGCGACGACGGCCTGTCGTTCAGCGTGATGCAGCCGAAAATGGAAATCTACCGACGCGCCTTGCTCAAGGACCCGGCCGTGGAGAGCGTCGCCGGTTTCATCGGCGGCAACAGCGGCACCAACAACGCCTTCGTGCTGGTGCGCCTCAAACCCATCAACGTCCGCAAGGAAGACGCGCAGAAGGTGATCGACCGCCTGCGCAAGGAATTGCCCAAGGTCCCGGGCGGGCGCCTGTACCTGATGGCCGACCAGGACCTGCAACTGGGCGGCGGTGGTCGCGACCAGAGCACCTCCGAGTATCTGTACACGCTGCAGAGCGGCGACCTGGCAGCCTTGCGCGAATGGTTCCCGAAAGTCACCGCCGAGCTGCGCAAGCTGCCGGAGCTGACCGCCATCGACGCCCGCGACGGCGCCGGCACCCAGCAAGTGACGCTGGTGGTCGACCGCGACCAGGCCAAGCGCCTGGGCATCGACATGGACATGGTCACCGCCGTGCTCAACAACGCCTACAGCCAGCGGCAGATCTCGACCATCTACGACAGCCTCAACCAGTACCAGGTGGTGCTGGAGATCAATCCCAAGTTCGCCTGGGACCCGAGCACCCTGGAGCAGGTGCAGGTGATCACCGCCGACGGTGCCCGCGTGCCGCTGTCGACCTTCGCCCGCTACGAGAACTCCCTGGCCAACGACCGTGTCAGCCACGAAGGCCAGTTCGCTTCCGAGAGCATCAACTTCGACGTGGCCGAGGGCTACAGCCCCGACCAGGCCCTGGCGGCGCTGGAGCGCGCGGTGGCCAAGCTCGGCCTGCCCGAGTCGGTGATCGCCAAGCTGGGCGGCACGGCCGATGCCTTCAGCAAGACCACCCAGGGCCAACCGTTGATGATTCTCGGTGCCCTGGTGCTGGTGTACCTGGTGCTGGGCATCCTGTACGAGAGCTACATCCACCCGCTGACGATCCTCTCCACGCTGCCCTCGGCCGGTGTCGGTGCCTTGCTGGCGCTGTACCTGACCGGTGGGCAGTTCAGCCTGATCTCGTTGCTGGGGCTGTTCCTGCTGATCGGCGTGGTGAAGAAGAACGCCATCCTGATGATCGACCTGGCCCTGCAGCTGGAGCGCAATGAGGGCCTGTCGCCGGAAGAGTCGATCCGCCGTGCCTGCCTGCTGCGCCTGCGGCCGATCCTGATGACCACCCTGGCTGCCATGCTTGGTGCGCTGCCCTTGCTGCTCAGCCGTGCCGAGGGCGCCGAAATGCGCCAGCCGCTCGGCCTGACCATCATCGGTGGCCTGGTGTTCAGCCAGGTCCTCACCCTCTATACAACGCCTGTGGTCTACCTGTACCTCGACCGCCTGCGCCACCGTTTCAACCGTTGGCGCGGCGTGCGCACCGACGCTGCCCTGGATACCCCGCTATGAACTTTGCCCAGACCCGCCTGCACCGTGCCCTCAAGCTGCTGACCGAGGGGCGCGGCTCGCGCCTGCTCGGCGCGGGCCTGTGCGTGGCGATGCTCAGCGCCTGTACCCTGAGCCCCGACTACCACCGCCCCGAGTTGAGCACCCCGGCGCAGTTCAAGCAGGCCGAAGGCTGGACCCAGGCCAACCCGTCGGACGCCATCGCCCGTGGGGCCTGGTGGGAGATCTATGGCGACCGGCAGCTCAACACGCTGGTCGAGGAGCTCAATCGCAGCAACCAGACCGTCGCGCAGTACGAAGCCCAGTACCGCCAGGCACAAGCCCTGGTGCGCAGCAGCCGTGCCGCGTTGTTCCCCTCGCTCGACCTGACCACCACCAAGAACCGTTCCGCCCAGGGTACCGGCAGTTCCAGCTCGAGCCTGTCGAACAACAGCAGCGGCATCCGCAACACTTACAACGCCCAGCTTGGCGTGAGTTGGGAGATCGACCTGTGGGGCAAGCTGCGCGAGACGATGAACGCCAACGAAGCCAGTGCCGAGGCCAGCCTCGCCGACATGGCGGCCATCCGCCTGAGCCAGCAGTCGGAACTGGTGCAGAACTACCTGCAATTGCGGGTGATCGATGAACAGAAGCGTTTGCTCGAAGCGACCGTGGCCGCCTACGAGCGCTCGCTGAAGATGAACGAAAACCAGTACCGCGCCGGGGTGGTTGGCCCCGACGCGGTTGCCCAGGCGCGCACCCAGCTCAAGAGCACCCAGGCCGACCTGATCGACCTGGCCTGGCAGCGCGCGCAGTACGAAAACGCCATCGCCGTGTTGATGGGCAAGGCCCCGGCCGACTTCGCCCTGGCCGCCACCAACGCCATCCCGGCGTTGCCGCAGATTCCCCTGTCGCTGCCGTCGCAACTGCTGGAGCGCCGGCCCGATATCGCAGCGGCCGAGCGCAAGGTCATGGCGGCCAACTCGAATATCGGCGTATCCCGGGCGGCATACTTCCCGGACCTGTCGTTGAGCATGAGCGGCGGGTATTCCAGCAGCAGCTTCAGTAACTGGATCGAGTTGCCCAACCGCTACTGGTCGGTCGGGCCGCAACTGGCTCTGAACCTGTTCGACGCCGGCAAGCGCAGCGCCGAGGTGGACCGTACCGTCGCGGTGTATGACCAGACCGTGGCGCAGTACCGCCAGACCGTGCTGGATGGGTTCAAGGAGGTGGAGAACTACCTGGTGCAACTGAAGGTGTACGCCGACGAGGCCGGGGTACGGCAGGAGGCGCTGGAGGCGGCGCGGGAGTCGTTGCGGTTGACCGAGAACCAGTACAAGGCGGGGTTGATCGGTTACCTGGATGTGGTGAATGTGCAGACTACCGCGCTTAGCAACGAGCGCAGCGTGTTGAACCTGCTGCAAGGGCGGTTGGTGGCGAGTGTGCAGTTGATCGCGGCGCTGGGCGGCGGTTGGGATGCCCAGCAGGCGTTGGCGGGCGAAGATTGAATTTCAGTGGCGCCTGGGCAGACGCAGCTGTCGCCAGCGGGGTTGTTCGTGGCCTTTGAGTCGTATTCGCCGGCAAAGCCGGCGAACCATTGCTCAGTGTGTGTCAGGCCGTGGCGCTGACGGCGGGACGGCGCGATCCATCGCATCCAGCGTCGGATGCTCCTGCGCCGCCTGGCGCAGATCTTCGGTCACCCGCAGCTCGGCGCCGGTTGGCGAGAAGGTCGCGGTCGGCGCGAATGGGGCAGGGTGTTCCGGTGCCGGGCGCTTGCCGCGGCGCCAGAGGAAGAACCCAACCATGGCCAGGTTGATCACGGCAAAGGCCCAGAACAAGCCGACTTCGCCATAGGAGGTCATCATCGGCGAGATGGCCAGCGGCGCCATGGCCGAGCCCAGCGAGTTGATCAGCAGCAGGCCCTGGATCATCGGTACCAGGGCATCGGCCGGTGCCCGGTCGGCCGCGCTGCTGACCGCCACCGGGTACAGCGCGAACACACCGCCACCCAGCATGAACAACAATGCCGGCAACAGCACGGTGTCGGTGGGCAGCAACACGATCAGTACCGACAGCACAACGCACGCGGCGGCCAGGGTGATCAGCACGTCCTGGCGGTCCTTGCGGTCGGACCAGCGCCCGACCGGGTATTGCAGCAGCATGGCGCCGAGGATCACCCAGGCCATCATGTCGCCAATCTCGCCGATGTCCAGGCCGATGCGCTGCAGGTACAGCGGCAACAGGGCGTAGATACCGGCGATGGCGACGCCCGAACCGAAACAGCCGACCAGCCCGGTCGGTGCCACGCCCAGTAGTTGGCGTGGCTTGAGCGGCTCGACCTGGTCCAGCAACGGCGACACTCGGGGCAGGATCACGATCGGCAGCACCGACAGGGTGGCGAGCATGCCGGCGAGCATGAAGGGCGCGGTATCGCCCCAGCTGGTGATCTCGCCGAGGGTGGCCTGGGCGATCACTCCCGCGCCATAGAAGGCGATCATGTACAGCGCCAGCAGGCGACCCCGGATCTTGGCGTCGCCGGCCAGCAGCAGCCAGCTCTCGATCACCAGGAACACACCCACCGCGGCCCAGCCGTTGAGCAGGCGCAGCACCGACCACCAGGTGGTGTCGTAGAACAGCCCTTGCAGCAGGATGGTCGCGCCGATCAACGCAGCGAAGCTGCTGTAGGCGCGGATATGGCCGATGCGCAGGATCAGCCGGTCGTTGAACACCGCGCCCAGGGTCAAACCGATGAAGTAGGCCGAGGACACGATACCGATGGTGGTGGCCGACTCGCCGGCAGCGCCCAGGCGCAGGGTGGTCAGGGAAGACATGAAGCCATTGCCCAAGGCAATGATGAACAAGCCGAGCAGGGGTGCCAGCGCCATCGCCAGCAAACGCGGAGACATACATACCTCAAGGTTGGAAAACGCGGATGTGCGCCTTTTCGGCTACAGCCGGCGAGCCGGATAGGCTGCGACCTTGGCAAGGGTCAACCGCTGGGCCTGTTGCGGAAAAGGCCGGGCGGGGGCGGTTGAGCCTGGTGCACATGGGCGATGTGGCGAGGCACGGACGCGGTCCTTGCGGGCGCTTGCCACCAGGTTGGGCGACGGGCGAAAAGGAAGCGGGATTCTACGGCTTGTGGGGGATTTGCCAAGGGGGATGAGGCTGCGGCGAGAGGACGCAGGGGAGATGTGAGGGCCAGGCTCAATAAGCACTGCATTTAATCATTTGAATACAATCGATAATCATTCTTCTGCACCCTGGTTTCTGGATAGTGGCTCATTGATACTGTCTGCGATAGGATTATGTCTACTACGTACTCAGGGAGAGCAGGGCGTGATCTACAATGCTGAATTCGTCAACGAGTTGTTGGGTAATTTCCATGCATCGTTTCTCAAGAACAAAGACAAGTGGTGCACTATCTCTCAAGTAGGCCCCGAGGGTAATGCCTACAAGAAGAAAATGTACCAGAAGCTCTATACGCTACGTTTTTTTCCCGCGTACTATCTTGAGTATTGCTTGCTGGCCTGTGAACTGAAACAGCGCCTGCCAACGGATTGCAAGAGCATTCAGGTCGCGTCTTTCGGGTGTGGCATCTGCCCCGACTACTACGCATTGCGAGATAACCTTGGGGATGTCGAGTTCGATTACTATGGTTTCGACAATTGCCAATGGTCCACCCAGCGGCTGATTCCGGAGAACGAGGACGATAACCTGGTTTTTCATCACCTTAATACGAAGTCGCTGAAGCGGGTGGATCTCGATGAGATCGACGTTTTCGTCTTCCCGAAGTCAATCAGCGACATTGCGGCGAGTGGCGGGTTGGAACGCCTGGCGAAAAGCATCTCGGCAACAGAGAGTGACCGGATTTTTTTCCTTAACTCTTACGTTTCCAACGGCAGTGAAAGTAAAAAGTCCTCAGGAAATCTTCGTCATTTTGATGTCGTTCACGAGGCGTTGAGCAAAGTGGGTTTCAGCACTCAGGACGACAGGTATAAAACCCGATTCAAGGGTACGTTTGGTGAAGGTCTCAGAAAGGTTTCATGGGATTTTTGTTACCCCGATGAGCTGAAACTAAAATGCGCTGACCAAGGAAAGTTTCCATCGTGTGAGGGCTGCAACGTCGTGAAACTGCCCGTGATGACCAATCGCTTCATGGATTACCAACTGCTCGAGTACACCCGCACATGATCATCAGTGCCAGTCGCCGCACCGACATTCCTGCCTTCTATGCCGACTGGTTCATGAACCGTGTCCAGCAGGGTTTCCTGCTGACCCGCAATCCGTTCAACTACCACCAGATCTCCCGGGTCTCCCTCGACCCGGCCGATGTCGATGCCATCGTGTTCTGGACCCGCAACCCCCGCCACCTGATGAAGTCGCTGGACACTTTGGACGCTCGCGGGCTGCGTTACTACTTCCACTACACGATCACCGGCTATCCCCGCGCCGTCGAAAAATCCGTGCCACGGCCCATGGACGCCATCCGTTGTTTCATCGACCTGAGCCAGCGCGTGGGCCCTGGCAAGGTGATCTGGCGCTACGACCCGATCCTGGTGTCCAACCTGATCGACCTTGCCGAGCACAAGCGGCTGTTCGCCAAGATCGCCGGCCTGCTGGCAGGGCATACCGAGCGGGTGGTCATCAGTTTTGCCGACTTCTACAAGAAGACCAGCAGCAACCTGGCCAAGGTGCAGGGCTTGATCTGCTCTGATGTACTGGCCACCCCGGACGCACTGCTCGACCTTGCCCACTACATGGCGCAGGTCGCACAGGCGCACGGCATGCAGATACAGAGCTGCGCCGAAGAAGTGGATACCGACGCGGCAGGTATCGCCCATGGCAAGTGCATCGATGACCGACTGCTGGCGGACTTGTTCGGTATTGCGCTCAAAGGCACCAAGGATGTCGGCCAGCGCGCAGCGTGTGGCTGTATCAAGAGCGTTGATATCGGTGTCTACAACACCTGCCTGCATGGTTGTGCGTACTGCTATGCCACGTTCAACCATGAGAAGACACTTGCCCAGCGTCAGCAGCACGATCCTGCCAGCCCCTTTCTCATTGGCGGTACGCAAGGGGTATCGCCGGCGTTGCTGGCGCCGCGCAATAGTCAGTCGACGCTGTTCTGAGGCAGACGCGGCGGTCAGCTCGATGAGCCGGTGGAGGAGGCCTCGGCCCGATGCTGATCTTGCCGGGGCAATTCTTTGGCCACGGTCTGCTGGGCCTGCTGGCGTTGCAGGGCCCATTGATCGCTGCGCTCCTTGAGGCGGTCGGCGCCGCCCTCGGCAAATGCCGTGGTCATCGAGGTCATGGTCAGCAGTGTGAGGGCACAGAGCAGGGGTTTCATCGAAGTCATCTCCATCATGGGTGGTCAGTGCGGTCGGGTGGCGACCTGTTGACGGGCATGATGGCGGGTCAGGATTTTCCCCGGATTAAGACGCAGGATCAGCGCGGCACCTGTAGGAGCGGCCTTGAGCCGCGAAAGGGCTGCGTAGCAGCCCCAGGATTTCAGCTTTGGCAAAGATCGCCGGGGCCGCTCTGCGACCCTTTCGCGGCACAAGGCCGCTCAGGGATCGAGCCAGTCTCACGATCACCGCGTGATCAACCGCTCATGCACCCACCCCTGGTCAGTCAACACCATGGCGCGGGTCTCCTCGAGCGGCTTCGCGGCACTGCCGGCGGCCTGGCCCAGGCCGATGACGTCGGCCTGCACCGCCTCATCGCCGGCCCAGCCCGGCAGGTCGGTGACCTGGTAGCGGTAGGTCACCTGCGAAACCTTGCGCCCTTCACGTTCGGCTGGCTTGCTGAACGCGGTGATCTCGGTGAGCCGGGCCTTGCCGAAGCACAACCCGCCGGTGCTGCCGCCATCCGCGCGCTTCACGGCGTCGGCGCGGTAGTACTTGCGGCCCTCGTCGGTGAGGTCGTAGGCGTAATAGATGTCGGTGCGGGCAGGCTGCCACAGGCGCTCGGGCACCTCGGTGCGGGAAATTTCCCGTTCGCTGACCACGCCGACCTTGGCCAGGGCGCGCAGCGCCTTGTTGGTGCCATCGACGTCGAAGTCGCGGGTCCGGGCGGGGAAGGCGGTGATCACGAAGCAGTGCGGGTACTGGGTGTCGAGGTAGGCCTGGGCGGCCTGGCGAAAGCTGGCTTCGCGGGTGTCCTGGCCGGCCGAGCAGCCGAACAGCGTGGCCAGCAGGGCCAGCGGTACGATCTTCCTGTTCATCGTAAGGCTTCCTTGTAGTTGCCAATTGCGCAGCGAACACCGGCCGGGCCGGTCGGATCGGGATTAGAACCCGCAAGCCAGAGCGGCCGCAATCATGGCAACTGGACATGTCGGCGGGGTTGTGCGCGCCATCGCCGGGTGTTGGGACGGGTGAAAAACCAGGGCTCATCCATACTGCTCTGATCCGCCCCGGCGTCACCGGGGCAACCGGGGACCTTCCAGGAGAGCAGGCAGATGGCCAAGGCCGAGGGCAAGAAACGCAAGGGTGACGACGGCAAGCGGTTGGGGCGCAAGGATTATGAAAGCGAACTCAAGCGCCTGCACGTGGAACTGGTGAAGCTGCAGCAGTGGGTGGTGGAGAAGGGCCTGAAGGTGTGCATCGTCTTCGAAGGCCGCGATGGTGCCGGCAAGGGCGGCACCATCAAGGCCATCACCGAGCGGGTCAGCCCGCGGGTGTTCCGGGTGGTGGCGCTGCCGGCGCCGACCGAGCGGGAAAAGACCCAGATCTACGCCCAGCGCTACCTCACCCATCTGCCGGCCGCCGGCGAGGTGGTGATCTTCGACCGCAGCTGGTACAACCGCGCCGGCGTCGAGCGGGTGATGGGCTTTTGCAGCGACGAGCAGGCGCAGAAGTTTCTCACCGTGGTGCCGATGTTCGAACGGATGATGGTCGAGTCGGGGATCATCCTGATCAAGTACTGGCTGGAAGTCAGCGCCGAGGAGCAGGCACGGCGCCTTCAAGACCGCATCGACGACGGCCGCAAGCTGTGGAAGCTGTCGCCGATGGACATCAAGTCCTATAACCGCTGGGATGAGTACACCCGCGCCCGCGACGAGATGTTCGCCGCCTCCGACTCATCCTGGGCGCCGTGGTACATGGCGCGGTCGGAAGACAAGCGCAAGGCGCGGCTGAACATTATCAGTCACTTCTTGCAGCAGATTTCCTACAAGGATTTAAGCCAGGCGCACAAGGTCACGCTGCCCAAGCGCGGCAAGATCGGCAAGTACAAGGCCATGCCTTATCCGTTCAAGATGGTTGCGGAGCGGTTCTGAAACCGTAGGGGCGGCTTTAGCCGCGATCACCCGCGAAGCGGGTGCCATAACCGTGGTGCCTGCATCGCGGCTAAAGCCGCTCCTACAAGACCTCGACCAGCCGGCCATCACGCCCCAGGTGATAGCGCTGCAGATCCTGCGCCAGGACCAGATTGCCGCGATAATGCGCCAGCGCTTCTTCGCGTACATCCTCGATCGAGCTGCCACGTGCCGAGCCGGTACCCTGGTAGCGCGCGCTGAAGTGAGTCAGCACCAGGTTCGGTACCTGCGCCGCCTCGGCAAACCGCGCCACCGCGGCGGCGGTGCTGTGGCCGAAGGTGGCCTGGGCACGCTCGACCACCGGCTCCGTGAAGGTCGATTCGTGCACCAGAACATCCACCGCTTTGGCCAGCTCGGCCAGCAATTCCGGGCGGTCGTTGTCGCCACAGACGATGATGCGTTGCGGCGGGCGCTGAGGCTGCAGGTAGTCCTGTGGCTTCAGCGCCCGCCCTTCATGTTCCACCGCCAGGCCACGGGCCAGTTGGCCCCACAGCGGCCCGGCCGGCACGCCGTCGGTCTGCAGGCGCGCGGTATCCAGCCGTGGCTCGGGGTCCTGCTCGTCGAACACGAAGCCGTAGGAGGGCACGCGATGGGACAGCTCGACCTTGCCGACCTGGATATTGCCGCAGGTGAACCCATCGAAGGTCTCGAGAGGCTGCAGTTGCAGCTCGAACGGCAGGTAGGTGTCGCTGACCGCCAGGCCCTGGCGCACCCAGTCGTGCAGGGCGGTGGGCATGATCAGCGGCAGCGGCGTCTTGCGCCCGGACATGCCTGCGCTGGCCAGCAGCCCCGGCAGGCCGAAGCAGTGGTCGCCGTGGACATGGGTGATGAAGATCGCGCGCAGGTCACGCATCGACAGTGGGCTGCGCAGCAGCTGGTGCTGGGTGCCCTCGCCGCAATCGACCAGGTACCAGCCGTGGCCGGTGGATTCGATGACGGCGGTTGCGCTTACATTGCGGGCCTTGGTGGGCACACCGGAAGAGGTGCCCAGAAACTGCAGGTCCATTGCCTGACTCCTTGACGTTTACGACGCACCGCATTGCGCGGCGCGCGCGGAGGCTAGCATGGCTGCGGCTGCGAGCAAAGCCGGTCAGCGAATTGGCATCCTGCACCAGCACCCAAGCTACTGGGCAAGGTGATGCAGGCAAGGTGTGGAAAGTGTAGTGTAGCCTGGCGGGCGGGCAGGGCCGTGAAACTGTCATGCGCTTGTCATGAGGCTGATTCTAGGATGCCAGGATACTTCCGGATCGCATCGCGCATGCTCAACGCCAGCACCCCACACCACGAAGCGGACCTGCACGGCCTGCTCTACGCCTATGTGTTTCGCCCCGGCTTGCCGGGGCGTGAACTCGACGCGGCGCAAGCGACGGCGCGCCTGCTCGCGCCTGACCACAGCGACGAGTTCCTCTGGTTGCACCTGAACCTTGCCCACGCCGCCTGCGAGCGCTGGATGAAGAGCAACCTCGACCTGCCGGAAACCTTTTTCGAGACCTTGCGCGAAGGGTCGCGCTCCACGCGAATCGAGCATGTCGACTCGGCCTTGCTGGCGGTGGTCAACGACCTGGTGTTCAGCTTTGGTCTGGTGTCTTCCGATGTCTCGACGCTATGGGCCTGCGCCCGCTGCCGGCTGCTGGTCAGCGCCCGGTTGCAGCCGCTGCATTCGGTGGACGAGCTGCGCTCCTCGGTGAAGCGCGGAGAATGTTTCGGTTCCACGGTGGAACTGTTGGTGCACCTGGTGCGCGACCAGAGCGACCTGCTCACCCAGGTGGTGCGCGAAACCACGCTGAAGGTCGACCGTATCGAAGACCAACTGCTATCGCTGCGTTTGAGCGACAACCGTGCCGAGCTCAGCAGCCTGCGCCGCGTGCTGGTGCGCCTGCAACGCCTGCTGGCCCTGGAACCGGGCTCGCTGCTGCGCCTGCTCAATCGCCCGCCCGAGTGGCTGGGCGAGCAGGATATCCGCCAGATGCGGGCTTCCACCGAGGAGTTCTCGGTGATCATCAACGACCTGACCAGCCTGGTCGAGCGGATCAAGCTGCTGCAGGAAGAGATCGCCGCCAAGCTCACCGAGCAGAACAACCGCACGTTGTTCACCCTGACCGTGGTGACCGTGCTGGCGCTGCCGATCAACATCATCGCCGGCTTCTTCGGCATGAACGTCGGTGGCGTGCCGCTGGCGGACGACCCTCACGGTTTCTGGGTGCTGGTGGCGCTGGTGGTGACCTTCACGGTAATTGCAGGGCGCTGGGCGTTTCGCAAGCGCGGGGACTACTGACCTCGGTGACTGCCGACGCCTGCAACGCGGGTCGGCCGTAGAACACCAGCGCCGTGCCCCAACTGGTCAGCCAGACGAAAATCCCGGCCCAGAAGGTGTGGGACATGTAGTGCCAGCCCTGCAATACCCGGGTGGTGCCATAGATGAACCCGACCACGAGGATCGCCAGCAGAAGCTTGCGGGCGTGTGGCCAGCGGTGGCGCAGGGCGACGAAGTACAGGGCCAGCAAGGTGAAACCACTGGATGCGTGGCCGCCCGGCCAGCAGCGGCCTGGCCCGGCCTTGTCCAGCCAGGTGAACTGCTGGTACCACTCCAGATGCGCCTCGTTGCCCCCGTACAGGGTGGTTTCCACAGGGCAGTACACACCCGTGTGGCTCTTGAGGTAATGGATGACGCCGGTGCACAGGGCGAAGGCCACCACGACATACAGGAAGTCGCGCCGGTGATCGGCGGTAAAGCGCAGCAGCGGGGCGATTCGAATGCCTTCGACGGCGCGGGTCGCTTGCGCGGAACGGCGCAACAACGGCCACAGCAATGACAGCAGCAGGCCGATGACGGCCAGTTCGCCGGTCCAGTCCGGGAGAATCCGTGGCCACTTGTGGGTGGCTTTCTCGAACCAGACGTTGTGCTGGAAGATGAACTGGCCGCTGGCTGGGTCCAGCAGCAGGTCGCTGATCCAGCGGTCCAGGCGGGTCAGGTCGAACAGCACGAAGACCAGCGCCGACAGCAGCAGCGGCAGGCCGAGGTTGTTCAGGTAGAAACGCGCGCGCGGTGTGAATGGCATGTCAGGCTCCCTTGCCGACTTCGAGCTTGCGCCACTGGGTGGCGTTCATCTGGCCAAGGATCCTGGCCTGGCCATGGCTGCCCAGGGTGACGAACAGGGCACTGGCGTAGCTGCTCGAACGTTCGCCGCCGGCGACCCCTAGCGTGCGCTCAAGCTGGTCGATGCAACCACTGTGGGTGACCAGCACCAGATTATGCCCGGCACGCTTGTGGGCGAAGACCGCCTGGCTGAAATCCCGGTCACATTGCGCCAGCCATTCCTGGGTGGCAACAGGTTTGGCAAACATGAAACCGGCGGTCTGCTGGGTGCGCACCTCGGGGCTGGCGAGCAGGTCGGCGCTGTCCAGGCCCAACTGGCGCAGGCCAGCGCCGACCCCTTCGGCGGCCTGGCTGCCGGCAACGGTGATACCGGTGGGGTCGTTCAGGCAGGCCGCATGGGAGCGGTCGCACCGCTCGGCATGGCGTACCAGGACGATCACCGAACCGGCTGCCCATTCGCCGTACACACCCTGGCTGCGCATCTGCTGCGCGCTGCCCAGGTCGGCGACCTGCGTGGAGGTTACCCAGCGGGTCGCCGCCACCAGTGCCAGCAACGCGCAGAGGCCGACCGCGACGAGTGCCAGGGAGGACCAGCGGAACACCTTGGGCGTTTTCAGCGTGGCGGGTTTATCGATGGTGCCCTGCAACATGCAAACACTCCATGAAAGCGGAAGGAGCGGACAAGGCACGCTACGGCAGCCCATCCGAAAGTGGCTGCACTGTAAGAAGGCAGATGTTGGCGAAGAGTGAGGCGGATGTGAAAAAAGTGCGAGACCGGCTCGGCGGTATGCCCACGTCACGGCTGAGGAGGGCAGGACGTGGGCAGGATGAATCGGTAGACGATATTTTCACGTGCGTCGCTATAACATAACGAAATAAACTCGCCCGTCGTCAAATGCCTGGCCGCTACATCCCGTTCGGCTGCGCACCAAGCCTGGAGCCCTCATGAGCGTCAATCTGGATACCGCAGACCTGGAGGGCATGCCACGCTTCCAGCAATCGCCCGGCCAGGCGCGCCGCCTGGTCCTGCTGAGCCACTGCACCTTGTTGGGCGCGGGCCTGTTGTGGTTGCTGGCCTTCCTGGTCGGGTTGTTCGCACCTGCCAGTCACTGGACCGTGCTGCTGGCCGTCAACGCTGCGGCGTTCATGCTGCTTGGCGCGGTGGCGCAGTCCGTGTGGACGCCGGTCAGCTGGCGTGCCGAGGCCCTGGGCGAGCGGCCGGCGCCACTGGCCTTCTGGCGCGCCCTGGCGCACGCCGACGAGCCACCGGCGAATGCTTATGAACGCTGGCTGGCGCGTATCGGTGATGCCTGGCGCAAGCAATTGCGGCGGGTCGGCCATGATGCCTTGCGCCTGGCGGCCCTGGCGTTGCTCGCCCTGGCCGTGCTGGCGGGCGCCTGGCGGCTCGACCTGCCGGCGCCGACGCTGGCGGGGCAGGCCGGCTGGGTCGCCGTTGCGCTGTTCGGCGCCATCGCCTTCGGCCTGCTGGTGTTCGAGCGTCACCTGGCGGCGACTCCCGCGACGGATTGGCCGGAGGCCGGCGCCCTGGCCGCGGTGGTGCGGTTGGTCATCGCCGTCCAGGTGCTGTCCATTCCCTGCCTGGTGTTCGCCGACGGCCTGCGCCTGTGGCCCGCGCGGTTGGCGGTGCTGATCGCCATCCTGCCCGGCCTGCTGGCGCTGGAACTGTTGCTGCGCGCGGTGCTTTCGGTGTTCCGCCCGCAGCGCCCGCGCGAGGAGCCGACGTTGGTGGCGAACAGCCTGACGGCCGGGCTGCTGCAGTGGCCGCCGCGGCCACTGGCGTTCCTCCAGGGCGAATTGCAGCAGCGCCTGGGTATCGACCTGCGGCAGGTCTGGGCATTCGGTTTCATGCGCCGGGCCTTGCTGCCGGTGGCTGGGCTGGTGGCGCTGGTGGGGTGGCTGCTGACGGGCGTGGTGCAGGTACCGATGAACGGCCGGGGTGTGTACGAGCGCTTTGGCGACCCGGTAGCGGTCTATCCGCCCGGGCTGCACATAGGGTTGCCCTGGCCCTTGGGGCGGGTGCTGGCGGTGGACAACGGCACGCTCCATGAACTGGCCACCTCGGGTGACGCCGCGGTGGCCGACCCGTTGACCGATGCAGAAGGGCCACCACCTGCCAGCGCCAACCGCCTGTGGGATGCCGCCCACGTTGCCGAAAACGCCCAGGTCATCGCGGGCAGTGACGGCGGTCGGCAGAGCTTCCAGATCGTCAACATGGACGTGCGCTTCATTTACCGCATCGGCCTCGACGATGCCTCGGCAATCGCCGCCACGTATCACACCCGCGATGTCGCGCAACTGGTGCGCAGCATTGCCAACCGGGTGCTGGTTCACGATTTCGCCAATCGCTCGCTGGACGGGCTGTTGGGCGCGCAGCGCGAAGCCCTTGGTCGGGACATCGGCAACGCCGTGCAAGCCGACCTCGATCGGCTGGACAGCGGCGTGCAGATCCTCGTCACGGCGGTGGAGGCGATCCACCCACCGGCCGGCGCTGCCAATGCCTATCACGGCGTGCAGGCGGCGCAGATCGGCGCCCAGGCGCTGGTCGCCGAGGAGCGTGGCCAGGCCGCGCGGCAGGCAGCCCTGGCCCGGCAGAACGCCGCCGTGCAGACCGACAAGGCCAGCGCCGATGCCCACCAGATCACCGCCAGGGCGCAGGCCCAGGACATTGCCTTCAAGGCCGAAAGCGCGGCTTGGCGACAAGCCGGCCAGGCCTTCATCCTCGAGCAGTACCTGGCGCGCCTGAGCCAGGGGCTGGCCGCCGGCAATGCCCTGATCATCGACCACCGGTTGACCGCGGCCCAGGCCCCGACCGTGGACCTGCGCACATTTGCCCCGCCCATCGACCCGACCCCTTCCAGACCTCAGCAGGAGCGCGCCAATTGAGCTCTCACGCCCCCCATGCCCACCACGCGTGCGGCCACGATCATGCCCATGACCACGACCATCCCCATGCGCCACCGGCGAAGGGCGCGCGCTGGCGGGTGCTCGCCGCGCTGCTGCTGGTGCTGCTGCTGGCCACGGCGGCGTGTTTCGTCCAGGTCCGGGTGGGCGAGGCCACGGTCATCACCCGTTTCGGCAACCCGTCGCGGGTGCTGACCGAGCCTGGGCTGGCCTGGCGCTGGCCATTGCCGTTCGAGAACGCGGTGCCGGTCGACCTGCGCCTGCGCACCACCTCCAGCGGCCTGCAGGATGTCGGCACCCGCGATGGCCTGCGCATCATCGTGCAGGCATATATCGCCTGGCAGGTCGCCGCCGACCCGCAGAGCATCCAGCGCTTCATGCGCGCGGTGCAGAACCAGCCCGACGAGGCGGCGCGGCAGATCCGCACCCTGGTGGGCTCGGCGCTGGAAACCAGTGCCAGCGGCTTCGAGCTGGCCGACCTGGTCAACGTCGACGCCAGCCAGGTGCGGATCGACGCCTTCGAGCAGCGCTTGCAGGCGCAGATCGAGCAGCAACTGGCGCAGACCTACGGCATCAAGGTGGTGCAGGTGGGCATCGAGCGGCTCACCCTGCCCAAGGTGACGCTCGAAGCCACGGTCGAGCGCATGCGTGCCGAGCGCGAGACCATCGCCACCGAACGCACCGCCGAAGGCAAGCGCAAGGCCGCCGAGATCCACTCGGCGGCGGAGCGTGATGCGCGGATCCTCGAGGCCGACGCCAACGTCAAGGCGGCGCAGGTCCAGGCCCAGGCCCAGGTCGAGGCCGCGCAGGTCTACGGCAAGGCCTACGCCAGTGCGCCGGAGCTGTACAAGCTACTGCGCTCGCTCGACACGCTGGGCACGGTCGTCACCCCCGGCACGCGCCTGGTGCTGCGCACCGACGCCGCGCCGTTCCGCGCCCTGGTCGATGGGCCGCCAGCGCCTTCGAGCGCTGGCAATGGGGCAGGGCGCGGCCATGACTAGCCCGAGCCGTATGGCAGCCACCGGCAACCCCTGGCTGCAGTCGGCGCGTATCGGCTTCATCGCCCTTTATGGGGTGACCCTGGTCGCGGCGCTGGGCTGGTTGTTCGGCAATGTTCGCGAAGTGGGGCCCGACAGCCGAGCAGTGGTGCTGCGGTTGGGTGCCGAGCAACGCATCCAGGAGGCCGGCTTGCTGCTGGCCTGGCCGCGCCCCTTCGAGCAGGTGCTGATGCTGCCGTCGGCCGACCGGGTCAGCGAACGCCGGGTCGAGTTGCTGCTGCGTTCGGAACTGGCGCTGAAGTCGGACAAGAACGGTACCCTGGCCAGCGACGCCACGGCCGGCTCCGGCTATCTGCTGACTGGCGACGCGGGCATCGTGCAGTTGGAGGTGCGGGTGTTCTACAAGGTCAACGCACCCTATGCCTTCACCCGCCAGGGTGCGCACCTGGAACCGGCGCTGGATCGCCTGGTCGAGCGCAACGCCGTGCAAGTCTGCGCTTCGCGAGACATGGACACGATCCTGGTGGCCCGCCCAGAGCTGGTCGGCGCCGACGCCCAGGTTGCCGAGCGCCGCGAGCGCCTGCGCGGCGACCTGCAACGCGGCATCAACCGCAGCCTCGCCGCGCTCAAGACGGCGGGCACCGACCTGGGCATCGAGGTGGTGCGGGTCGATGTGCAGTCTTCGCTGCCGTTGTCGGCGGTGGGGGCGTTCAATGCGGTACTCACCGCCAGCCAGCAAGCCGAGAAAGAGGTGGCCCAGGCCCGCAACGATGCCGCCCGGCAACTGCAGCAGGCCACCCAGGCCGCCGATCATACCGTGCAGGTTGCCCAGGCCGAGGCCCGTGAGCGTTTGGCCCGGGCCAATGCCGACACCGCCACCATCGCCGGCCTGGCGCAGCAGCAAGACCCCGGGCTGATGCTGCGCCTGTACCGCGAACGCATGC
This sequence comes from Pseudomonas entomophila, assembly GCF_018417595.1. NCBI lineage: Bacteria > Pseudomonadati > Pseudomonadota > Gammaproteobacteria > Pseudomonadales > Pseudomonadaceae > Pseudomonas > Pseudomonas entomophila. The sequence continues at coordinate 2,878,315 of NZ_CP070982.1, forward strand.
CGGCGATCCTGTCCCGGGCCGGGGCCGTCACCACGGTCAACCCTGATGACAGTGGGCACCTGATCCTCGAGGGCCCCAAGCCGTGAAGCGCGATCTTCGCCACCCGCACCTTGCGACCACTTGCCTCCGGAGCCGACTGCGATGAGCGCCCACCACCATCACCATCACGGCCATCACCATGGTCACCTTCACTTTGGCGCCGGGCTGTTGTCCGCTGACGAACGCCGGCAGGCGGGGCAACAACTGACCTTGGCCATGCTTGCCCTTGGCCTGCTGGCACTCGGGCTGATCTGGCGCTGGCTGGCCCCTTCGCAGGACGGCGTGGCACAGCTGCTACTGGGTGTGGCGTCACTGCTGGTGGCCGTGCCGGTGCTGCGTTCGGCCTGGCACAGCCTGCTGCAACCGTCCCTGCACGGTGTCACCGACCAGTTGATCGCCCTGGCCATGCTCGGTGCCTGGGCCACCGGCGACCTGGCCACCGCGGCGCTGCTGCCGATCATCATGATCCTCGGCCATGTGCTCGAAGAGCGCAGTGTGCTGGGGTCCCAGGAGGCCATCGGTGCCCTCGGCCGGCTGACCCGCAGCCAGGCGCGGCTGATCGGCGCCGACGGTGAGGTGCGGGAGGTCGACAATGCCAGCCTGAAACCCGGCGACCAGGTGGAAGTGCGCGCCGGTGACCGGGTGCCGGCCGATGGCCGCGTGCTGCATGGGCAGGCCAGCCTGGACACTGCGCCGATCACCGGCGAAGCCTTGCCCCAGGAAGTGGACGTCGGGGCGCAGGTTTACGGTGGCGCGATCAACCTCGATGGCCTGCTGCGTGTCGAGGTCACCGGCATCGGCGACGACTCCACGCTGGGCAAGGTAATCGCCTTGATGCAACGCGCCGAGCAGGCCAAGCCACCGATCACCCGCCTGTTGGAGCGCCATGCCGGGCGCTACCTGGTGCTGGTGCTGTTGATCGCCGCCGCCACCTGGTTCGTCACCGGCGATGCCCAGGCCATGCTCGCGGTGCTGGTCGCCGCCTGCCCGTGCGCGCTGGTGCTGTCGGCGCCGGCCACGGCGATTGCCGGGATCGCCGTGGCCGCGCGGCACGGCATCCTGATCCGCGGCTCGGCGTTTCTCGAGGAACTGGCCGACCTGTCGTCGCTGGTGATCGACAAGACCGGCACCCTGACCCACGGTGCGCTGCACCTGCAGCGGGTATTGCCGGGCGAGCCGGGCTTGGCGCAAGAGCAGATCATCCGCCTGGCCGCCAGCCTCGGCACCGCCAGCAGCCACCCGGTCAGCCGGGCCCTGGCCAGCCGGGTGCCTCATGACCAACATCTGGCCGTCAGCGAGCTGCATGAGCGCCAGGGCTTCGGCGTGGTTGCCCGCACCGAGCGGGGCGAAGCGGCACTGGGCCGCCCGGAGCTGTTCACGCGCCTGGGCATCGAGATCCCGCCAGTGCCGGAACACGACGGCCCCATTGCCGGGCTGGCCCTGAACGGCCGTTTCCAGGGCTGGTTGCTGCTGGCCGACAGCATCCGCCAGGAGGCGCCGCAAGCACTTGAGCAGCTTCGCGCATTGGGGCTGGGCCGGCAGTTGCTGCTTACCGGCGACCGGCGCAGCGTCGCCGAGGCGGTCGCCAGCCAGACCGGAATCAGCCGTGTGGTCGCCCAGGCCTTGCCCGAAGACAAGCTGCGCCACGTCAACCAGGAGATCCACGCCGGCTTCCGGCCGATGGTGGTCGGTGACGGCATCAACGATTCACTGGCGCTCAAGGCCGGCGTGGTCGGGGTGGCGATGGGCGCGGGCGGTACCGACATCGCCATGGCCGCGGCGGATATCGTGCTGATCAACGGCGACCTGCGCCGCCTGGCCACCTGCATTCGCCTCAGCCGCCTGTGCCGGCGTACCCTGCAATGGAACGTGCTGATCGGCCTGGGCTGGACGCTCGGCATCATGCTGGCGGCGGCGTTTGGCTTGCTGGGGGCGGCGGGGGCGATGATCGCGGCGTTGCTGCACAACCTCAGCACCTTGCTGGTGCTGGGCAATGCCGGGCGCTTGCTGCGCTATGACGAACGGGACATGAAGGGCTGAGCGAGGCAAGGAGCCGCGGGCAGTTACCCGCGGCTGCCAGGGGCATCGTTACTTGAAGTCCCACTGCATCTGGGTGGCGATGCTCACGCCGCTGGACGATTTGACACACACGTCCAGGTAGTCGGTGAAGCGCGGCGGCACCGCGATCCCTTCCTCCAGCAGGCGGCTGTTGTCGAACAGGTAGTTGAGGTCGGCGAAGCCGCTGTACAGGCGCAGGGCGCGCAGCACCAGGCGCGGGTTGGCTGGGCCGATGCGGGTTTCGAAGCTGCTGGCCAGCGACTTCAGGTCGTCGACATCCACCTTGCGGTAACGCTCACCCACTGGCTTCGCGCCATTGGCCAGGGCGAAGGCCTCGTCGATCTCGGCGAAGGTGCAGGCCGAGCCGTGGCCGGCGGAGATGTGGTAGAGGTCGTGGCTCAGTTGCGGCTTGAGCGCCAGGCCGATCAGCGCCTCGGCGCAGTAGTCCACCGGGATCACGTCGATCTGTTCGTCGAGCCCGCAGGTGAAGCTTTCCAGGGCGAAGCCCATGCGGAACACCCAGAAGATGCTGCCGGAGGCCTGGCAGCCAAGGCTGCGGTGGCCGACCACGATGGACGGGCGCGCCACCACCAGCGGCAGGTTCGGCAGTTGTTCGCGCATGCGCCGCTCGATTTCCGCCTTGGACGCGGTGTAGTCCACCAGTTGCTGCTCGGCCTCGGGGAAGTCCCACGATTCGCTGATCGGCGACTCGCGCTCCGGGCCGCAGCACATCGCCGTGCCGACATGCAGGAAGCGCTTGAGGCGCTTGGAGCGGCTCAGCACTTCGGCGAAGGCGTAGGTGCCTTCGACGTTCACCGGCCAGATGGTCGGGTTCTTCGAAAACGATGCTACGGCGGCGCAGTTGATTACTCGGTCGACCTGCATCAGGCGCGGTGTTTCCCGGGCCAGCCAGGAGGTGTCGAGGAAGTCGCCGCAGATGATCTGCTCCTCGCCCAGCGTCAGGTTGTCAGCGTGGCTGACACCGTGCTGCAGCAGGTTGTCGCGCAGGCGCTCAAGGCCTTGCTGGCGGCTTTCGGCGCGTACCAGGAAGCACAGGTTGGCTGCTTGGCCATCGGCGATCAGCTGGGCGGTGACCGAGCCGCCGAGGAAACCCGTGGCGCCGGTCAGCAGGATGCGTTCAGGGAGGTGATGCAGGGTTTGTGGCGCACCAGTGACGTGGGAGTTCATATATATCCTCGGCAACTTAGTTGCCCGCGTGACGACGCAAAGTTGATGTAAAAACTTTGTGAAAAGTGGGTCGTTCTTTCGGTGGCAGGTTTTTATCAAACCTGTGTATTCGCCGAGCCTCGATGGCCATGCGGCGGGCCGTGGGTTACGCGTGCTGGCGGCCATGATGGCGCCGGCTGTAAGTGGCTACTTCCTGCCAACCGGATGGGCAGCAGAACAGGCGCTTCCAATTAAGCGGTGGGCCATTTTCTCTGGCTCGGGGCCGGTTTTCAATTGCCTGGCCTGTTACAGATGGGCGTTTTTGGTGAAAGAATTTTAATGAGTGTTGGAATACATGTGATTTTGTATGAAAGATGTAAATTTGTTTAACTTCCACTAAAAAAGTTTTAACTGTTAGCGTGCTTACGATGCCGGTACTTCAGGCCCTGATATTAATGATGTGAGGCAGCCGGACACATCGCGGCTGTCCAGAAGTTCACCCCGATCGCCTTTCAGGAACAGTGTCGGCGTGCCATTCCAGTCACCCACGAACACACCATAGACCTGGTGGGTCTCGAAGCGATCGTGGTGCAGTTCGACCATGCAGCTACGGTCATGGGGAGGCCGTTGGCGCAGTTGCACGGCCAGCCGATGAGGGCCCGGCATCACGCCGACCTGCTGCGCATCGACAACGGGCGTGCCATCGACCGCCGCCAGGCTGACCTGGTGCACGGAGGGCACCGGGTAGAGTTTGATCAAGGCCTGCTCGGGCGCCGGACGGGCCAGCAGGGTACAGGCGGACAGCAGGGAAAGGCCCAGCAGCCCGAGCGCGGTGCGGATTGGATTCATGGCAGCGAGCGGACCTCAGAAAGCGTGGCGGTAGAACAGCGAATACGATTCGATGCCGTTGTTCGGCTGCTTGATGCCAGCGTTGGAGTAGTGGATGAGCCGCAGGCCGACCCGGTCCTGATTGGCGAATTTCAGGCCGACGCCGAGACGGTCTTCGAAGTGGAACGCCGAGCCCAGGGTTCGGTCGCCCACTTGCGTGCCCGAGAACAGCGCCACGCCGACGCCCGCTTCGATGAAGGGCACGAGGCTGCCGGTGGTGTTGAACTCGTAGAGGAATACCGGCGCGAAGGACAGCGAGGTGCGGGCCGAGGCGCGCTTGCCGGCTTCCCAGTGGGTCAGGCCGGCGTCCCAGTAACCGGTGAGGTGGCCCGTGTCGCTCACCAGCCAGCGTTTGTCCCAGTCGAAGCCCAGGCCGATGCGGCCGACGAAGCCGTTCTGCCCGGTGGTGCCGAGGGCGCCGCTGATGTCCGTGGCCTGGCTGTTGCCGGCGAACGCGCAGAGTGCGAGGAGGGCGAGGGTTGGAGCGAAAGATCTTGGCATGAGAATCACAGCACCGAATTGGATGAAGCCGCGCGCGGCGCCAGCCTTCATGGCTGGCGGGCGGGCATGCTAAAGGCGGTTGCTGAAGGTGCTGTTCAGGGATTATCAAGATTCGGTCAAGATGCGGGACTTATCTGTGCCGCAACACCAAGGAGAGGGCAGGTGTGAGCGGTGGTTCGATTCACTGGATTGCGAGGTGAAGGGGCAACGACACCAGCAACGCCAAACCACCCTCGTCGCGCCGTTGCGCGGCGATATGCCCGCCATGGGCTTCGCAGATCGCCTGGGCGATCGACAACCCCAGGCCGCCGCCGCCGGTTACCCGCGCGCGGGACTGCTCGGCCCGCCAGAAGCGCACGAACATGTTGCCCAGGTCCTTCTGCGCGATGCCCTGGCCACGGTCGAGGAATTCCAGGCGCAGCCACGCACCTTCGCGACGTGCTGTAACTTCCAGCGTGCGGCCATCGGAAGCGTACTTGATGGCGTTCTCGATCAGGATGTTGATCAACTGGCCCAGCCGGCTCCTGTCCGCCTCGACGTCCAATGCGCCGGGCAGGCGTGAGGTAACCCGCATTTCGGCTGCCTCGAACTGCGGCGCGAACCAGTCCAGGCGTTCCTCGACCAACCGGGCCAGGGAGAACCCGGTGACGTGCAAGGGCAGCTGGCCGGCATGGGCCAGCGACAGCAGGTGCAGGTCGCCCACCAGGGTGTTGAGGTTGTTCAACTGGCTCTGCACCAGGCGCAACTGCTCCGGGCTCATCGGGAACACGTCGTCGAGCATGCCCTGGACCCGCCCCAGCGCGGCATTGAGCGGCGTGCGCAGTTCATGGGCGAGGTTGGAGCTGGACTGCGCCACTTCGCGTTCGTACAGCGACAGGCGCTCGACCATGCTGTTGAAGTCGCCGCACAGGCGTTGCATCTCTGCCGGCTGGCCCGGGTACTGCACCACCCGCACCTCGAGGTCGCCACCGGCCACCTGGCGCGCCGCCTGGGCAAGCTTGCGGAACTGCCGGGACAGCGGCCGGGACAGCCACAGCGCGATGATGATCACCAGCGGGATGACCAGGGCGACGAAGCTGTACAGCGCCAGCCAGTCGGCGTCGTTGCCGATGTCGGGCAAGAAACTCTCGACGTCGTAGTAGCGTCGCAGCAGCTCCCAGAGCACCCCCTCGTGCTGTTTCACGTCCGCCAGCGCGGCGACGTACTGAGCACGGTCGGCAGGTGTCATCGAGGCCATCACGTGGTATTCGACGGCGTGGTAGTACAGGTACATGCAGCCGACGACGGTGAGCACCGCGCTGATGGCCAGCACGGTCATGCGCGAGCCGACCCAGGCCCACAACGAGTTCCTGCCCAGCGCCATCAACGGAACCGGTAGCCCACCGAGCGCACTGTCACCAGCACCTCGGTGATGCCCACCGCCTCGAGCTTGCGCCGCAGGTTGTGTACATGGGTGTCGATGATCCGTACCAGTGCATCGCTGTCGGGCATGCACAGCTCCAGCAGTGCCTCGCGGCTGAAGGCCTTGGACGGTGCGCGCAGCAGCGCGGCGAGCAGCAGGAACTCCGAGCGAGTGAGGTCCAGGATCGTCTCGTCGCCACTGGCATGGCGCACCCCGGCGACGATGCGTTCGTTGTCCACCCACACCCCGGCGCACTCGAAGCGTTGCTGGGCAGCGGTGGAGGCACCGTAGCGGCGCAGCACGGCATGCACCCGGGCCACGACCTCTCGTGGGTTGCAGGGCTTGACCACATAATCATCGGCGCCGTAGCGCAGCGCGCCGATCTTGTCCGGCTCGTCGCCGATGGCGGTGACCATGATCACCGGCGTGTTGTCGTTGCGGCGGATCTCCGACAGCAGTTCCGGGCCGGAGAGCTTGGGCAGCATCATGTCCAGCAGGACGATCTGCGGCGACCATTGGCGAAACAGCGCCAGGCCCCTGGCACCGTCCTCGGCCACCGCCACCTCGAAGCCGTCCTTGCGCAGGTAGGCCTCGAGGATGCTGGCGCCATCGGCGTCGTCCTCGACTATCAATACGCGCTTGGGGAGCATGGCGTTCCTTCGGGGGTATAGGGGTAGGGCGGCGCAGCTTAGCATGGGTCAACGGCGAAGGTTACGCCTCCCCAGGGCCTGCGCGGGAAAGGTAGGAGCCGGACTTGCCGGCGAAAGGGCCGGCACAAACGACAAACCCACTTGATCCGTCAGGCGAGAAACTGCGGATCCGACTGGGCATCGTCCTGACGGGCCTCTATCTGGCTGTCCTGCTGCACACTGAGGTAGACAGCGGCGCCACACAGGCCCGCCAGCCCGATACTGGCCACGACGATCTCGCCCAGTAACACGCCGACGACCAGTGCCAGCAGGCTGAGACGGCTGAGGGTGGTCACGGTCATGGCCATTGCGCTCCGTCAGGAAGGTGACGACCACCATAACGTCCAGGGAGAGATTGCACAGCCAAGGGGAGACGGCTTGGCACTAAGTGCCGGTGTTTTGGCCGATAAGTCTCCAATCGGGCTTGTTGTGTTGCGCATATGAATGTCGTCGGCTTGGGGGACTGCTGCTGCAACGAAGCCTTTTTCTCCCGTTACCTATAATTTCGCTGCAGGCCTGCCTGCGTTGGAATCAACAGGAGAGTGTGGGGTTTGAAGAAGTTCGAGCGCAAATGATGAGGCGCCCTGAGTATGCTGAATTTCCAGAGGCGTCCGAAGCTAGAGAATTGATTCCGCCGGCATGGACTGCTCCGTGGGGCACAATTTACATGGAAACATCAGCGCCCGATTACAATGTCGATGGTGTGCTTGATATAGATAAAATACGTTCAACCATCATACATGAAAGCCTGCACGCGGCATCTCATAATCATGTGGGTTTTCAGGGTGAAGGTTCCGAGGAGAATCTGAATCATGATGAGTATGTGACTGATTACTATGCCAAGATGGTATATGAAAAATTATTTCCGGGTGCAGAGTACAAGGCGGGTTATTTCACCAAAGATGGCGGTGCGGTGCACTGGGCGGGGAATTTGACTAAGTTTATGATTGAATCAGGGCATGTTTCGAAAGATGGACTTGAGAATGCCTACTTTCATACAGGAGAATATCGCAAGCTCCAAGGTGATCTGAAGAGCCATTGGTTGCGTATAGCCACGCAAGTAAAAGGCCCATGGACATATTAGAGCGATTGCGAATGTATTTACTGGGCGTACTGGGAGGAGATTGATGGTTTCACTTCGGCAGCGGTCAGGGTGTGGCCGCTACCGAGGCTATTGCAGCAAACCTCTTGATCTTAGCCGACGCTCACCAAGCCGTTCACCCAGCCTGAGCAGATAACCATCCGGATCCTGAACCAGACACTGGCGCTGGCCTACCTCCACGTCCCCAGCCCGGTACCACGCATCCTCACAGGCCTGAAACAGCGGCCACCCGGCGTGGCGCAGGCGCTCGATGACGGGTGCGACTTCAGCGACCTCGATCTGAAAGTTGATACCTCGTCCCAACGGCGCTTCCAGCCGGCCGGTGATCCACTGCTCGTCGAGGTTGATCTGTTCGAGCATGACCTGGGCGCCCTCCAGGTCCAGATAGGCGAATCCCTCCTCGGGGCGCTGGTAAGCCACCTGGAAGCCCAGCAGCGACACCCAGAACCCCAGGCTTCGTTCAAGATCGGTAACGATCAGTTCGGGAACCAACTTACTTCGTTCAAACATTCGATTCATCCTTGGCTAAGGATCGGAGGGCGATGCCCTCGCACACACCGACATGCCAGCGATTACGACCCGCGCCCTTGGCACAGTAGAGCGCCTGGTCCGCGGCGTCGAGCAACGATTGCCAGCGATCCAGCTCTGCCCCGAAGGCGCTGCTGGCGCCAATGCTGACCGTTACCCGGCCAAAGGGACTACCTGGGTGCTCGATCGTTTCTTGCATCAACCGTTCGAGCATCTGCTTCGCGACCGTTACCGCACCGCCACTGTCGGTGTTGGGCAGGATCACGGCCATTTCCTCGCCACCGTAACGGGCCAGCAGGTCGGACGGGCGGCGGATGCACGTCGCCAGCACCTGGGCGACTCGCTGCAGGCAAGCGTCGCCGGCAGGGTGGCCATAGGTGTCGTTGTAGCGCTTGAAGTGGTCGATATCGACCATCAGCAAGGCCAGCGATGTGTCGTCCCTCTGGGCCCGACGGGCCTCCAGGGCCAGCGTTTCGTCGAAGCGGCGCCGGTTGGCCAGGCCCGTCAGCGCATCGTTCATCGCCAGGCGTTCGAGCTGCTGGTTGCTGACGAGCAACTGCTGTTGCGCCTCCCGCAACTGATCCTGCACTGTGATGCGTCGGCGGATAGCGCGGATCAGCATCCAGCCGATGACCCCAGTCAGGGCCAGCAGGCCGGCGACCACCAGCAGCGACAGCAACGCCTCCAGCCGCCAGGCCGCCAGCGCCTCGCGCTTGCCCAGGGCCACCGTGGTCAGCAGCGGCAGCCGGTCGCTCTTGCGAAAGGCGTACAACCGCTCCACGCCGTCCAGGCTGGAGGTGAACGACGCGGTGCCCACCGACTGATCGACCAGGTACTTGGCGTAGATCGGCGACTTGGAGAAATTGCGGCCCATGTCCTGCTCGCGGAACGGGTAACGCACCAGCAGCGAACCGTCGGTATGCGACAGGCCGATCGCGCCGTCCTGGCCCACGTCGATCTTGCCGAACAGGCGCAGGAAGTTCTCGATACCCAGCGTCACCGCCACCACGCCGGCAAATTCGCCGTCCGGGCCATTGAACCGACGGCTGACGGTGATCACCCACTCCTGGTTGGAGCGGCTGCGGATCGGCGGGCCGATGAAGGGCTCGGGGGACGGGTCGTCGCGGTGATGGATGAAATAGGCGCGGTCGCTGCTGTTGGCGCCTGCCGGGATTGGCCGGTTGGAGGACATCAGCCAGCGACCGTCCCTGTCGTAGATGGTGACACCACTCATCTGCGGCATCAGGGGCTGCTGGCGGCTGACCAACTGGCTCAGGCGCTCGATCTGGGCCACTCCGCTGCCCTCCGTCTCCAGGCGCTCGACCAGGCCGAGGAGGATCATCGAGCTTTGCTTGACGATACCTTCGGAATAGGTGGCCAGGGCCTGGGTCAAGTTGAGGCTGTGGGTGTTGATGTCCTCCAGCGCCCGTTCCCGTGAAGCCACCACTTTCCACAGTGTCAACGATGCCAGCGAACAGGCGATGACCAGTAACAGGAGGAATACAAGGTGGATGTCACGCTTCACGTCAGTACCTGATGGGGAGTCCGGGGCCGCTGCTGGCGATCATGGGTCGAAAGCCATGGCAGAAGGCCATTTCTGGCCCATGCAAGGATACAAGGAGATCGACAAGGCGCACAGCGATGGCCTCATGGGCATGACGGGGCCGAACATTGTGTCGATTGCACGGGCCTGTTCGCCGGCAAAGCCGGCTCCTGCAGGTGCGACGCATGCGGTCCCTGTGGGAGCGGATTCATCCGCGATGCGCCGCGCGCGCGGCGCTCGATCCCCCAGGCGCTGCATCAGATTGCTACGCGGCCATCCGCAGGACGAGGGGCATGAACAATGCCCAGAGCGGCGCCAGCAGCAGGGCGGTGAGCGCAGGACCCAGCGGCAGCTCGACACCCGCCAACCTGGCACCGGCCAGGTAAGCCAACGGCCCGCCCACCAGGCCCAGCAGCGCCGCCCGCCAATATGGACGTGCTGCCCAGGCCAGGCTATGGCGCAGGCCGCTGGCGAGCACCAGCCAGAGCAATGCCAGCCACAGGGGCAGGGGCCACTGCCCGAAACGAAATGCCCCCAGTGCCCCCAATACACTGTCCAGCAACCAGCCAGCCGGGGCCACACACAGCAACGCGCGTACTTCTCCAAGGCGGTCCGGACAACGCCAAAGGTGCATGAGCAAACCCAGCGGCACGATCGGCAGCAGCCATGGCAAGCTGGCCCCGAGCACGCAGACCCACCAGCCGACCTGTAGCCACAGGGCGTTGCCGATCAGCCAGCGGTTGCTCATCTTCATCAACCTGGCAACGCTGCCCGGCGAGCCATGGGGGCCGCCCACAGCAACTGCGCGACACCGATGGCGCGCTCTTCGAAGCCGCCCTGGCAATAGCACAGATAGAACTCCCACAGGCGTTGGAAGGTGTCGTCGTAGCCCAGCTCCGTCAGCGCGGTGCGCGCCTGGCGCAGGTTGTCGCGCCAGTGGCGCAGGGTTCGGGCGTAGTCCAGGCCGAAGTCTTCGAGGTGGACCAGGTTCAGCGTGGTCTGCCGGCTGGCGGTGCTGAGCAGCACGCTCAACGACGGAAGTGCGCCACCGGGGAAAATGTAGCGCTGGATGAAGTCCACCGAACGCCGTGCCCGGGCGTAGCGCTGGTCGCGGATGGTGATGGCCTGCAGCAGCATCAGGCCATCGTCCTTGAGCAGCGCGGCACACTGGCGGAAGTAGGTGGGCAGGAAACGGTGGCCGACCGCCTCGATCATCTCGATCGACACCAGTTTGTCGAAGCGCCCCCGCAGTGCGCGGTAGTCCTCGCACAGCACCGTGATCCGTTGCTCCAGGCCAAGCCGGCGCACCCGCTCGAGGGTGTACGCGTATTGCGCCGTGGAGAGGGTCGTGGTGGTGACACGGCAGCCGTGGCGGGTGGCGGCGTGAATGGCCAGGCTGCCCCAACCGCTGCCAATTTCCAGCAAGTGCTCGTGGGGCTTGAGTTCGAGCTTCCGGCAGATACGTTCCAGCTTGTTCAACTGGGCCTGTTCCAGGGGTTGCTCGTGGCTGTCGAACTGCGCCGCCGAATACATCATGGTCGGGTCGAGCAACCGCTCGAACAGGGCGTTGCCCAGGTCGTAGTGCGCCATGATGTTGCGCCGGGCTCCGCGCCGGCTGTTGCGGTTGAGCCGGTGCAGCAGGCGCAGGAGCGGGCGCCCCAGGCTTGCCAGCCCGCCTTCCATGGCGTCGAGCACATCCAGGTTGGCGACGAACAGGCGGGTGACGGCCGCCAGGTCCGGGCTGCGCCAAAACCCATGGATGTACGCTTCCCCGGAACCGATCGAGCCATTGCTGGCCACCAGGCCCCAGGCCGTGCCATCGAGGATCTCCACTTCGGCCTGCAAGGCGCTGGTGGCGTCACCGAACGCCCATTGCCGCCCGCCGTCGACCAGCCGCAGATGGCCATGACGCAGGCGACGCAACTGGGCCAGCACCGCCACCCTGGCCAGCACACCCAGCCATGGGCTCAGCCCCGCCGACTTGCTAACGCTCAGGGTCGGATTGGGCATGATCGGGCTCCTCGCTGGGATGGCCGGGCGCCAGGTTGCCCTGGCTGGCGGTGTGGTTGTGGACAGGGATGCGTTTGAGCAGCAGGCGCAGGGCTTGCCAGTAGATTGCCGAAAGGGTGCGCAGGCTCATCCATGGAAAGCCCAGGATGTGCTGGTGCAGGGTTGCGCGATCCAGTGGCTGGCGGTGCAGTGCCAGGTCGGCCGTGAATACCTGCTGCCCGGCATGCCAATTCTCCATGTGGATGCGTATGCGCTGGGCATCGAGCAGGAAACGCAGGCGGTACTCCATGTCCATTGGCATGAACGGCGAGACATGCAAGGCCTTGGCCATGGCGAACGGGCGTGCAGGGTCGCCGTTCACCGGCAGCACATAGTGGAAACGTTCGCGCCAAGGCGTGTTGCGTACCTCCAGCAGGATTGCCGCCAGGTGTTCATCGTGGTCATGGCAGAAGTAGAAACTTACCGGATTGAACGACAGCCCCCAGCAGCGCGGCTGGGTGAGCAGGTGCACTGCACCTTCGGGGTGACGCCCGGTGGCCTGGGCAACCAGCGAGCGGGCCGCTTGGGCCAGCGGTTGGCCCGGGCCGGTCAATGCCGGCAGGTAATCGGTTTCGCGCCAGCTCAACGGCGCCCACCATGAGCGCCCCAGCCAACGGGAAAGGCCGAGCAGCCGGGGTTGTTCGTCCAGGTCCACATAGAACATGCCGATCCGATAGCGGAATGCATGGGCGCGCGGGGTCATTCGGCGGTGGCTGACCCAGCCCCGGCAGAGGCAGCTGTTCACAGGCGCTCACCAAAGTACTCGGCCACCTTCAGCGCGCTGAGCACGCCGTCCTCGTGGAAGCCGTTGCCCCAGTAGGCACCGCAGAAATAGCTGTGCCGGTGCCCCTGCAATTCGCCCTGACGGGCCTGGGCGGCGAGGGCCGTGAGGCTGTATTGCGGGTGCGCATAGTCGAAGCGCGCGAGTATCTGCGCCGGGTCGATCAGCGCGGTTTGGTTCAGGCTCACGCAGAAGGTCACTGGCGCTTCGATGCCCTGTAGGATGTTCATGTCGTAGGTCAGCGCGGCAGGCGCCTGCTCCGGGCCACCGAGGCGGTAGTTCCAGCTCGCCCATGCCCGGCGGCGGCGCGGCAGCAGGCGGGTGTCGGTGTGCAGCACCACGGCGTTGCTGGCATAGGTGATGGCGCCCAGCACGGCGCGTTCGTCCGCGCTGGGGGCCTCCAGCAGCGCCAGGGCCTGGTCGCTGTGGCAGGCGAATACCACCGCGTCGAAACGCTCCAGGCCTGCGCGGCTCAGCAGGGTAACGCCTGCAATGTCGCGGCTGACCCGGCGCACGGGGCATTCCAGCCTGATGCGTTTGGCAAACGGGCGGCACAACGGCTCCACATAACACTGCGAGCCGCCCTCGATCACCCGCCACTGTGGACGCTGGCTGATCGACAGCAGGCCATGGTTGCGGCAGAAGCGCACGAAGAACTGCAGAGGGAAAGCCAGCATGTCGGCGTGTGACATCGACCAGATCGCCGATCCCATGGGCAGGATGTAGTGCCTGACGAACCGTTGCCCGTAGCCTTGTGCCTGCAGGTAGCCACCAAGGGTGGTGTTCTCGTCGATACGCTGCTCGTCGAGGTCGACGAGGGCTTGACGGTTGAAGCGCAGGATGTCCCGCAGCATCCCCCAGAAACCGATGGACAATACGTTGCGGCGCTGGGCGAACAGGGAGGCGAGGTTGTGGCCGTTGTATTCGAAACCACTGAGCGGATCGTGTACGGAAAAACTCATCTGGGTGGGCCTCGATGCGACGTTCAACTGGTCGAGCAGCCGGATGAAATGGGGATAGGTCCAGTCGTTGAAGACGATGAAGCCGGTGTCCACCGCGTAGTGCTGCCCCCCCCACGCCACATCGACGGTGTGGGTATGCCCGCCGACCCAGGCGGCGGCCTCGAACACGGTCACCTCGTGCCGGCGTGACAGCAGGTAGGTGCAGGTCAGGCCGGCGATACCGCTGCCGATGATGGCGATGCGCATGGTGGTCTAGCCCTTCGGGTTGCGCGCCAGGCGTTGGCCCAGCTCCAGCCGCCAGCGCACCGGCAGCGCGCCCAGCAGGCGCAGCAGCAAGGTGAAGGCGGTGGGGAAATTGATCTCCAGAGGGCGCCGTGGCAGGCGCGCGGCGATGCGCCTGGCGGCGTGTTCGGCACTCCAGCGCTGGGGCATGGGGAAGTCGTTGCGGCGGGTCAGCGGGGTATCGACGAAGCCCGGGTTCACCAGGGTGGCATCGATACCTTCGCTGGCCAGGTCGATGCGCAGCGATTCCAGCAGGTAGCGCAAGGCGGCCTTGGACGCGCCATAGGCACCCGCCCGTGGCAGGGCCAGCCAGGTGACCGCGCTCCCCGTCACTACCAGGTGCGGCCGTTCGCCCAGCCGCAGCAAGGGCAGGGCGGCCGCGAGGCAGTAGCTGACCGCGAACAGGTTGGTGCGCACCACTCGTTCCAGCAGCGCTGGGTCGAACTGCCCGGGCTCCAGGTACTCGCAGGTACCGGCGTTGAGGATCACCAGGTCGAGCGCGCCCCAGCGTCGGGTGATCTGCTCGGTGATCTTCGCCACTTGCTCAGGCGCGTCGAGGTCACCGATGGCCAGCAGCACCTGCTCCGGGTACTGCGCCGCCAGGGACGCGAGGCCATCGGGACGACGAGCGCCAAGGGCCACTTGGTGCCCTTGCTCAAGCAAGAGCCGGGCCAATGCCGCGCCGATGCCGCTACTGGCGCCGGTCAACCAGCAGCGGCTCATGCCAGCCGCCCCTTGAGCCAGCGGATGGCGCCGCCCATGATCGGAACCTGCTCGTAGAGCAGCGCGCCGACGTCGAAGTAGTCCTGATGGAAGTGGACCCGGTCATGCCATTGCAGGTAGCTGCAGCCCGGCAGGTGGATCGGCCGGCCGTTGGCCAGACGTGGGTGGCGGAACTGCAGTGACCACTGCAGATACCCCTGGCCGGGCCGCACTTCATCGATGCTGGAAAAGCTGTAGTGGATATCGTGGACGTTGGCGTAGAGCTGGGCGAAGTAGGCGCGCAAGGCAGGCAGGCCGTGGATCTGGTGCAGTGGGTCGCTGAAGGCCACGTCTGTGCTGTACAGGGTTCCCAAGGCGTCGAGCCGCTGCCCGTCAAGGCTGGCGAAGGCTTCGGCGAATCGCTGCAGATACGCTGACATAGGCCGCTCCAGGTAAACCTGTACAGCGAGAAGGTTTTGTACAGGTATAGGAAAAGCCTAGGTCAATATCTGTACAGGTCAATAATCTTGTACAGGTATTTGTCCTGCGTCAGTGGGCATCCGCCGAAGGCTGCCTGGGCGGCTGGACCTTACGCATCAACGGCACCAGCAAGGTCGCCACGGCGAAACACAGCATGATCACCCTGAATGCGTCGGCGTAGGTCAGTGTCTGCGCTTCTCGCCAGGTCAACGCCCAGAGCTGGCGCAATGCGGTCTGACCGGCGTCGAGGCTGCCCAGGCCCAACGCCTGGGCGTTGCCAGTGAGTTGCTCGAGCCAGGTGTTCATGCCTTCGTTGCGCACGTTCAGGTGCTCGGCCAGGCGCAGGAAGTGCAGGTTGGTACGGCCGTTGAGCACCGTGGCACAGGCGGCGATACCGATTGCACCGCCCAGGTTTCTCATCAGGTTGAACAGCCCAGACGCAAGCTTGAGCCGGGCGGGCGATAGCGCGCCCAGGGTCAGGGTCACGGTTGGCGGCACCGCCATTTGCTGGGCGAAGCCGCGGATGGCCTGGGGCAGCAGTAGCTCTTTCGCGCCCCAGTCATGGGTGATGGGGGTGAAATCCCACATCGAAATACCGAACAACGCCAGCCCGAACATGAGTATCCAGCGCAGGTCTACGCGATTTGCGAGAAAGGCGTACACCGGGATGGCCAACAACTGGAACACACCGGTGGAGAATACCGCCAGGCCGATGTCCAGCGCGCCATAACCGCGCACGCGGCCCAGGAACAGGGGTGTGAGGTAGATGGTGGCGAAGATCCCGATCCCGGTGATGAAGGAAAACAGGCAACCCAAGGCGAAGTTTCGGTCGCCCAGGGCGCGCAGGTCGACAACAGGGTCGGCGATCTTCAGGCTGCGCCAGATGAACAGCAGGCCACAGGCCCCGGCCACCCAGGCGGTGGTGGTGATGGTAGTGTCGCTGAACCAGTTCCAGCGCGGGCCTTCCTCCAAGGTGTACTCCAGGCATCCAAGGAACACGGCCATCAGCCCCATGCCCAGGTAGTCGGCGCCCTTGAGCAGCCCCGGGTTTGGGCGGTCGACCTTGACCAGCAGGGGCACGGCGAAGGTAATGAACAGGCCTGGCACGAGGTTTATGTAGAACAGCCAGTGCCAGGAGGAGGCATCGGTGATCCAGCCGCCGACCGCAGGGCCAAGTGTTGGCGCGAGGGAAGCGATGGCGCCGATCACCGAGGCGGCGATCACCCGCTGCTTGCCGCTGAAGTAGATGAATGCCGTGGTGAACACCAGCGGGATCATCGAACCGCCGAGAAACCCCTGCAGGGCGCGGAAGGCGATCATGCTCTGGATGTTCCAGGCCAGGGCGCACAGCAGGCTGGTCAGGGTGAAGCCCGCCGCCGACGCGGCGAATAGCCAGCGGGTGCTCATCACCCGGGACAGCCAGCCCGACAGCGGGATGACGATGATTTCCGCGATCAGGTAGGCCGTCTGCACCCAGGCAGTGTCGTCCGCGCCGGCGCTGAGGCCGCCGCCGATGTCCTTGAGTGAGGCCGAAACGATCTGGATATCGATCAGGGCGATGAACATGCCTACGCACATCGTGGCGAAGGCCGCGACCTTCTGCGCCGGGGTGAGCGCCGGCAGTTCGCTGTTCACGGCCGGCCTGCCACGGCGACATCAGGTTGTGGCTGGGGCTTGGTGTCGATCTCGGCGATCACCGAAAGGCCGGGGCGCAGGGCGCCGAAGTCGGCGTCGCTACCTTCCAGGCGAACCCGTACCGGCACACGCTGGACGATCTTGGTGAAATTGCCTGTGGCGTTTTCCGGCGGCAGTACGCTGAACTGTGCGCCGGTGGCCGGCGCGATGCTCTCGACGCGGCCATGGAAAGTACGCCCCGGCAGGATGTCGGCGGTGACGCTCACGGCCTGGCCCATCTGCAGGCGCGCCAGCTGGTCCTCCTTGAAGTTGGCATCCACCCACAACCCATGGGCGGGCACCACTGCGAGCAACTGGTTGCCGGCTGCGGCGTAGGCGCCGAGCTTGGCCCGGCGGTTGCCTACGTAGCCATCCACGGGGGCGCGCAGCTCGGTGTAGCCGATGTTCAGCCGCGCCTGTTCCCGGTCTGCCTCGGCCTGGGCCAGGGCCGCGCGGGCCTGCTGGCGCTGGGTGCCGATCACCGCCAGTTGCTGGCGGGCCCCGAGCAGGCCGGCCTCGGCATGGGCGCGGTCGGCCTGCGCGGTCTTCCAGGTGGCCTCCACCCGCTGGGCGCTTTGCACCGACACCGCCTGGCTGCCCACCAGCGTCTGGTAACGCACCTTGTCATACTGGGCGCGCTGGGCCTCGGCGCTGCGTGCGTCGATCTGCGCCTTCGCCTGGCTGATGACGGCTTGTTGCAGCTGCTCGACGGCATCGAGATTGGCCAGGCGCGCTTGCTGGGCGGCGACAGCGCCGTCCGCCTTGGCCAGTGCTGCCAGGTAGTCGCGCCCATCGATACGGGCGAGTAAATCACCGGCCTTGACGAACTGATTGTCCACTACCGCGACTTCGGCGATGTAGCCGGGCACTTTGGCGCTGATCACCGTGACATCGGCACCCACGTAGGCATCGTCGGTGTCTTCGATGAAGCGGCCGCTGGCCCACCAGTGGCTGGCATAACCCGCGGCGGCGAGCAGCGCGAACGCCAGGGTAGCGACGCGCAGCAGAGTTTTTCCTCGCGCCGGTCTGTTCACGGCGACCATGGTGCTTTCGGTGGTGTCGGATGCTGCGCCAACCTGAGCGTTCATGGCGGTCACTCCTCCTGGGAGGCTTGGGCGGGGAAGGGGGCCACCCAGGTGCCGCCCTGGCGGTGCGCCTTGCCGGTCTCGGCCCGCCAGTGGGTCAGCGGGTCGGCATCGGGGGCGATGCGCAGGCGGTGCTCATCCACTGTGATGGGCTTGCCGGTATTGCTGTCCACCAGTGCCAGGGCGACGGGTGCGCCAGTGTGCTCGTCGGCCAGGTAGACCTTGCGCGAGCCTTCGGCATGTTTCGCGCCCCAGGCCATCAAGGTCAGGATCACCGGGCGCAGGTCGCGACCGGCCTCGGTCAGCAGGTACTCGAAGCGCGGCGGGTTGTGCTGGTACGGGCGGCGTTCGAGCAGGCCGCTGGCGAGCAGGTCGTTGAGCCGGCGGGTGAGGGTGTTGGTGGCGATGCCCAGGCTGTGCTGGAACTCGTCGAAACGGCGCAGGCCGTAGAACGCGTCGCGCAGGATCAGCAGGCTCCAGCCGTCGCCGATGTGCTCAAGGGCGCGGGCTACCGGGCAGGGCATGGGTTGGAAGCTGGCTTTTTTCATGGCGGCGGGCTCGGGGGCTGTGTGAGGTCAATATTTCATTGTCACTTGCATAATGCAAGTTACTAGGTCAGCCGCTTGTCTGGAGAGATGGGCCGGCCAGGAGATCGAGCGCCGCCCGCGCGCCGCTCGATCTCTTGGGCACCACAATTTTTCCGGCGATCACTCCGCCAGCCCGGCACCCCTCAACCCTTCGGCCAACCGCTTGAAATCCACGTCCCGGTGGATCGGCAACCACTCTCTCAACCGGGACACACAACGTCGGTGCCAACCGCCGCACGATCGCCAACGCCTGCCGGGCCTCGGCCTGGCGCCCCTCCAGGGCTTGGCAGGCGGCGAGGCAGTGTTCGTACTCGACAGCAGCGAGACCGAATTGGTGACCCCAAGCGCGAAGTGATCCCCTGGCGCCCTGCTTATTCCTGGGCGTGGCGGGCTTGCCACTCGTCCAGGTAGGCCTGGTAGGCATCCTGGCAGGTTTCGACGACCTGGCAGCGGTAGGTGGCGAACAGCACGCCCGGCAATTGCAGGCCACGTTTGCGCAGTGTCGCCAGGTCTGGCACGAATTGATCGGCGAACGGATCGAAGGCGATGCTGTAGGAACTGAAGTCGCCTTCGGTGAAGCGCCGCACCAGCTGGGCATAGAAGATCGCGTCGTCCTTCTGCGCATCGTCCGCACCGGAATGCCACCACCCCTGGCCATACCAGTAGAGCAGCAAGGCGGTCCCGGCGTCGCACAATGGGTGGGCGAGGATCGCCCGTGGGGCAATCAGGCCGTCGTCCCAGTTCAGGTGAGACGCCACGTAGTGCAGTTCCTCCTTGCTCTGCAGGTCTGCCACGCAGATCAGGTCCTCCGGCGCCTTGTAGAGTTGCGCGCTCCAGTAGCTGAGTGTCTCGCGCATGTCGGGGTCTTTGAGCTGGGCGAGCAGGGTGGCGCGGTCGGGGATGCCGTTGAGTTCGGCGCATTCGAAGGCGCGCAGGAACTGTTCCTGGGTGAGGCGCAGGGGCATGGGGTGTTCATCCTTGAGCGGTAATGGGGAGCGCTTGATAACCCTGATGCGTGGAGAAATCAAGGTTGTCGGGTGAGGCGATCATGGGATCGAGCGCCGCTCACGCGGCGCTCGATCTTCAGAACACTGCAACACGCCCGCCGAACCCTCGATGATCAAACAGTTTCCCCGGCCAGCACCTGCTCCAGCCCACGCCGATACGTCGTCACTTCAAACGCCGGGAAACGCTGGTTGAACTTCGATGAATCGAACAGGTTGTCATGCCCGTAGCGCGGCAGCAGCTCCCGCAGCTCGCGGACCTGCCGGGAGACCAGGCCGGCAGCGGTCAAGGTCCACTTGCCCAGGACCTTGTACGAAAGATCCCTGCCGCAGATCTCGCCGGCCAGCGCCACAAGCTGGCGATAGGTCAGGCGATTGTCGTCGCAAGGCAGGTGCCAGGTGCTGCCGTAGGCATCCTCTGCATTGCCCAGCGCCGCCAGCGCACGGCTGGCGTCAGGCGTCCAGATCAGCGTGCGCCGGGTGTCGTCGCGCACCGGCACGCGTGGCACCTTGCCGGCCTTGATGTTGTCCAGCACCAGGGTGTTGGTGATGCTCTGGGTCCTGCCGGGGCCATAGAACTCCGGTGCCCGGCCAATGAGCACCGGGATATCGCCACGGGCCATTTCCTCAAGCACCAGTGTTGCCATCGCCGCACGCACCTGGCCCTTGCGCCCGACCGGCGCGAACACCGTACCCTCGGTCAGCACGCGGTCATCCTGCGGGTACATGTAGGTGTTGTCGAAGTAGACGAACCGGGCGTTGGCCGTTCGGGCCGCGTCGAGGGCATGGCGCAGCATGAGCGGAAACTGCGCTTCCCAGAGCGCGGTGTCCGGTGGCAAGCCTGCGGTGAAATAGACGGTACTGCTGCCCTTGACGGCATGGGTGGTTTGTTGGGCATCCAGCAGGTCGGCCGCTACCAGGGTGTCGCTGGTGTTGACCTTGCGTGGGTTGCGGCTGACCAGGCGCAGGTCTTGGGTGTAGTGGGCGCCTAACTCGCGTGCCAGTTCCACGGCAATCTGGCCGGTCGCGCCCAGGATGGTTTGCATGCGGTGTCCTTCGATCTGTCAGGAAGGTGGGAAGGAGCGTAGCCGCCGATGGTGAACGGCGGTGCTTGGATGAGACCTTAACTTTAAAGGCTGCTTTAAGGTCAAGGGGTGCAGTGATGACTTCATGCTTTTGATTAAGTTGAGAAATAAAAATTATAAAAATTAGTATCTTAAAATTTAAACCTCATGTTTTTTCGATATGGCGGTCCAGGCTGGAACACCCAGTCGAATCCCATAAAGTTTTTCTTTTTGTTGCCTTGCCGCTGACCCTCGTGGTTATCATCCGCCTGCGCTGGCGCCAGCAGCCCGGCGCGTAATGGAATGCCGACGGCCCACAGGCCACCGGCACCGCAGCCGAAGGGACCACCCAGGCTCAACGCTCGTGGCCCTTCCACGCCCCCCATAAGGATGGTGAGGTTTCAATGGGTCTCGCAGTTTGGAATCGTCGATGTGGCGGGCCGTGCGCCCGTCGTCGCCAGTCTTCCCCCCGCGTGCGCAGCCGCCTGGTCGCACGACCTCCCGCCAACCGTTCCCGCCTGGCCTTCGGTGTGTCCTCCCCCTGATCGCCCCCGATTGATCGGCCCTTGACTGGCAGGACGCCCGTCGTCCTGCGCGCATCACCAGAACAATAATCACGGACGGTAGCCTCGATGCTCGACACTTCCCCCTCGCGCGCCAACGCCTGCGCGCAGCCCGCCGTATTACCCGAGAACTGGCACCACGATGAGCCGTTCGATACCTCTCTGTGCGTACACGGCCTGTTCGAAGCCCAGGCGCGGCGGGCGCCAGACGCCATCGCCGCGCGATGCGACGGGCAAGTGCTGGGGTATGGCGAACTCAACGCCCAGGCCAACCGCCTGGCCCATCACCTGCGCGCGCTTGGCGTCGGGCCGGATGTGCGGGTCGGGCTGTGCCTGGCACGTTCGCTGGACATGCTGGTGGCTGTGCTCGCCGTACTCAAGGCCGGTGGCGCCTATGTGCCGCTGGACCCTGGCTACCCACGGGCGCGCCTGGCGCACATGCTCGCCGACAGCACGCCGACGGTGCTGATCAGCCATGGCCCGGCACGGGCCGCACTGGACGGCCTGTCGCTGGCGCCCGTGTTGCTCGACCTCGACGACACCGTGGCCTGGGCCGACCAGCCTGCCCATGATCCGGACCCACAGGCCATCGGGCTGACGCCCCGGCACCTGGCCTATGTGATCTATACCTCCGGCTCCACCGGCACGCCCAAGGGGGTGATGGTCGAGCACCGTGGCCTGGTCGCTCTCAGCACGGCATGGGCACGCTTGTACCCGTTGCAGGCGCCGCTCAATCACCTGCAGATGGCCGGCTTCTCGTTCGATGTGTTCAGCGCCGACCTGATCCGCGCCCTGGGCTTTGGCGGCACCCTGGTGCTGTGCCCGCGCGACACGCTGATGGACCCGCCCGCGCTGTACCGATTGCTGTGCGAAGCCGAAGTGGGTTTCGGCGACTTCGTGCCGGCGGTGCTCAACCCGCTGCTGGACTGGGCCCAGGCCAATGGCCGGGATTTGTCGTTCCTGCGCACGGTGGTGTGCGGCTCGGATGTCTGGACCGCCCACAGTGCCCGCCAGTTGCGCCGCCTGTGCGGCGAGCGAGTGCAGGTCGTGCAGGCGTACGGCGTCACCGAGGCGAGCATCGACAGCACCTGCCACGAGGTGCCTGCCGAGGTGGCTGAGGGGGCGTTGCCCATCGGCCGACCGCTGGCGAACTGCCGCGTCTATCTGCTCGATGCCCAGGGCGAGGCGAGCGAGGAGGGTGAGCTCTACCTCGGCGGCGTCGGCGTTGCCCGCGGCTACTTGAACCTGCCGCAACTGACCGCCGAGCGCTTTGTCGATGATCCCTTCGTCGCCGGTGAGCGCCTGTATCGCACCGGCGACCTGGCGCGCCTGCGCGCCGACGGCCAGCTCGAATTCCTCGGGCGCAACGATCACCAGGCCAAGCTGCGCGGCTTGCGCCTTGAGCTGGGCGAGATCGAGGCACGCCTGGCGGAAATCCCCGGGGTGCGGGAAAGCCTGGTGCAGTTGCGCCAGGACTCGCCGGGCGAGCCATGCCTGGTGGCCTACTATGCCCAGCACGAGGGGGCCGCGCTGACCCCGGCCGGGCTGCGCCAGCAGTTGCGCACGCACCTGCCGGACTACATGGTACCGAACGCCTTCATGCCATTGGCCGCCTTGCCGCTGACCGCCAATGGCAAGTACGACCGCAACGGCCTGCCCGCGCCCGATGCCAGCGCGTTCGGGCAACGCGACTACCAGGCCCCGCAAGGCGTGCTGGAGAGCACCCTGGCAGCGATCTGGAGCGAGGTGCTGGGGATCACGCCCATCGGTCGTGAAGACCACTTCTTCAGCCTGGGCGGTCACTCGCTGCTGGTCATGCGGGTGCTGGCCAAAGTGCGCCAGGACCTGGCCCTGGAAGCGGCGCCCTCGGCACTGTTCGAAAGCCCGCGGCTCATGGACTTCGCCCTGAGGCTGCAGGCCAGCCAGGATGAAGGGCGCCTGCCGATCACCAGTGTCGAACGAACCGGCGCGCAAACGTTGTCGTCCGCCCAGCAGCGTCTCTGGTTCCTGGCGCAGATGGAGGGGGGCAACGCCGCCTACCACATGCCGCTGAACCTGCGTCTGCGGGGGGCCTTGCAGGTGCAGGCGCTGAGTGCCAGCCTGGACCACCTGGTGGCGCGTCATGAGGCACTGCGCACCACCTTCGTCAGTGTCGAAGGCGACGGCCGCCAGTGTGTCGGTGCCCCCGACCAGGGCATGGCGTTCACCCAGGTCGACCTGCAGGGCCTGCCCGCTGCTTCTGCGCGTCTTGAAGCCTTGATCGACGAGGAGGGGGCGAAGCCGTTCGACCTGGCCCAGGGGCCGCTGATGCGTGCCTGCCTGGTGCGCCTGGCGCAGGATGAGCATGTGCTGTTGCTGACCCAGCACCACATCATCTCCGACGGTTGGTCGGTAGGCGTGTTCACCCGTGATCTGGAGGCCTTGTACCGCGCCGCGTTGCTGGGCCACGAAGCGAACCTGCCGGTGCTGCCAGTGCAATACGTGGACTACACCGCCTGGCATCGCCAATGGCTGAGCGGCGAACGCCTCGAGGCGCAGCGGCGTTACTGGCGCCAGGCGTTGGAGGGGGCGCCGGCGCTGCTGACGCTGGCGACCGATCACCCGCGCCCGGCCGTGCAGGACTATCGCGGCGGCTTCGTGCCGCTGGTGCTGGACCAGGCCCTGACCACGCGCCTGAAAGCCCTGTGCGGCACCCACGACACCACGCTGTTCATGACCTTGCTGAGTGCCTGGTCGCTGCTGCTGATGCGCCTGTCCGGGCAGGACGACGTGGTGATCGGCGTGCCCTCGGCCAACCGCCCGGACCCGGCGCTGGACGGCCTGATCGGCTTCTTCGTCAACACCCTGGCCCTGCGCATGACCCGCACGGGAGCACCGTCGCTGGGCGAATGGCTGCATCAGGCGCGCCAGGTGACGTTGCACGCCCAAGCCCATCAGGACTTGCCGTTCGAGCAGGTGGTGGAGCTGCTGAACCCGCCACGCAGCCTGGCCTACAGCCCGCTGTTCCAGGTGCTGTTCGCCTGGGAGCAGGACCAGGGCCAGACCCTGGCCTTGCCCGGGCTGGAAATCACGCCTGTGCGCGCCAGCCAGCACGTCGCCAAGTTCGACCTGCAACTGGCGCTGAGCGAACGCGATGGGCAGATCGTCGGTGGGTTGGAATACGCCTGCGGGCTGTTCGAGCGCGCCACCGTGGAGCGCATTGGCGGCTACCTGTGCCGGCTGCTGGAGGGGATGGTCGGCGCTCCCGGGCAGTCGATCGCCACACTCGAACTGCTGGACGCGCGGGAGCGCGTGCAGGTGCTGGATACCTGGAACCGCACGGCCCGCGACACCGCCAGCCAGCCGGGCTGCATGGCGCGCCTGGAGGCCGTCGCCCGCCGCATTCCGGATGCCCCGGCGCTGGTCGCCGACGGCCAGGCCCTGAGCTACGCCGAGCTGAACCGTGCGGCCAACCGCCTGGCCCACCACCTGGTCGCCCTGGGCATTGGCCCCGAACAACGGGTAGGGCTGTGCCTGGAGCGCTCGGCACACATGGTCGTCGGCCTGCTGGCCATCCTCAAGGCCGGCGCCGCCTATGTGCCGTTCGACCCGGCGTACCCGGCCGAGCGCCTGGCCTTCATGCTCGCCGACGCCGCCCCTGGCCTGGTGCTGACCCAGGCCTCGCTGCGTCCGGGCCTGCCGCCAGCGGTCGACCTGCTGTGCCTGGACAGCGACGCGGCGCGCTGGGCGGGCTGCCCGGACAGGGACCCGCAGGTGGCGGTGAGCCCCGCGAACCTTGGTTACGTGCTCTACACCTCCGGTTCGACCGGCCGCCCCAAGGGTGTGGCCCACAGCCGTCGTGCCCTGGACAACCTGATTGCCTGGCAGTTGGACGAGGCGCCCACGGTGCGTCGTGTGCTGCAGTTCGCCTCGCTGAACTTCGACGTGTCGTTCCAGGAAATCTGCAGCACCCTGTGCCAGGGCGGCACTTTGCAACTGATGAGCGAGGCCGGGCGCAAGGACCTGGCCACCCTGCGCCCGACCCTGGTGGCCCAGGGTGTCGGGCGCGCGTTCCTGCCGTTCGCCGTGCTGCAACAGTTGGCCGCCGTGACCGAGCCCGACGCGCCGATGCCGCCTGGCGGCTGCGAAATCGTCACGGCCGGCGAGGCGTTGCAGGTCAATGACGCGCTGCGTGCATTCGTTCGTGCCCTGGGCGGCGCGCGCCTGTACAACCAGTACGGGCCGACCGAGACCCATGTGGTCAGCCAGTTCAGCCTCGATTGCGCCGATGCCGGACACTGGCCGGAACTGCCGCCCATCGGCAAGCCGATCGCCAATGCGCGGCTCTACGTGCTGGACGGCGATCTCAATCCACTGCCGGTGGGCGTACCCGGTGAGCTGTACATCGCCGGCGCCTGCCTGGCCCGAGGCTACCTCAACCAGCCCCTGCTGAGCGCCGAGCGCTTCCTGCCCGATCCATTCAGCCCCGAGCCGGGCGCGCGCATGTATCGCAGTGGCGACCTGGCCCGGCTGCAAGCCGATGGCAACGTCCATTACCTGGGGCGCGTGGACCAGCAGGTCAAGCTGCGCGGTTTCCGTATCGAGCTGGGCGAGATCGACAGCCTGTTGCGCCAGCAGCCTGGCGTGCAGGATGTCGCCGTGCTGCTGCGCGAGGACGTTGCCGGCGATCCGCGGCTGGTAGCCTACGTGGTGGGCGCCGGCGAAGCGCAAACCCTGCGCGCGGCCTTGCAGCGCCAATTGCCCGAGCACATGCTGCCCACTGCCTGGGTCAGCCTGGCGCAGCTGCCGCTGACCCGCAACGGCAAGCTCGACCGCCAGGCCCTGCCGGCGCCCGAGCGCGGCGGCGCGGCGGACTATGAAGCGCCGCGCGACGAGAGCGAGCGGCGCATGGCGCAGGTCTGGGCCGAAGTGCTCAAGTGCGAGCGGGTGGGTATCCGCGACAATTTCTTCGACCTGGGTGGCCATTCGCTGCTGGCCACGCGCCTGATCTACGCGATCAACCAGCGCCTGGGTGCGCAGTTGTCGCTGAGCAGCCTGTTCCAGGCGCCGGTGCTGATGGAGCTGGCCGCCCTGGTGAAGGTGACCGAGGAGGAGCAGGCCGAGCCGCAGGCCCAGGCCCTGCAAGCCGACCCGGCCGGGCGCCACGCACCGTTCCCGCTCACCGACATCCAGCAGGCCTACTGGTTCGGCCGTGAGGCCAGCGTCAGTCTCGGCGGTGTCAGCGCCCATGGCTATGAAGAGTGGCGCATCCCCGATTTCGACATCCCCCGCTTCGAGGCCGCGCTGAACCGCATGATCCGCCGCCACGACATGCTGCGCGTGGTGTTCCTGGACGACGGCACCCAGCAGGTGCTGGCGCAGGTGCCGACCTACCACCTGGCCCGAAGCGACCTGCGCGGCATGAGCGCCGAGCAGGCCCGGGACGCCCTGCTGGCCACCCGTGCGCGCCAGTCGCACCAGGTGCTCGACGCCAGCCGCTGGCCGCTGTTCGCCTTCAGCGTGTCGCTGCTGGACAACGGCATCAGCCACCTGCACATCAGCCTCGACGCCCTGGTGGTCGATGCCGCCAGCACGCAGATCCTCGCCCGCGAGCTGATGGCGTACTACGCCGCGCCGGATCTGCAACTGCCTGAACCCGGCGTGACCTTCCGCGACTATGTGCTCGCCGAGCGCCAGCTGCGCGGTGGCCAACGCTATGAACGTGCCCTGGACTACTGGCGCGGGCGCATCGAGACCCTGGCCCCGGCCCCGGACCTGCCGCGGGTGTGCCAGCCGGAAAGCATCGCCAACCCGCACTTCACCCGCCGCGACCGCGACATGCCGGCGGCGCAATGGCGCCAGCTCAAGGCCATGGCCCGGCAGTTCGGCATCACCCCGTCGGTGATGCTGCTGACCGCGTTCAGCGAAGTCCTGGCGCTGTGGAGCCGCCAGCCGCGCTTCACCCTGAGCCTGCCGCTGTTCAACCGCCTGCCGCTGCACCCGCAGGTCGACGCGATCATCGGCGACTTCACCTCCCTGGTGCTGCTGGAGGTGGCCATCGATGGCAACGCCAGCTTCACCGACAAGGCCCGCGCCGTGCAGGCGCGCCTGTGGCAGGACATCGACCACTCGGTGGTCAGCGGTGTGCGCGTGCTGCGCGAGCTGTCCCAGGCCCGTGGCGTGCAGCAGACGGCGATGCCGATCGTGTTCAACAGCACCTTGTCGGAAGCGGCGCCTGAGCTTGCCGAGTT
Organism: Pseudomonas entomophila; assembly: GCF_018417595.1. Classification (NCBI taxonomy): domain Bacteria; kingdom Pseudomonadati; phylum Pseudomonadota; class Gammaproteobacteria; order Pseudomonadales; family Pseudomonadaceae; genus Pseudomonas; species Pseudomonas entomophila. The sequence continues at coordinate 2,905,695 of NZ_CP070982.1, forward strand.
CAACCTGGGCGACGCCCTGGGCGCGACGTTGGAACACAGCATCACCCAGACCCCGCACGTGTGGCTCGACCACACCCTGCTCGAGCTCGAAGGCCGCCTGCTGTTCAACTGGGACAGCATCGACGCGCTGTTCCCCGAGGGCATGATCGAGCAGATGTTCGTCGCCTATAACACGCTGCTCGACCAACTGCTGGTACCTGAGGCCTGGGCTGCCAGCACGCCGCAGTTGCTGCCGCAGGCACGTTTGCCGCAAGCACCGCCGGCGCCACGCGACCTGCCGCTCATGCACGAGCTGTTCGAGCGCCAGGCCCTGGCCACGCCACAGGCCGTCGCGGTGCTGGGGGCCCGGGAACTGAGCTTCGGTCAGTTGCGCCAGGAAGCTCGGCAGTTGGCCGCTCAGTTGCAGGCCCTTGGTGTGCAGCCCAACCAGCTGGTCGCGGTGGTGATGGAGCGCGGCTGGGAACAGGTGGTGGCGACGCTGGCGATCCTCTACGCCGGCGGCGCCTACCTGCCCATCGACCCGAACCTGCCCAGCGCGCGCCTGCAGCACATTCTCGAACGCGCCGAGGCCACCCTGGCGCTGACCCAGCCGTGCCTGTTGGCACTGCTGGCGTGGCCGGCGCAGGTCACCGCCCTGGCGGTCACCGACCAGCCCGGCAGCCAGGTCGAAGCGCTGCGTGAAGTGCCGGTGCGGCCCGATGACCTGGCCTATGTGATCTACACCTCCGGCTCCACCGGCACGCCCAAGGGCGTGGTGATCGACCACCAGGGCGCGGTCAACACCTTGCTCGACATCAACCGCCGCTTTGCCGTGGGCCCGCAAGACCGAGTGCTGGCGATCTCGTCGCTGAGCTTCGACCTGTCGGTGTACGACTTCTTCGGCACCCTGGCGGCGGGCGCCGCGGTCGTCATGCTCGAGCCGCAGCTGAGCCTGGACCCGGCGCACTGGGCCGCGTTGATCGAGCGCCATCAGGTCAGCCTGTGGAACTCGGTGCCGGCACTGCTGGGCATGCTGGTCGAGTACCTGGAGGGCGAGGGCAGGGCGCTGCCGGCGACCCTGCGCCTGGCCATGCTCTCCGGCGACTGGATCCCGCTGGCGTTGCCCGAGCGCGCCTGGGCACTGCGCCCAGGGCTGCAACTGATGAGCCTGGGCGGGGCCACCGAGGCGTCGATCTGGTCGATCGGCTACCCGATCACCCAGGTCGACCCGACCTGGCGCAGCATCCCCTATGGCCAGGCGCTGGCTCACCAGCAGTTCCATGTGCTGGACGACGCGCTGCAAGTGCGCCCGACCTGGGTCACCGGCCACCTTTACATCGGCGGTATCGGCCTGGCCAAGGGCTACTGGCGCGACGAGACGTTGAGCGCCCGGAGCTTCTTCGACCACCCGCTGACCGGCGAGCGCCTTTACCGCACCGGCGACCTGGGGCGCCGGCTGCCGGATGGCAACATCGAGTTCCTTGGCCGCGACGACAACCAGGTCAAGGTCCAGGGCTACCGCATCGAGCTGGGTGAGATCGAGGCGGCGCTCAACCGTCACCCGGGCGTGCACAGCGCGGTGGTGCGCATCCTCGGCGAGGCCCAGGCGCAGAAGCGCCTGGCCGGCTACGTGCTCAAGGCCGACCCGGCGCTGCAGGCCGGCGACTTCGCCAGTTACCTCGCCGACAAGCTGCCGGGGTACATGGTGCCGTCGTCGTTCACTTTCGTGGAGGCCTGGCCGCTGTCGGCCAATGGCAAGGTCGACAAGAGCCGGCTGCCCGCGCCCGATCAGGTGCAAGCCGGTGGTCTGCAACTGGAGGTTGAAGGGCCGCTGGAGCAGCGGCTGGTGGCGATCGTCCAGCAGGTGCTGGGCCAGCCAAGCATTGCCGCCGATGCCAACCTGCTGAGCCTTGGCGCCACGTCCATCGATATCGTGCGCATCAGCAACGCGCTGTCGAGTGAACTGCGCTTCCGCCCCCACGTGGCGCACCTGCTGGCGCAGCCGACCCTGCTCAACCTGCTCGCGCTGTATCGCCAGCGTGCGCCACGCCAGGAAACGCCGAGCACAAGCGTCGATGAGGTGCTGGAAGACCCGCAGCAGCGCGCGGCTTTCAAGGCCGAGCAGCGCGCAAGACGCCGCTTTGCCTACGACACGCCGCAGGTGGCCCTGGCGCGGCCGGTCGATCCGTCCTTCGCCCAGCGCTACCGTGACTACCGTTCGGTGCGCCAGTATCGGGAGCAACCCATTGCCGCGCAGGCGTTCGCCGAGCTCCTGGCGGTGCTGGCCCAGGGGCAGCTGGACGGCGAGGCGAAGTACCTGTTCCCGTCCGCGGGTGGCGCCTACCCGCTGCAGACCTACCTCTACATCAAGCCCGGCCGGGTGCTCGGTGTGCCGGGCGGCGCCTACTACCACGACCCGGTGGGGCATCGCCTGGTGGCCGTGGGCGAGGGCGTGCTCGACCCGGACACCTACGACTACTTCGTCAATCGACCGGTATACGAAGGCGCGGCGTTCGCGCTGTTCTTCGTCGCCGACCTGGCGGCGATCCGTCCGTTGTACGGCGAGGGGAGCCACGACTTCTGCCTGATCGAGGCGGGGGCGATGGCACAGTTGCTGACCATGGCCGCCGCTGACCAAGGGCTGGGCCTGTGCGGCGTCGGTTCGGTGGAGTCACAGAAGCTTGTCTCGCTGTTCGACCTGGGGGCGAGCCATACGCTGGTCTACTCGATGGTCGGCGGGTTGCGTGGGGGAGATGCGCCGCCTCGCACACAGCCGGAAGCGCTGGCCATCGCGGCGCAGGACGACACTGACATGGAGGAATTCGAAGTATGAACGCCCATCAACTGCTGGCGTTCTTCGATCGCCATGGCGTGGCCCTCGAGGTGGACGGCGACAAGCTGCGCTGCAAGGCGCCCAAGGGCTTTCTCGACGAGGCCCTGATGCAGGCTCTCAAGACCCACAAGCAGGCGCTGATCGCCTTGCTCGTCCGGCCTGACGACAGCGCGCCGATCCCGCGCCGCGCGGATGAGCAGGCCAGTTGCCCTTTGTCGTTCTCGCAGCGCCAGTTGTGGTTCCTCGACCAGCTGGAGCCGGGCAATCCGTTCTACAACGTGCCTTCGGCGCTGACGCTCAAGGGGCAGTTGGACGTGGTCATGCTGGAGCGGGCGCTCAATCTGCTGGTTGAACGCCATGCCATGCTGCGCACCACCTTCGTCAGCGCCGACGGCGAGCCGTGCCAGGTGGTGCACGCGAGCAGCCCGTTGCCCCTGGCCCTGCTGGATTTGCGCGACCTGCCCGAGACCGCGCGCCAGGCGCGTCTGGGCGAGGCGGTCGAAGCCGACGCCCGCGCACCGTTCGACCTGGTGAATGGTCCGTTGCTGCGGGCGATGCTGGTGCGTCTGGCCGATGATGAGCATGTGTGGCTGTACAGCGTGCACCATATCGTCGCCGATGGCTGGTCGATGGGCGTGATCCTGCACGAAGTCGCCACCCTCTATGGCGACCTGCTGGGCGGCCGGGCCCCAAGCCTTGCGCCGCTGCCAGTGCAGTACGCCGACTATGCCTGCTGGCAACGGCAGCACCTGGACGAGCAGACGTTGCAGGGCCAGCTCGACTACTGGCGGCATGCCCTGGCCGAGGCGCCACCCCTGCTGGACCTGCCTGGCGACCGCCCGCGTCCGCCAGTGCAGCGCTTTGTCGGCGCCACGTTCAGTTCGACGGTGGATACTGCGACCCTGGCCGAGCTCAATGCACTGGCCCGGCACACCCAGGGCACCTTGTTCAATGTGCTGCTCGCCGCCCTGGACGTGCTGCTGTGGCGCTACAGTGGCCAGCGCGACCTGTGCGTGGGCACGCCATTCGCCAACCGCGGCAGGGCAGAGCTGGAGCCGTTGATCGGTCACTTCATCAACACCCTGGTGATCCGTCAGCGGCTCGACCCGGCGCAGACGTTCGCCGAATTGCTGCGTGAAGTCCGCGCAAACATGCTGGAGGTCCACGGGCACCACGACGTTCCGTTCGACCGCGTGGTCGAGGCGCTGAACCCGCCTCGTGACCCCGGCCATTCGCCGCTGTTCCAGGTGATGATGGTGTTGCAGAACACCCCGGGCGCCGCAGTCGCCATGCCGGGCCTGACGCTGTCGCCCCATGGCACCGGCAGCGCCACCGCCAAGTTCGACCTGGCGTTCGAGTGGGTCGAGCGCGACGGTGCGTTGCACCTGCTGGTCGAGTACAACACCGACCTGTTCGACCGCGCGACCATCGAACGCCTGAGCCATCACTACCGCCATCTGCTCGCCCAGGTGGCCGTCGAGCCCAAGCGGCCGCTGCGTGATTTGTCGCTGATGGACGAGCACGAGCGCGAGCAGGTGGTGCATGCCTGGAACCGGTCTCCCGCTTTGCAGGCCCCCATTGACTGTGTGCACCGCCTGGTCGAAGCGCAAGCCGCGCGCAATCCTCAAGCGTGTGCCGTTACGTTCGAGGATCGGCGGCTCAGCTACGCCGAACTCAATGCCCAGGCCAACCGCCTGGCCCGTCACCTACGCACCCTGGGCGTCGGCCCGGACGTGCGCGTGGCCGTCTGCGTGCAGCGCTCCCTGGAACTGCCCGTGGCGCTGCTGGCGGTACTCAAGGCCGGTGGTGCCTACGTGCCGCTGGACCCGGACTACCCGGTCGGGCGCCTGGGCCACATGCTCGGTGACAGCACGCCCGCCGTGCTGCTGACCTTGGGCTCGGCCCAGGGCATCGTCCGCCAAGCCATGCAAAGCGTGGGCTGGGAAGCACCGATGCTCGACTTGCAGGTCGATGCGGCCAGTTGGGGGCGCCTGGCCAGTGACAACCTGGCCCCCCATGAGGTGGGCGTGACGCCCGAGCACCTGGCCTATGTGATCTACACCTCCGGCACCACCGGCCTGCCCAAGGGCGTGATGGTCGCGCACCGTGGCCTGGGTAACCTGCTGTTGTGGTGCCTCGGTGTCTGCGGCGAGGCTGGAGCGATGCTGCACAAGATCCCGTTCGGCTTCGATGCCTCGGCTTGGGAGACCTTCTGGCCACTGGCTACGGGCGGGCGGCTGGTCATCGCCCGGCCCGGTGGGCATTTCGAGCCGGGCTACCTGGCGAACCTGGTGCGCGAGCAGCAGGTCACGGCAATGGTCTTCGTGCCAGCGATGCTGCAACTGTTCCTGGAGACGGAGGCGGTCAGCCGCTGCCACAGCCTCAAGGACGTATTCTGCGGGGGTGGCGAGCTGTCGCCGGCCCTGGCGCGGCTGTTCCAGGCACGCCTGCCCCATGCGCGGTTGCACAACGTCTACGGCCCCACCGAAACCACGGTCATCAACAGTATCTGGACCCTGGCGCCGGGCGACGAGGTACCCGCGCTGCGCCTGCCGATCGGCCGACCGATCGCCAACAACCGTTTCCATGTGCTTGACGACTTCGATGCCCCGGTGCCGGCCGGTGTCAGCGGCCACCTGCACATCGGTGGCGTGGGCGTCGCCCGCGGCTACCTGGGCCTGCCGGCGCTGAGTGCCGAGCGCTTCATCGACAGCCCGTTCGTACCTGGTGATCGGCTGTACCGCAGCGGCGACCTGGCGCGCTACCGTGCCGACGGGCAACTGGAGTTCCTCGGGCGCAACGACTTCCAGGTCAAGCTGCGCGGCGTGCGCCTGGAACTGAGCGAAATCGAGGCGCGGCTGCAGGCCTTCCCCGGCATTGCTGCCAGCGTGGTGTTGATGCTCGGCGAAGAGGCCCAGCATCAACGGCTGGTGGCCTGCTGCGTGGTAATCCAGGCGCCGGACGAGCAGGCGGTGCGCGCGCACCTGGCCGAAACCCTGCCCAGCGCTGTGTTGCCCAATGCCTACCTGTGGCTCGACAGCCTGCCGCTGACCGCCAATGGCAAGGTCGACCGCCAGGCGCTGGCCGAGCGCGCCGACCACGACCTGGCGGTGCGCCAGGTCAACCTGAGCAGCCCGCGCGATCATATCGAGCTGACCCTCTACCAGATCTGGAAAAGCCTGCTGCTGGCCCCGCACATTGGCATCCGCGACAACTTCTTCGCCGTGGGCGGCACGTCCATCGCCGCGATCAAGATGGCCTACCAGATCGGCCAGGCCTTTGCTGTCGAAGTGCCGGCGCGGGTAGTGCTGGGCCACCCGACCATCGAAGCGCTGGGCGGCTGGCTGCGGGCAGGGGCCAACCCTCACCAGGAGAACAGCAACCTGATTACCTTCCGATCAGGGGACGGCCAGCGCAACGTGGTGTGCATCCACCCGGCTGGCGGTACTGCGTTCTGCTACCTGTCGCTGGCCAAGGTGCTGCCCGAGGCAGTCGGCGTGTACGGCGTGCAGTCGCCGGGGCTCAACCCGGGGGAGGCCACCGAGCCCACGGTCGAGGCGATGGCCGAGGCCTACCTGCGGCTGGTCGAGCCGCTGCTGGAGCGGCCACTGGTGCTCACCGGGCTGTCGTTCGGCGGCCTGGTGGCCTACGAGATGGCCCGGCGCCTGCGGGCGGCCGGGCGCGGGCAGGTCAGCGTGGTGCTGCTCGACACCCAGGGCTCGGACGACCCGGCCTTCCGTGCGCAGATCAGCACCGTCGACATGGCGGAGTTCCGCGACAAACTGGTGCGCTTCAACGGCATGTACCCCGGTATCGAGGATGCCCAGGTCGAACGCTACTACCACCTGTACAACCACAACCGTCTGGCCATGGCGGCCTATGCCTGCCCACCAGGAGGCGGCCGGGTGGTGCTGGTGCAGGCCCGGGAAGACCTGGCACGCGGCCAATTGCGCGCGCTGCGCGGATTCTGGCGCCGTCGTGCCGGGGATGGCTACCTGGCCACGCTGGTGCAGGGCGGCCACTGGGACATGCTGGAAAGCGCCGAAATCCACCGCGTTTCACGGACGATCCAGCGCGAACTGCGACGTTTCGATGCCCAGGAGGGGAAATGATGAGCGTGCTCCAGGAAACCGTGCTCGCACGCTTTGCCGCCCAGGTGCGGCGAGACCCGCAGGCCCTGGCGGTGATCGACCAGCAGGTACGCCTCAGCTACGCCGAGCTGGCCAGCGCCAGTGAGCGCATCGCGCGTGGCCTGAAAGCGCAGGGGCTGTTGCCGGGCCAGGCGTTGGCGCTGTACCTGCCCCGCAGCTGGCAGTGGGCCGCGGCGCTGCTCGGGGCGCTCAAGGCCGGGGCCGTGGTGATGCCGCTGGACCGGGCCAGCCCCGCCGAGCGCCGCGCGCTGATGCTCGCCGATGCCGGCTGTGTGGGGGTGCTGAGCCTTGCGGACGCGCCACAGGGATTGCCCGGTCCGTGGGAGGCCAGCGTCGAGGCGTTGCTGGACCACCCGGACGTACCCGCCCAACCTTTACCTGGCACCTTCGCCGAGGTCATGTGCCTGTTCTACACCTCCGGTACCACCGGCGTGCCCAAGGGCGTGGAAGTCGGCGAGCGTGGTCTGCTGCGCTTGGTGCAGGCCGGCAGCTACATCGACATCCAGCAGGGCGACCGTTTTGCCTGCCTGTCGAACCCGGCCTTCGATGCCTGCAGCTTCGAGCTGTGGGCGCCCTTGCTCAATGGCGGCTGTTGCGTGATGGTCGCCGACGACGACCTGCTCGATGCCCGGCGCCTGGCGCAGGTACTGGAAACGCAGCGGGTCGACACCCTGTTCATCACCGTGTCGCTGTTCAACACCCTGAATGCGCAATACCCGGCCTGCTTCGCCAGCCTGCGCCAGGTACTGACCGGCGGCGAACAGGTCAGCCCGGTGGCGGTGCGGGCCTGGTACCAGGCCAACCCAGGCAGCGCCTGCCGCCTGTTCAATGTCTACGGCCCCACCGAATGCACCACATTCGCCCTGTGCCACCCCATCCCGCGGGACTTCGCCGCTGATACCGTGCCCATTGGCCAGCCCTTGCCGGACACCGGCATGCGCGTGCTCGACGCACAGCAGCAGCCGGTGGCGCCAGGCGAGCTTGGCGAGCTGTACCTCAGCGGCAGCGGGGTGGCCCGTGGTTATCGCAACCGCCCCGATGAGACTGTCCGGTGTTTCGTGCGCCTGCCTGCGCTGGAGGGTGGTGCAGAGGTGCATTACCGCACTGGAGATCTGGTCCGGGTCAACCCCGAAGGGCAGGTGGAATGCCTGGGGCGCGTCGACCGACAGGTCAAGGTGCGTGGCTTTCGTATCGAGCCGGGCGAGGTGGAGCAGTGCCTGCTCGAACACTCCCAGGTGGCCCAAGCCTATGTCTGCAGCCGCAGGCAAGCTGCCGAGGACCACCAGTTGCTGGCCTTCGTCGTGCCGCGCGAAGAGCTGGACTATCGCGAGTTCGACGCCTACCTGCGCGCCCGCCTGGCGCCCTGGATGCGCCCGCACCATCTGTTCCAGGTGCCACGCCTGCCGCTGACGGCCAACGGCAAGATCGACCAGGGCAGTTTGCTTGCCCAGGCCACCACGCCCTGGCGGCCGGCAATCGAGCAGGGCGAGCACTCGCCAGCCTTGACCTGGCTGCTGGTGCAAGCGCGTGCGCTGCTTGGGCAACCTGCGATCGGTAGCCAGGACGACTGGTTGGGCAGCGGTGGCGATTCGCTGAAAGCCATGCGCCTGCGTTCGGCCATTCGTGGCCGCTGGGAGCAGGAGATCAGCATCGCGACACTGCTCGCTGAGCCGTTCGCGGCGCTGGCCGAGCGTCTTGAGCAGGGGCAGGGCGCAAGCACGGGCTATCCGCCGGCTCCGGCGCCGTCGGGCGCACGGCGTGGGCCGGCCAGTGCCGAGCAGCGCCGCCTGTGGCTTGAGCAGCAGCGCGCACCCGGCTCGACCACCTACAACGTGCCCTTGGTGCTGCACCTGGCGGCAGGCGCGAACCCGCAGGCACTGGCCGAAGCGCTGCGCCGCCTGGTGGCACGCCATCCGGCCTTGCGCACCGCCTTCGTGGGGGGCGTCGACGGCCCGGAACAGGTGGTTACCGAGCAGGCAGCGGTATGCCGGGTGCTGGCACCGGGCGCGTTGCACCAGGACAATTGGCAGGCCTTCGCCAGCCTGGTGTTCGATGCGCCGTTCGACCTGGCCAGCCCGACCCTGCTGCGTGCCTGGGTGGCGCCACATGCCGACGGCAGCTGCCGATTGCTGCTGAACTTGCACCATATCGTCACCGACGGCTGGTCGATGAACCTGCTGTTCGACGACCTGGCTGGTCTGTACCAGGACGCCCTGCACGGTCATGAAAGCACCGCCCCGACGCAGGTGTTGAACACGTTGGACTTCGCCCAGTGGCAACGGCAATGGAGCATCACCCCGCATTACCGGGAGCAGCGCCGCATATTGGCAGCACTGCACGCTCGTCACGGCGAGGCGACGCCGGCCCGGCAGGCCATGCGCCCGGCCAGCAACGAAGGGCGTTTGTACCGTCAGCCCCTGGGTGAGCGGCGCAGCGCTGCGCTCGAGCGCTTCTGCGCCCAGCAGCGGCTGACCCGCTTCGACGTGCTGTTCAGCGTCTTCGCCTGGAGCCTGCACGCCTTGGTCGGTTGCGATCGTCCTCGGATCGCCAGCCCCGTGGCCAATCGGCCGCTGGCTGAATTCGAGGCCAGCGTGGGGATGTTCGCCAACACGGTACTGATCCCGACCGATCTGCGTGGCGCACACACACTCGGCGAGCACTTGCGCCGACAGACCGCCACCGTGCGCGAAGTACTGGCCTTGCAGGACGTGGCCCTGGCCGACCTGGTCGAGGATCTGCGGCTGTCCACTGGCCAGGCCTTGTTCGACTACCTCTTCGTGCTGGAGAACACAGACTACGCCAGGCTCGCCGATGCTCCGCTACGGGCCACCCTGGAGCCGCACGCGGCACCCCAGGCCAAGTGCCCGCTGACCCTGCTGGTGGTCGGCGGCGACGGGCCGCTGGCGTGCTGGTGGGAGTACCAGTGCAACCATTTCGATGCCCGGCAGGTGGCCGCGCTGGATGCCCTGGTGCACCGTGGCCTGGACTTGTTGCTGGAGAACCCACAGGTGTCCCTGGACGCACTGGTGGCGCCTTACCGCCTGGGCCTGCCGCCGGCCAGCGAAGGCGCCACGCTGCCATTGCCGTTCGCCACGGTGGCCGACTGGTTCGAGCATCAGGTGCACGAAACACCCGAGGCCACCGCGCTGGTGGCCGGCCAGCGGCACTTGAGTTACGCCGAGCTGGATGCGCTGGCCGATACCTTGGCCGCGACCTTGTCCAGCCAGCACGCACTCGATGGCGCGTCGAACATGGTGTTGTTCCTGGCGCCGTCGGTGGAGCATGTGGTCGCCTTGCTGGCCCTGGCCAAGCTCAATGTCACCGCCGTGCCGCTGGACCCGAGCTACCCGGTGGCGGTGCAACGCCAGGTGCTGGCCCAGGCATGCCCGCGTTGCGTGTTGTTCAGCAGCGCCACCGAGGCCGCCCTGGATGGCCTGGCCATCGAGACGGCCGGCCGCCATCGAATCAACCTGGAGGCCGCGCCGCTGCCCCTGCAACGGCCCCGGCACCGTGGCGAGCGGCCGTTGTACACCCTGTTCACCTCAGGCTCGACGGGCACGCCGAAGGGCGTGCAGGTCAGCGAGCGCGCCCTGTGCAACCTGTTGCACTGGCAGCGCAACGCCGGGCAGTTGCCGGCCCGCTCGGTGACCTTGCAGTTCTCCATGCTGTCCTTCGACGTGGCCTTCCAGGAGCTGTTCGGCACCCTGTGCGGCGGTGGTTGCTACCACTTGATCGAACCGCGCTGGCGGCAGGACGCCCAGGCGCTGCTGGCCTACATCCAGCAGGCAGGCATCGAGCGGCTGTATCTGCCGTTCGTGGCCTTGCAGCACCTGGCGCAGGCCGCTGTTGCCCAGGGCAATTACCCCCAGACCCTGCGCGAGGTGGTCACGGCCGGCGAGCAGCTGTTGTGCACCGAGGCATTGCGAACCTGGTTCAGCGGCATGCCTGAAGCAAGCCTGTTCAACCATTACGGTCCGACCGAAACCCACGTGGTCTGCGCCTATCGGTTGCCGCCGCAGGTGCGTGACTGGCCGCTGCGCGCGCCCATCGGCCGGGCGATCGACAACGCCCGGTTGCTGCTGGTCGACGCTCAGGACCACCCCGTACCCACGGGCACTCAAGGTTACCTGTTGGTGGCTGGCGCAATGGTCACGCCTTGCTACCTGGGGGATACGGCGCTCAATACCGAACGATTCGTCGAACTGCCACAGGCCGACGGCCGCTGCTGCCTGTACTACCGCACCGGCGACCTGGCCTGGGTCGATGCCCAGGGTTGCCTGCACTACGTGGGCCGTGACGACCAGCAGGTCAAGCTCAGCGGCCAGCGCCTGGAACTTGGGCAGGTCGAGGCGGCATTGATGGGGCTGGAGGGCGTGGCCAACGCCGTGGTGACCGTGCAAGGCGAACCTGCGCGGCTGACTGCGTACTTGCAACTGTCCGGCACGGCACCGTCGGTACAGGACCTCGACCGCTTGGTGGCACGGCAGTTGCCGGGCCATGTGCGCATCGATCAGTACCGACGTCTCGACACCTGGCCCCGTACCCCCAGTGGCAAGGTCGACCGCAAGGCGCTGGCCGGGCAGGGCGAGGTATTGGAGCGTCAGCATACGGTGGCGGCCACGTTGAATCCTTTGGAAAACCAGCTGGCCATGCTGTTCCGCGAGGTGATCGGGCACGCTATCGAACCCGAGCAGACCTTCTTCGAAGCCGGCGCCACCAGCCTGGGCCTGATGCGCCTGCATGCACGCTACACCCAGGTTTTGCCCCATGCGCCGAGCATGGCCGACCTGTTCGAGCACGTGACCATCCGCCAACTGGCGGCACACCTGGCTCGCACCGAGGGCGAGCCGATGCGCCGCAAGCAGCCTGGCGAGACCCGCGATCAGCCGATGGCAATCATCGGCATGGCGGTCAACGTGGCCGGTGCGCGCGACCTGGGCGAGTTCTGGGCGATGATCCAGGCCAACGCACTGGGCATCGAGCACTTCGCGGCCGGCGAAGGCCTGGTCGGCGCCCGCAGCCAGTTGCAGGGCATGCTCGACTTCGACCCCGAGTACTTCGGCATCAGCCGCCAGGAAGCGCGGTTGATGGACCCGCAGCAACGCCACCTGCTGATGGCCTGCGTGCAGGCCCTGCAACACGCCGCCATCGTGCCCTCGGCGCAGGGGCCGCGCATCGGCCTGGTGGCCAGCTGTGGCGAGACCACCTATTTCCAGCAGATGCTGCGCGAATGCGGCGAGGGTGAACTGCCGGACGGCTTCCAGCTGGCCCTGCACCACGACAAGGACTTCCTCGCCACCAAGGCCGCCTACCACCTGGACCTCACCGGCCCGGCAATGAGCGTGCAGGCCGCCTGCGGCAGCTCGTTGATCGGCGTGCACCTGGCCTGCAACCTGCTGCGCCAGGGCGACAGCGAGGTGATGCTGGCGGCCGGCGTGCTGATCGACCCGACCCTCAGCGACGGCTACCGCCACCGCTCGCAGCACATCTTCTCCCGCGATGGGCTGTGCCGACCGTTCAGCGAGGACGCCAGCGGCACGCTCGGTGCCAGTGGCTACGGTGTGGTGGTGCTCAAGCCCCTGGCCCGTGCCCAAGCCGACGGTGACCGCATCTACGCCGTGGTGGAAGGTTCGGCGCTGAACAATGACGGCCACGGCAAGATGAGCTACACCGCGCCATCGGTGGCCGGGCAGGGCGCGGTGATCGCCCAGGCCTTGGGCAAGGCCGGGGTTACCGGCGCCGATATCGGTTACGTCGAGGCCCACGGCACCGGCACCTTGCTCGGCGACCCGATCGAAGTCGCCGCGCTGACCCAGGCGTTCGGCGAGGCGCCGGCAGGCAACTGCGCCCTGGCCTCGGTCAAGAGCCAGGTCGGCCACCTGGGGGCGGCGGCAGGGGTGGTCGGGCTGATCCGGGCCACCCTGGCGGTGTACCACGGAGTGATCCCGCCGAACCTGGGCTTCTCGCGCATCAACCCTCAAATTGACCTGGCACGCTCGCCGTTCCACATCCCGACCACGGCGTGCCCCTGGCCTTCAGGGCGGCGGCGCATGGCTGGGGTCAGCAGTTTCGGCATTGGCGGCACCAACACCCATGTGATCGTCGGCGCGGTGCAGGCCGTGCTGGAAACGCGTGATGACGTCGCGCCGCTGTTGCTGCTTTCAGCCCACAGCCGCACGGCGCTGGAGCGCGATGTGGCGGCAATGGCGAAGTGGCTGCAAGCCAACCCCGAACATGTACCTGCAGTACTGCGTCACCTGCAGACCGGACGCCGGCAGGCGCGCTGGCGTTTTGCGGTGCCCTACCGGGCAGGTGACGATCTACCCCTGTCGGCGATTCGCGAAGTCGCGCCATCGCAGGTGCGCCTCGTGGCCAGTGAACATTTGCCCCAGGCGCTGCTTGAGGCCTGGTACGACGGTGCGCATATCGAGTGGGCGCGCCGTTCGGCGCCGCCGCCTTGGGACTTGCCGCCTTCCTCCTTCGACCTTGAACCCTACCGCTTCCAGAGCCTCGGCGTGCCCGCGCGCAAACCGCTGGCCGACTGGTTCCACCAACGGCAATGGCAGCGCGTGCGACGCATGGCGGCAACCGTGCCGCAAACGGCAACTCGCCAGACCTTGGTGGTGTGCAGCCATGCGGCGGCCGACGACACGCTGCTCGACACGCTGGGGTCTGCCTACCGGCGAGTGGTGCACGTGCGCGCAGGGGATGGCTATCGCCAGCTTGCCGCGAACCGCTTCGAGCTCGATGTGCTGGATGCCCAGGCACTGGGGCGCCTGCTCGTTGAACTGCCGGGCGACCTGGACTGGCTGCACGCCTTGCCGCTGTCGGTGGACGGCGCGGTCGACGCGCAGAGCCTGGCGACCGCCCGCTGGGCCTGCCTGGACACGCCCAGCAGCCTGTTGCAGGCCTGGGGCCAGGAGGCGCCACGCGATGCCAGCCTGCGCTTGTGGCTGCTGTCATGGCAGGCCTGCCCGGTCCACGGCGAGGTGAGGCGGCCGGAACTGGCGGCACTGAGTGGTGTGACCGAGGTGGTGCCCCAGGAGTACCCGGTGCGCTGCCACTGGCTGGATTGCCCAAGCCCATCTCTGCTGGAACACGCCACGCCAGTCGCCACGCTGTTGGCCGAGCCCGATGCCTTGCCCCGGCGCATGGCCCTGCGCGACGGCTACCTGTGGCAACCGCGGCTGGTGCCAAGCCCACTGCCGTTGGCGGCACCGAACACCTTGCCAGACAACGGTACCTTCCTGATCCTCGGCGGCGGTGGTATCGCGCGCACCCTGTGCCAGCACCTGCTGCGAGCGCCTGGGCGGCGCGTGGTGCTGCTGTCGCGTTCGGCGACTTGGCCTGCGCAGTGGCAGGTGGACCGCGAGCGGGTCGAGTGGCTGCAGGCAGACCTCGCCGACCTGGTGCGCTGGCCGCAGGTGCTCGAGCATCTGGCACAACGGTACGAGCGCTTCGATGGCGTGATCCATGCCGCAGGCATCGGGGCCGGCAGCCTGATCCGCCATCGCGACGCCGAGCGAATGGCGACCGCGATGGCCGCCAAGACCCATGGCATGCTCGCTGTCGAGGCGCTGGTCGCGCGGATGACGCCAGGCTTCGTGCTGTACTGCTCGTCCATGTCGGCGCTGTTCGGCGGCGCCGGCCATCTGGACTACGCCGCCGCCAGCGGCGTGCTCGACGGCTTCACTCATTACCGCGCACCGGATGACCAGGGCTGCCTGCGCCTTGGCATCAACTGGGACATCTGGCGCGAGATCGGCATGGCCACCCAGGCGACTGGCAGCGATGCCGCGCACCAACAGCACCTGAAGGTCGGGCTGTCGACGCAGGAAGGCTGTGAAGTGTTCGACCGTGCCCTGGCCGCGCAACTGCCCCAACTGCTGGTCTCGACCACGGCACTGGAGCAGGCACGGCGCTTCTATCCCGTGCGCCATGGCGCCATGGCAGCACCGGTCGAGGTGCAGCCGAAGAAGGACGACCTGCCCACACGCCTGCGCGACTGCCTGTGCCAATGGCTGGGTGTGGACGCACTGAAGGACGATGCCTCGCTGTATGACCTGGGCGCCGACTCGTTGACGCTGCTGGACCTGATCGACGAACTGCAGCGCGCCACGGGCGTGGTGGTGCAGCTGTCGCAGTTCAGCCCCACGGTCAGCCTGCGCGAGGTGTTGGCACTGGTGGGTAGCGAGCAAGGTCGCGCCCAACGCGTTGGCGACCCTTGGCGCGAGGCGCTGCGGATCGACCCGTGGCAACAGGGTAGCGGTCGCCAATGGCTGTACCTGCTCCACCCGGTCGGTGGCGATGTACAGGCCTATCGCGAGCTGGCCGCGGCGTTGCACCCGGACCTCGAGGTGCGGGTGATCGCCGACCCGGTGCTGCGTCAGCCCGAACTGTGCAATATCTCCCTGGAAGCGCGCGCCGCGTTGTACCTGGAAGCGATACAGGCCGAACTGCCCGATGGCGCGAGCTGGCGGCTGGTCGGCTGGTCCTTCGGTGCCTGGGTGGCCCAGGCCATGTGCGTCTTGGCCCGCGATACCGGGTTCGAGCTGCCGACGCTGTACCTGATCGACCCACCTGCGCCCGACGCCGGGACCGAGTTGAAAGCGATCGACGAGGGGCAGATCCAGCGCGTGTTCGAACGGGAGTTCGCCTTGCGCAATGGCGAGACGGACGGCGCGCGTTACCTGGAGCGCCTGGTGACCTGCTGTCGCAACAACCTGGCGAGCATGCTCGGGCATGTACCTGGCGTGCTGGCCGAGACGACCGGGCAGCTGTTCATCGCCACCCAGCCCAACCCCTACGGCATCGGCAGTGGCTGGCAGGCCCAGGACCTGCGCCAGGCCTGGCGGGCGTTGCTGCCGGGCCTGCGCAACTGGGCGGCGCTGGATACCGACCACTATGGCATCGTCGCTGGCCCCTGGGCCCGCCAGATAGCCGAGGCGATCAATAGCGACCTGCGCGCGCAGGAGGAGGGTGTCCATGGCATGTGAGCCTGCAAAGGTGCCCGCGTGGCTGGGCCCTCTGCTGCGGGTGCTGGAGTCCGGCCCCTTGCCCCAGCAGTCTGACTGCCAGGCACATTGGCGGCTGTTGCACTGCTGGCAAGCCGAGGTGGTGCTGCCGTTGCTCGCCGAGGCGCTCCCCGAACATGGCCAGGCCGTGACCACGCTGCAACGCCTGCATCAACGCGCGAGCCTGGGCCTGTGCGGGCGGGCTGGTGAATGGCGGACGGCACTCGGCCCGGTGCTATTGCAGGTGTTTCGCCGGGCCTACGCCTTCGAGGCAGCCTATGCCCAGGCCTATGACAGCGCCCTGGACTACGGCCTGGCACCGGCCAACCAGGCGATGATTGCCGGGCAGTTCGGTGATGCCGACGCGTTCGCCCGGTATTACGCGCAACTGAGTACCGATGCCAACGCCCAGGCGTTCGCCACGGCCAACGCGGCGGCCAGCAGCGCGCTCGCCGCCCGCGCCTACGCCAGCGAGGACGAACAGGCCTGTGCCAGCGTCGTCGGCGCCTTGGCGAGGGTTTGCATCTGGGCCTGCGCGACCTCTACGCAGCAGCGAGCAGTGGTACGCGAGCAATTGGCGGCCGGGCTGCAACACCTGGCAAGCCAACACGATCAACATCAATCAGGGAGGACAGCATGGACCAACAGGCACTGAAGGCCATCGAGCGCATTGCCGGCGCCCAGCGCGCACCGTATCACAGCATCAGCGTGGACCGGCTCACGCCGGTGATTGGCGCCGAGATCGGCGGGGTGGATCTGTCGCGCCCCTTGTCAGCGGAGCAATTGGCGCAGATTCGCCGGGCATTTCTGGAGAACCATGTGCTGGTGTTCCGCGACCAGCAATTGAGCGTAGAGCAGCACAAGGCATTCGGGCGTTTGTTCGGTGAACTGCGGGCCTTGCCGCTGGATGACATCGACGGTGACGATCCAGAGCTGGTGGTGATCCGTGCCAACGCCCAGTCGCGATTCGTCGCCGGGGAGACCTGGCACACCGACGGCACCGCCGACCTGGAGCCGTCCATGGGGTCGATGCTGTACGTGAAGGAAACCCCGGCCATTGGCACAGGCGGTGACACCTTGTTCGCCAACATGCACCTGGCGCTGGAGATGCTGTCGCCGGCGATGCAGGCGTTCCTGGGGACGTTGACGGCCATCCACGATGGCGAAATCCCGTGGAAGGGGTACACACCGCCACCCGGCCTGCCCAAGACCGAGCACCCGGTGGTGGTGCGCCATCCAGAGACCGGGCGGCCGTCGTTGTTCGTCAATTCGGGTTTCACCTCGCATATCGTGCAGTTGTCGGTTGGCGAGAGTCAGGTGCTGTTGAAGATGTTGTTCGACCTGGTGGCGCGTGAACCGGTGTTGAGCTGCCGGGTGCGCTGGGCGCCGGGCACCCTGGTGTTCTGGGACAACCGGTGTACCCAGCACCATGCGGTGTGGGATTATTTTCCGCATTCGCGGTATGGCGAGCGGGTGACGATCCTGGGTAGCCGGCCTGTAGGAGCGGATTCATCCGCGATGCGCCACACTCGGTCTCATGAGGGCCGCAACGCCGATGCCGGAGACTTCGAAGGAACTTGACGCAGCAACTGCCCCAACACCAGCTCGCCAAACGCCAGGTTGCCATGCAACGGGTCGTCGAGCTCGCAGAACTCGGCGCGTTGCAGGCCCTGGTCGTCATTCGCCGCCGCACGTACATCGACCAGCTCGACACCCAAGGCAGCCAGGTGCTCGATCAGCAGCGCCTGGGCCGCCATGAACACCCGGGCGTCGGCCATCGGCGGCACCCGCTGCGGCGGCAGCACGGCGTACACCTTCAGACCCAGGCCAAGCGCCTGCTCATAAAACGCCAGGGCAGGGCGCGACAAGCTGTCGATGATCGTGGCGAACAACGGCCCTTCGAGAAAACCGGAGTCGAACTCGCCATCCACGCCCTGGTAGCACAGCCAGTTCTGCCGGGTGGCCAGGTAATGCAGGCTCAGGCCGATGCTGCTGACCAGCGGGCCGGGAATCTTGCCAAGGCTGGGGGCATCGAGCTGGGCGAGGGCCTGGCGGTAAAGCCGCTCGAGTTCGGCGTCGCGGAACACCACGTCGTCGGGTGCCAGGCTGAAGAAGTCCACCCCGAAATCCCGACCGGCACCCAGCGGCCCACCGCTGAACGGCAGCTGCCGCGCCTTTGCAGCCTGGCCGATGACACCGACGTGTGAGTCGCCCAGCAGAAGAAAGCTAGGCGTAGTAGTCGAGAATGGCGTCTTCACAGACAAGGTCCTCGCAGGCCAGGGAAGGGGGGGGCGCAGATGCCGCTGGCGCAGGCTCGGCATCGAGGCCGGCAAAGAACTGGCGCATTACGAAGGCCACGCCTTCAGGCGTCACTTCGCGCTGGTTCGGTTGGTAGAAGGCGCCCTTGAACGGCGTGCCGGTGATGATTTCGTAGGACGGGAAGTAGTCCACCTGTGGCAGGTCCTGGCACAGCTGGCCGGCCACGGCGCGTAGCACCGACTTGGAGTAGGTGGTGGCGCTGAGCACATGTTCGCCGGTGGCGCTGGCGGTGAGGGGGACCGGCGAGACAGTGAGCAGCAGGCGCAGTGCGGGGTTTACCGTGCGCATCAGCGCGATGGCGTCGATCATGGCCTGGCAGGTGTCGTTGAAGCCGAAATTGCGAAATTCATGTAGCCGAGGATCGAATTCGCCACGCACGGTGCCCGGGCACACCGGGTACACGACACCGCTCTCGCGGTTGGCCCAGGCTTCCGTCAGCCCCAGGGTGAAGACGAACACCTTGGCACGGCGCACGGCCAGACGGATCGCCGCCAGGGTTGCTTCCCGCGAATCGAACAGTGCCTGTTCGCTGTCGAAGCCTGCCGTTTCCACCGCTGGACGGAACGGGTCGAAGAAGCGCCCCTCGTGCTGCCAGGTCTCGTGCGACTGCGGTTGCGTGCCCAGGGCCCACGTCAGCCACTGGCGCAGCATCGCCGGGGTATAGAGGTTGCCGGTACGAAACGAGAACACGCCGTACTGGCGTGCCTTGCGTTCGTCCTCGGGCATATCGACCGGGGCCGGTTCGGCATCGAGCCAGTTCATCCCGCGCGCCACCAGCGCCCGGCCGATGTGTTGGGCGAAGCAGGAGCCGGCGGTGACGATGGCGTCCTTGGCGTCGATCTCGAATGCGGGTGACCACAGCTCGCCGATCTGTTCGGCGGGCCTGTCGGCGACCGCCGTGCGCCAGAAAGCGCGCGGCGGCAGGCATTGGTAGGGGTTCATGGGCTATCCGTGCAGGTCGAGGCGGTAGATGAGGTCATCGCGCCAGGTGCCGCCGAGCAGGTAGGCTTCGGGTTCCCGGCGTTCGAAGGTGAAACCGCATTTGTCCATCACCCGGCAGGAGGCGAGGTTGCCGTCGGTGATGGTGGACTCCAGCGTGCTGAGGCCGACGGTCGTGGCGTAACCGATCACCGCTCGCAGGGACTCGGTGCCGAAACCCTGGCCTTGGTGTTCCGGTAGCAGCAGGTAACCGACCTCGGCATGGCCCGGGCGCAGGATGCGCAAGCCGGTGACACCCAGGTCTTGCTGGGTGGCTTTGTCGGTCATCACCAGGCAAAGCCAGTGATCGGCTTCAGCTGTCCAGAGCGGGAGACGGTGTTCGAAGCCGCGCCGGACCTCGCTTTCCGGCAGATCATCGAACACGTGGCGCATGGTATCGGGCTCGCGATGGAGCCTGAGGAACAGTGGCCAGTCGGTTTCGATCAGGGGGCGCAGGTACAACCGATCGGTGTGCAGCTCCAGCATCCGGTGCTCCTTGCAGGGTCGGGAGGGCAAGGAGTCTTGTACGCGCAGTGATCGGGATGTTCAAGTTTTCGAGTGTACGCTGATGGGGCGCGATTTGATCATCGAACTGGCGTCGAGGGTCTCAGCGGGCGCTTGGATTCTTAAGGATAGCTTCATCGAAAAGAGCCCTGGCGATGGTACCGAAGTTAAACAGAACCTTCGTCAGGGCCCGAGCAGCCGAATGTTCAGTTAGATCGGCTGCATCATCATTGCACCTAGTACGTTAGTGTTATTCGTATTCGCCGAATGAAGCTGTTTAGTCGTCATATGGTAGAAGTACCCTGAGCCACCACCATGCCAGTGAAGGCGTTGACCAGTCCATGTATGGCGCCCTAACGGTAACGGATAACCATAAAGTGTATGGAGATCCTGCATGACGTCAGCGCTCACATAGGTGCCATAGTAATCTCTGACCAGCTTCTCGGCATCCAGCAGGTTATAATTGCCCTGACCTACCAGCACCTTGAAACAATACGAGACCTGCACGGGATAACTTACAACGTTATTTTTACTGTCCGTGATAGTGACACTAACCGAACCAGACCGTTTAGGCCACACCCGGCCACTCCCATCCACTGCGGCAATTGCGGGATTGGAAGACTGGTACCTGAAAGGTGGCTTGCCCCCCATGGGTATCCGCTGTTGGGTTCTTGCATGAACGCCATTGACCCGAGGTGCTACGACGCGCCATGCGTTATTCTGCATCTGCATCATTTCTACCACACCTCCCCTCAGGTACATCGTAGCTGAGCTCACTTCGAATGGGGCAATCAGCAAATCGGGTGTCGCAATGGTAAATATCAAATCAGCAGATGCACGATCAGGCTTGTCTTCCTGGGAGACAATATAGTATACCGTGACCTCGATCGCCTTCCCATCCAACTTCAACTCTTCGGCCGGTACCAGAAAAGCTGTCACTTCATCACCGACCTCGATTTTCTGCTCCTGCTCGTGATAGCCACCCGCAGAGGTTTCCCATACCAACGTAAAGGTGCAAGGCGTGGGTACGTTGGCCAGTTCTGGGATTTCGACATATACGCCATGTGCGTAGTCCGGTCGCGTAGGATCCAGTACGTTATTGGATGGCGAAAGATCAATTTCGGTGGTCGGCGCCGGCAGAGTCTCTTGGATGTAACCAATATAGAAGCGCTCACGGATTGACTCAACCTTTCCGCTGCCCCTTTTGATGGTGTAGTACATATCGACGAAGCCACCATCCAGTGGTTTGAGAAAACTCGCCCCCTTCAACCGCAGCTTCAATTCTTTACCCGCCTGGCTTTCGGTGACCCTGTGATTGCGAGGAATCAACAACAGCGTGGTGCTATCGGCTGCCGTGCCGCGCATGACCACGTTAACCATATCGCCGTCAACCAGATTGGCAGATTTAGGGACCACTGCGAAGGCAAAAGGCAGGTCCGCGTCGACCCACCAGCCCATTTCTACACTTTCCGCACCTTCAATGGTAGGTGCGGGCGGTGAGTCGGAAAGCGACCCAACAAAGCTGACGTGAGCCGATTTTGACACTGTAACCACGCCATTGCGCGTTACTTCATAGTAGGCGTGGCCCGAACCACCGGTGAGGAACCGCAGCTTTTCTTGAGCTACTGTAAACTGCACGACCTCATCAGCCGACTTGATATCGACGGTGCCAAGATCCAACAATTCAACCATGCCACTTTCGGTAGTGGATCTCCACTTGACCGCAATTGTGTCATGGACCTGAAAGCCGCTCGCCTTGATCTGTAATCCCTCGCCTCCGCTCTTGTCGAGGTCCATGATGGATTGCGCGGTGTTGCCTGGCTCTCTAGGATCAATCACGTTCGGAGCCACGAAGGTCAATGCAGCCACCTCAACCTTGGCATGAGTATCGGCCGACCACTCGGACTCGTTATCGACTTCATCGCTGACAAAGTAATACACGGGTAACGCATCACTATCACCTGCCGCCAATACCACGCTTTCGGGGACTTTGACAACAATTGATTTGCCAATCTCCGCTTTCCTTACTACATACTTTATGACTTCATCGCCCCAATGCAGCCAAACGGTATCAAATTCGCTCATGCGCTTGTAGGCAGGTATCGTAACCTCGATGTCGGCCTTCGCTTCGTTCAAACCCACTTTGCCGCTAGCAGGTTTGGTGATAATAGGCTTTGGCAATTCCGACGGAGTACCACTCCCCTCGTGCCCCGGCTGGCCGAACCGCACCAGGGTCGATAACTTTTGTGACTCTACCCATTTACCATTGCGAAGTACTTTATAGAAAACATCGAGTTTGCCTTCCGTTATCGCCGAACTGGGCCATCTCCCTGATGCGTATTTATTGTTTATGTCAACCTGCTGAATCGTTACGGTGGCAGTTCGATCGCCCCAGCAGAATTTTAACTGCTCATTGAGGGTCATGCCGCTGTAAAGCGGAATAATGATAACCACGCCGTCATCCGGGTCCCACACTTCAGTATTATTGATGCCTACGTCGGCACTCGTGATCGGCCAAGTCGCCCCCAGAATCATTGGCCTGGGAAATCCGCTAGCAGCCTCATTCGGGTAGCGTGTCTTCAAATATGCATCAAATTCAATACGTTGTTCTTCAATACCACCTGTACCCTGCGGATCGTCCGCCACGACAGTGGCCGGATCAACAGGCGGCGTCTCAATTGTCTCGCTCATATCCAATCCCTCGGTTGATTTTTCTTGCATCGTAAATTGATGCAAAATCACGCTAGCGCGGGGACGAGGAACATGAAAACTGGCAAAACTACCAGTTGCGGAACGTACCATTACGCACCACTCATTCCGGGACCGTACACCTAGAGAGCTGCCGACACGGCTTGTCCAGCGGCAGCGTGACCGTGTTCGCGAGGTGCTGCGTTGAGGTAATATCGCCACCTCGCAACGGCGCCCGTGCGCGCCAGACAAAGGACTGTATGCCCGTCACCCTGTCCCTGCGCCGCCTGCTTGCCTGTGTCGTTCTCGGGGCGCTGGCTGGCTGCCAGCCCGAACCACCGTCGCCCCTCGACCAGCAACTCTACATCTGGCAACGCCAATGGCGGCCTGCCCATGCCCAGGCCCTGGCCGAAAGCCGGGCGGATTTCAAGACCTTGCGGGTACTGGCGCTGCAGGCCCAGCCCAAGGCCGGGTGGAGCAGGGCGCTGGTCGACCTGGCGCAACTGAAGGCCGATGGCCGGCCGGTAATCGCGGTCGTGCGCCTGGACGGCCAACTCCCGGCGCTGGACCAGGAGGCGGCACGCACCCAGATCGCGCAACTGCTGGCCGACTGGCAGGCTGTCGGCGTGCCCCTGAGCGGGCTTGAAATCGACCACGACAGTGGCAGCGCCCGCCTGCCGGGCTACACCGACTTTCTCCTGAACCTGCGCGAACAACTGCCGCCCGGCCTGAAACTGAGCATCACCGCGTTGCCCGCCTGGCTCGACAGCCCGCAGCTGCCTGCACTGCTACAGGCGGTGGACAGCAGTGTGCTGCAGGTGCATGCGGTGAGCGACCCACGGCGGGGTCTGTTCGATCCACTGAAAGCCAGACAATGGGCCGAACGATGGAGCCGCGTCAGCGCAAAGCCGTTCTACCTCGCCTTGCCCGCCTATGGCATCGCACTGCTGCCGGATACCGGCGGCGCTCCCGTGGTGGAAAGCGAAGCCCCATTGAACCTTGCCGGCGAGCGCAGAGAGCTGCTGGCCGATCCGCACCAACTATCGGACCTGGGGCGGCAACTGCGCAACCAGCCGCCCGCGCACCTGGCCGGGCTGATCTGGTTTCGCCTGCCGTTGCCCGGCGACCGTCGCGCCTGGAGCCTGACCACCCTCAAGGCGGTGGCGCGCGGCGACGCGCTGGCCAGCCAGTGGCAGGTCGAAACGACCGGGCGTGACGGGCTCTACGACATCAGCCTGGCCAATGTCGGCAATCTCGACCTGCCACTACCCGAGCGGGTAGAACTGAACATCGGCGCTTGCGACGCTGCGGACGGGCTCAACGGTTACCGCTTGCAGCCATCCCCCCAACACCTCGTCTTCAACCGCCAGTCCAGCGCGCGTGTCGCGGCTGGGGGCCGGCGCGTGCTCGGTTGGGCACGCTGCCAAGGAATCGATCAAGGAGCATGGAATGTCTACCCGTAACTGGCCCCGGCACCTGTTGTGCCTGTCGCTGAGCGTGCCCTTCGGCACGGCGCTGGCCTGTGGCCCCGACTTCCCGATGCAGTTGCTCAGGGATCGGGCACAGGCATTGGCCGAGCTGCCGGAAGGTAATTTCGCTTTCGAAGTCAACCGCCTCGGCCTGCCGCTGGCGGGCCTCAAGCCCACCACTGAAGTCACCCTGACGCCTTACTGGGACAGCGACGACAATGATCGGCCGTACCGTGCGCAGCGCAGCCAGGTCGAAGCCAGCGAGCTGCCGGAAAACCTGCGGGAGAAGGTCGCGCGGCTGCGCACCTTGCAAGATCCGCAACAGGTGGAAGCGCAAGGCGCCGACCTGCCGGACGAACTGCGCCTGTATATCGCCGGCGCAGTGGCGTTCGACACCGGTGACACTGCCCAGGCAGTGGCGTACTTCAGCAAGGTACTGGCGTTGCCCGCCGAGCAGCGCAAGCTGCGCAGTACCTGGGCGGCCTATTCCCTGGGGCGGGCATTGGCGGCCCAGAGCCTCGAAGCCGGCGACGACCTGCAGCCAGCACCAGAGGCCCTGCAGGCCAGGGCCCGGCAGGCTTTCCAGCAGGCTCGCGCCCTCAGCGCCGAAGGCTTCAGCGACCCGCTCGAACTGGGGGTGGCCAGCCTTGGCGAGGAAGCCCGCCTGGCCAAGCTCGCCGGCGACTGGAACAGCGCCGTGCAGCTCTACGCCAGCCAGAGCCGCCTGGGCTCGGGCAATGGCTACAGCTCGCTCAGGCAGCTCGCCGACGAGCTGGTGACCATGCCGGACGAGCAACTGCAAACCCTGTTGCGGCAACCCATGCCGCGCAAGCTGCTCACCGCGTACCTGCTGAGCCATATCGGCTGGGACTACGACAGGCAGCAGCCGGCTGAAGAACGGCGCCTCCCTCGGCTGCTGCAGGCCAGTGTCGGCGACAAGCTGGATGATGCCGACCGGCTGGCTGCGCTGAGTTATCAAGAGGGCGACTTCGCCGCTGCCGAAGGTTATTTGCGCCATGCCGGCGACACCGGCCTGGCATGGTGGCTGCGCGCCAAGCTCGCCCTGCGCGAGGGTGACAAGGCCCAGGCGGCGACTGCCTACGCCAAGGCTGCCGCCGCGTTTCCCCGCGACGAATCCTGGGGTTCGCGGCAAACGCCCGATTGGGACTACGAAAGCGTCAAGCCCGGCTGCCGGGTCGAAGGCGAGGGCGCGATCCTGGCCCTGGAGCGCGGCGATTACCTGCAGGCATTCGATCAGCTGTACCGCAGCCAGGAGGTCTACTGGCAGGATGCGGCGAACGTGGCCGAGCGGGTGCTGACCCTCGATGAGCTCAAGGGGTATGTCGATGCCCATGTGCCGGCGCCAGCGGCCGCCAAGGCAGAGGAGGGCGGCTACGTACCGCGACCGGTGGCGACGCAGTTGCGTGAACTGCTCGGCCGTCGCCTGCTACGTGAAGGGCGTTACGACGAGGCACCCAGCTACTTCGACACGCCACACCTGCAAGTCGACGCCAAGGCCTATGTGCAGAACCGCAAGGACGCTGTCTCGCGCTGGACCGCCACCGGTCGAGCCGAGGCACTGTATGGCGCGGCGACATTGGCGCGCACGTCCGGCATGGAAATCCTGGGCTACGAGATGGCGCCGGACTATGCCTGGCTGGGAGGCGGCTTCAGCCTGGGAGGCGCCGAAATACAGCCGGGGCCGTTGATTGGCGCTGGCGAGCTGCAGCGTCAGCAGGCAACCGAAGCCAAGCCCGACCTGCGCTATCACTACCGCTATGTCGCCGCCGACCTGGCCAACCAGGCTGCGGACAACCTGCCGCACAGCAGCCAGGCCTTCGCCGCGGTGCTGTGCACGGCGGCCGGGTGGGTGCCCGGTAGCGATCAGGAAAGTGCCCTGTACAAGCGCTATGTCGAGCAAGGGCCTTTCGTCGAGTGGGCGGAGGATTTCGGCAAGCAGTGTGAAGCGCCACGGTTCGACCAGGCCAACAAGCGCTATGTGACCGAGGCGCTGGATGCCGCGCGCGACATGCTGCGGCCGTACAAGGCGCAAATATTGCCGTTGGGGTTGGCGGCATTGGCTGGCGTTGCCTGGCTGTGGATCAGACGGCGCAAGACGAAGGCCTGAACGAGGGGTAATGTGTTGTCAAATGACTGTCGTCGAGGCATCTATCATGCGCAGCTTGACGTTGTTGCTGGCAATCACGGCCGTCGCGGGTTGCCAGGCTCCCATGCCGGCCGCCAACCCGCAGATGGCCTGGGTCGCTTTCTCGATGCCATTCCCCAATGACCGCGTGCTGCTGGCCGAGCGCCTGGACAAACAGCGCCTGAGCGACGGCCGGTTCTTCCAGGTCAGCCCGGGTGGCCATGAACTGGTCGTCCGGTTCGACTATGAAGTGAATGGTGGCGGAGGGATGAGCATGATGGGCGGCCCCACCGTCCGGCAGTGCTATCTCACCGTGAGTTACGCGCACTTCAAGGCGGGACAACGATACGTGCTCGAAGCGCGCTCCATGGCCATGACGCCGGAGGCAAGGCTGTATGATGCCGAGGGCAAGATCGTGGCAGAGGTCAGCGAGTTCTACTGCCTGACGTAACGACGCCACCTTCGTGCCGATACTGTAACTGTAGGAGCGGCTTTAGCCGCGATCACCCGCGAAGCGGGTGCCTGCCACCGCGGTGTCTTCATCGCGGCTGAAGCCGCCCCAACAGAGGCCACACACATCAACGAGTTGTCTGAAGCATGAATCGTTCGCTGTTCATTTCCCTGGATGGGCCCAAGGGCACCGGCAAGACCACGTTGCTGGAATCCGTCACCCAAGCCCTCAGGGCGGACAACAGGAAGGTGATCCGCCTATGCGAGAAGAAAAGCGATCCCTTTCGGGGTGAAACCATGGCCCTGGTCAACCAGTTCGTCAGGAACCCCTGCCGGGAGCTGGAACTGAGCATTTGCGAGCGCTTTGCCGACAGCCGTAGCTGGATTTCGCAGCACGTACTGCCCAAGCAGCCACCGGACAGCATCATCCTGATCGATCGCTGGTACCCCTCCGATGCCGCGTTTCGCCGGCTGGTCCCGTTTGCAGAGATTTTGCGCTTGAACATCGAACGCAACGTGCGCATGCCGGACCTGCATGTCGGGGTCGTCACCGCCCCGGAAATCTCGTGGGCGAGGGCTGCGGCACGGACCCGCGGGTTGAGCAGTACGGTGATGCATGAACTGGAAGAGCATGTCGCCAGTACCGAGGCCTTCGAGCAGGCAGTTGCAGATAACGGCTGGGTGATGTGCCGTAATGAAGGCACTATCGAGGCGGCAACGATGCAGGTGGCTTCAGAGATCCATGGTGTGCTTGGGTACGCGCATGCATCCCGTGGGCCGGCCCCCAAACGGTAGGAGCCAGCCTTGCTGGCGAACACCGGCAAGGCCGGCGCCAAGCACCGTGGTGCCTGCTTCGCGGCGGTTCGACGCCTCGATACCAAGTGGTTGGCGAGGGACGCCGTTCACACATGATTGTGCTGTCGAAGGGGTAGTTGTTCGATGGAAGCGCTCTTGCGGCCATTGCCGGTAATTGGCATCCCGCCCTTCATGCTCGAGCAAGGGCGGGATGTTGCACTTACAGTCGCCTCAGGGTTGCTTGTTGAAGCGGCCTAGCAGCACAAGGTCACCCGGAACGGCGCAGGCACTGAACGTGATGTAGTTTTTCTCCGGAAAGAGCAGGTTCTTCAGGGCGAACACTGAAATCGGATCGAACGAGAAAGACAGGTTGCGCTTGACCTGCTCCGGCAGTTGATCCCGGCACTGCTGGTTGACCTGTGCGTTCAGGTCGTCCGTGCCGCTTGGCCCACCACCGGACAGGTGGCCGTCCAGGGTGATGGCTTTGCTTTCCAGGCTGATCTGAATACTTTGCTCGCGCCCCTGGCCGCTGACAGACAGTGGCAAGTATGCATTGACGGCAAGTGACACATCGGTCGAGCAGGTGTTCCTCTCCTTCTCATGGCCATGATAGGACCTGATCTCGAAGAAATCGAAGGCCTGTTTATGGCTGCCGGTGAAGTGCAACTGGCCGTTGGCTTGTGCCTTTAGTTGAGTGCCCGCCAGCGAACAGGTGATTTGGCCCCCACTGGGCAAGGTGTAGGTGCAATCGTAGACTTGGCCACCGCCCACTGAAGCGGTGTGGTTCAAGGCACTCAGGTCAAGGCTTGCGCCCAGGTTGGCCTGGCTGAATTCAGTCGACCAGGAGGTGTGCGCGGCTTGCGGGTCGATACCCCGCAGGGTCCAGCCATTGTCACTGCGCAAACTGGCAGGCAGGATACTGCCGAACACCAACGACGAACGAACGAACAGGCTGCATTGCTGATCGTCCGGCAGCGGTTCGGCAATATCGTTGAGCGACATGCACGACTTGTCCAGCATCGGGCGGTCTCCCGTCATGATGAACAGCTGGAGCATTTCATTGCCGGCCGGGGTCTTGAGGACCTTGAAGTTGAACCCGTTGGGTTTGAGTTCGTTCAACGTCGGGACATTGCTCAGGTCCAGTCGATTGATTTCAAATACGAAATTAAGCTTTCTGAAGTGATTCTGAAGCTCCTCGTTGAATATCATTGCTTCGGCGTCACTGAAATCCATATCCAGGTTGAATACGCCTTCGGCCAGCGCCAACGTCACCGCCAAGGTGTTGCTGGTCGAGCTCGGCGTACCGTCAGGGTTCTCGCTATTGATAACGCCACTGACCTTCTGCAGGGGGATGGCGGCGATGGTCAGTGTTTCTCCGTCCATTATCTCCTTGGGGTTGTACTCGATAGGATCCTCCGGGTGCTTCAAACTGCGCTCCCACGTTTGAAAATAGCCTTTGCTGATTTTCATCTTCACCGTGACCGTCGAGGTGTCGTTCGCAGAAAACTCAAGCTTGGGATAACCGTATTCAAACTCGAGGTGGTTGGTTCGAATGGTCGTGGCGTTCGGGCGGTGTTTCAGATCTTCATCTTTTTCGTAAACGAATTTGTTGGTGAACTGCGAGTCCGTATTAAAACGCTCGTATTGTGCGGCCAATGCCTCGTTGATGCTGTCGAGGCGCATGTTGAATACCACGTCCCAGTTGTTCGTGCAGGGACCTTCGGTAAACATCTGGTTGAGCAGGCTTTGCGACGTCGTGGGGGAGGTGGCGGCAGTGCCTGATTCAAGCCGCGCACGCGCCAGTGGCGCTCGCGTGCCGTAGGCATCGACAATGCGTGCCTCCAACACGAAGGACAGCCGGACCGTGAGCAGTTCGCGATCAAAGGTCAGGCCTGCGTTGACCTTGCTGGCAGGCAGAGAGATTTCCCAGTTGGTGAACGGGGTGATGCGGCTGACCCCGTCGGACCAGGACTGCCCCTGGTCCGAGAAGTTTGGAGCGTTATCGTTGGCCCGATAGCTGTAGATGCGTTCACGTCCAGGCGTGTGGAAGCTCATGCGCTTGCGCTGAAGGTTACGGTCGTGAAACGGTGTGCCATTGCAGGCGAGCCGCAGCAGGTAGTTGCCGCTGTCGGTGGATTTGATGCCTTCGACGGTGGCCACGACGGCCACGACACGAGCATCCACGTACTCCTTGAACTCGGTTGTTTCCAAGTAAAGGGTTTTCAGCAGGCTGTTGCCTTGGGTCAGGGCCTCAGGGCGTATGCCGCTGATGACGATTTCGATGGGCTGGGTGCGGGACGCCTGGTAGGGCGCCAAGGCTGTCTTGGCCGCCAGGGTATTGGCGTGTTGCTGAACCACCGCTCTGCTGAAGCCGAGCAGGCTGGCTGACGGTACCGGCGTGGCCGGCTGCAGATAGGTGTATTGCAAGGCCTGGTCCTGCAACAGGAAGGCTTTGCCCAGGATGGCCAGCATCTGGTTGCGAACGAAGGCCAATTGGCTGGTGAGCGCGACCAGGTCGATGTTGTCGACATCCAGCGCCTCCACACGGGCAGGCTTGAGCCTGTGCTGCAGTGCCACAAAACGATCGAGCTGCCTGGCGTTGAGCTGTTGGCGCTGCTGGTTCTGATAAAGGTCGCGCAGCACGCCATGCAGCGAAGCGCGGGCGCTGACGACCGCCTTGCCGCGCATGATCATGATGGAGAACGCGCTTTGCAGGGTGTTTTTTTCCGCCACATCTGGCCCCGTTGCCATGATCTGGTTGAATTGCACGGGCAGTTCATCCCAGGTCAACAGGCTCTGGCGGTCGAACGATGCTTCCTGCAGTTCATCGAGCGTCTGCTGTGCGGCAGACAATCCGTCAAGGCCCGTGGTCACCCCTGAGTACAGCTCGACGGTGGCGTTCAACACTTTCAGGGTTTTCTGGATGCGTTGGGCGGTAAGGCCCAACGCCTTGACGGCAGAAATGGAGGAGGCCGGTGCCGCGATCGCGGTGCCCAGGTTGAATAGTTGGGTGGCAACTTCAAGGCCGAACTTCAGTTCCTCATGAGCCTGCCAGCGCTCCACGGCGGACTTGTATTTCTGCACGGCGAAATCGACCGTGGCGCGCGCTTCGAACAACTGGCTGTCAAGGTCGTTGAGCATGCGCTGCTGACGCTCGGCCTCCGCGCTGCCTTGCTCCACGAGTGAGCGCTGGAGTGACTCCAGGTCTTGCAACTGCGCGGCGTTGGCGCTGATCACGGCGCTGATCAACTCACCGGACTGGATGATGTTCTGATTGAGGGTGTTGCCAACCTCGACCAGCAGCTCCTGCTGCTTGCGATTGGCAAGCCGCTGTTCATTCTGGGCGATCTGCAGTTGGATGCGCTCCAGGTACTCGATGATGCTGCTGGTGTACGCCTTGTAATCGTCGAACGGCAGGAGCGGTACATAGCTCTCCTGCCTGGCATCGTCGCTACAGCGCAACAGGTCCATGGCGCTCACCCGCAATGTGGTGGTCCGTTCGTCCTTGCTGTCACCCGGCAGCAGTTCGATCAACCACGACAGGTACTGCTTGATCAGCGTCTGAAGACCTGTGGCGCTGCTGGAGGACCGATCACAGAGCGCCGCCTCGGCAAAGCTCATGGAGAACTCCAGATTGTCGATCAGTGCGGGCAGGCAGTCGCTTGCCGGGGTGCCTCGGACATCCGATTCGATGAACGGCTGCGCGCGCGGCCCGTCGCCACGCAGACCGAAACGCAGGCCGTCGACAATCACGCTGTAACGATCACCCTGGTGATCGCTGATGGCCAGGGCGCCCAGAAACTCATCGCAGCTCAGTTGCAGCGTGCCGTAGGCATCGTTGCTCAAACGGATAGCGCGCGGCTGCCCCTGCGTCCGCATGTCGATCACTTGCCCGAACAGCCGGACCTGGGCACCGGGAACATCGACCGCAGTGCCCTGGCTCATGGACAGGACGTTGGCCAGCAGGGTGAAGTCCCGAACCTGTTGCGGCGCGATGAGCTGCAACGTGGCCAGATCGACCTGAGCCTTGAAGAGGTTGATGTTCGGGGTGGCAATGAAGGACACCACGTCCTGAGTGTCTTCTGGCAGCAGGCTGGAAAAATCGCGGGTGTCGTACACCGCAAAGTTGGCCCCGATGCGGTCGCGATACTTCTGCACCATGGCCCCTTTGAAGATTCGCTGCCAGAGCAGTCCGCGCTTTTGCTCGACCATCAATGCCAGGCTGGCCAGTTGCACGTGTACGGTCGTCTGCTCGACGAATCTATCCGCCAGGTCCAGGTGTGTGAGTGCCGTGGAGCTTATGAACGGGGCAAAAATACTGCTCTGGTGCGACCAGAGAGGGTCGACCCAATCACCCTTTTGCACACTGAGATTGAACGCGCTGCAATCGCTCAGGCAAAGCAACTTACCGTACTGTGCCACGTACCCCAATGGGCTCATGGTGCTGTCTGTGGTGAACTGGTCAAAGTAATGGGTGTTGGGGCCTGACAACGGATTGCGCCCGTTGGCGTAGGCCTGGCGAATTCTTGCAAATGCTTCGGTTCGGTAAGCGAATACCTGCAGGATGGTATCGCCCAGCGTTACGGCGCTGACATAGTGAGTACCGTAAACGCCAAAGGTATCTATAAAGCCTTGGGCCTTGAGCACGGTCAGTTGCTCGCCATAGTCCTGCTGGCGAGAGCGGCCGGCGTGGGCAAGCTTGGTCGCGCTGGAAAGGAACGCTGGGGTGAGCCCATAGGCGGGGTCTGGCTGGCTTGGGCGGACATGCATCAGGATGCCGTTGGCGGCGCTGGCGTGTGTGTCGGTGCCATCTACACGGGTCAACTTGACCAGTACGTAACGCAAGCCTTCATCATCCAGGCTGACCCCGAGGGTGCTTGATAGCGCTTGCAGCGACGATTGACTGGACTGTGCGCCAGCGAGCAGGGCGCCCGCGCCAATACAAGGCGCGTCGACCTCGCTGGAGGGTGAGACCACCTGAAAAGGAATCAATGCATCCAGCAGGCTCAGTGCATTTTCGTGGAGGCTCAGTTCGGGGAAGGACCAGGTTCCGCGGGGTTCGACGACACGCGCCGGGCGCGTGGCCAGCGGCTGCTCCGGTATGGGATAGAGCAGGCCGGGCAGGCCTTGCTGCAGGGTCCAGTGGGGGTTGAGTCCATCGACAAGGTTGGCAGATTGCCCAATGCAGACACGGGAAGTTGTCATATTCATCCTGAATTAACGAGTGTTCGCTGACCGGGGGTGTTCAAACGCGCAATGAGGCGGGCTTGCGGTGACAATGGCAGGGTTTGCGCTAGCAGCTTAGCCGAGGTTGGGTTGCCGACACTGCGTTGGGTCAGCGGCAGCGTTGCAATCTCACGAAGGCCCTCAGAGTCATACCTGAAAGGTCTCAAGTCTGTCGAATTATGACTTGGACGGTCTAGATAGGGGCGGCATAGGATTGCCGCCACTGGAGTTCACAAGCAACTCCCCCTACCAGGAATACACCCATGAACCTCAAATCCCTTATCGCCAACCCGCTGGGCTTCGGCACCGCGCCACTGGGCAACATGTTCCGCAACGTACCGGAGGCCGAGGTGCAAGCCACCGTCGATGCCGCCTGGGACAATGGTGTGCGTTACTTCGACAGCGCGCCGTTCTACGGCGCCGGCCTTTCCGAATCGCGCCTGGGCAATGCCCTGGCCGGGCGGCCTCGCGACGAATACGTGCTCAGCAGCAAAGTCGGGCGGATCATCCTCGACGAACTGGAAGACCCCACCAGCCGTGAACTCGGCGAAAAAAGCGGCCTGTTCGAGCACGGCAACCGCAACCGCATCGTCAACGACTACAGCGCCGATGCGACCCTGCGCTCCATCGAAGACAGCCTGCGCCGGCTGAAAACCGACCGCCTGGACATCGTCTGGATCCACGACATCGCCCAGGACTTCTACGGCGACGAGTGGCTGGAGCGTTTCGAAACGGCCCGTAAAGGTGCCTTCCGCGTGCTCACCCGCCTGCGTGAAGAGGGCGTGATCAAGGCCTGGGGCCTGGGTGTGAACCGAGTCGAACCGATCGAGCTGACCCTCGATCTGGACGAGCCGCAACCCGATGGTTTCCTGCTCGCCGGGCGCTACTCGCTGCTGGACCATGACCGCGCACTGCAACGCGTCATGCCGCAAGCGGCGGCGCAGGGTGTCGGCATCGTGGTCGGTGGCCCCTACAGCTCTGGCGTGACCGCCGGTGGCGAGCACTTCGAGTACCAGAAAGCGACCCAACCAATCCTGGCCAAGCTCGAGCGCATCCGCGCGGTGGCGCGTGCCCACGGTGTCGACGTCAAGGCAGCCGCCTTGCAGTTCGCCCTGGCCCACCCGGCGGTGGTCGCGGCGATCCCGGGTTCCACCCGTGTCGCCCATGCCAACGAAGACCTTGCGGCCCTCAGCGCAGTCATCCCGGCAGCGTTCTGGAACGACCTGCGTCAACAAGGCCTGATCAACGCACTGGCACCTGTTCCGGTAGCCTGAGCGTGAAAAGGACAGGGCTGCAGCGCAGCCCTGTTTAGCTCCGCGCCGCGCTTGGCCAAGGGTCAAGCGCGGCGTTTTCATTGGGACATCCGGTTCACGCCAAGCGCGTCACCCACTTGCCCGACGCGCTGCCATCCTTGAGTTGGCGCAATGCCTGCGGCAGCGCCTCGAAGCGAAAATCCAGGCGCCCCGGCGCCAGCAGCCGGCCATCGGCGACCATCCGCAGCAAACGCTCCCCTTCGACCTTCAATGCCTGCCGATCAAGCAGTCGGCCATGGGCATGGACACTATTGAGCGCTACCTCGTGAAGCGAGATCGCCGTGCTGAAAGCGGGAAGTGGGGCGCTTTCCTGGCGGTCCTGAATGCACACCAGGTGGCCGTTGTAACCCAGCAAGTGAGCCAGGCTCGCGGCATGGCTGCCACTGACCGTGTCGAACAGCGCATGCAGCGGGCGCTCACCGAGGGCCGCTTGCAGGCCTGCCTGCCAGTCGCCCGCGCGATAGTCGAATACCCCGACCACGCCCAGTTGCCTGAGGTGATCATGGTGTTTCTCGCCCGCCGTGGCCCACACGCGCAGACCGCGTTGCACCGCCAACTGGACGAGATAGAAGCCCACCGCGCCACCCGCACCGA
This sequence comes from Pseudomonas entomophila, assembly GCF_018417595.1. NCBI lineage: Bacteria > Pseudomonadati > Pseudomonadota > Gammaproteobacteria > Pseudomonadales > Pseudomonadaceae > Pseudomonas > Pseudomonas entomophila. The sequence continues at coordinate 2,940,154 of NZ_CP070982.1, forward strand.
CCACCAGCACATCACGGGACGCGCCATCGGCGACCTTGGCCAGGGCCTGCCAAGCCGTGAGCGCGGGGCAGGGGACGGCGGCGGCCGCGGTGGTGTCGAGGTTGGCCGGAATGTGCATCACCAGGCTGGCATCCAGCAGGCAGTGCTCGGCAAAGCTGCCATCGCGGGACAAGGACTGGTGATAGGCGACGCGGCAGCCCAGTGGCAGGTCGACACCGTCACCGGCGGCGATAACGGTGCCTGCGCCATCCACGCCGGGCACGGTGCCCTGGCGCCAGTCGGCATGGCCCCATTCGCAGATCTTCCAGTCCACCGGGTTCAGGGCGATGGCGCGGTTGGCCACCAGCACTTGGCCGGGGCCGACTTCAGGCAAGGGTTTATCGATGAGTTGCAGGCCGTCCAGGCCTGCGCCCGGGGTCCAACCCCAGGCGCGATGAGTGATGGACATGAGAGGTTCTCGTAGGGGGGACAAACGGGGCAGGGTAGCGAGGTGAGGCGCAGGGATATAGCAGTGCCGGGGCAAAGGTGTGTTGAGCTGGGATCAGCAATGTAGTTGGGGCCGCTTTGCGCCCCTTCGCGGGTAAACCCGCTCCCACAGAACTGCGCAGCTTTTGGAGTTTGCGCTGTACTTGTGGGAGCGGGTTTACCCGCAAAGGGCTGCAAAGCAGCCCCAATGAGCGCCAAACAGTCTTGATGGCGGCTTCTTGTGTTCCTCTCAGCCCAGGCTCTTGGCCAGGGCTTGCAAGCCACCTTCGTAGATGCCGGTGAACAAAGCGGTGGCTTGCTCATCACTTACGCCAACCGGGGTGAACTCGCCGAACCACTCCACTCGGCTGCCCTGGCCGTCGGCCTTGACCCGCAGGGTCGACAGGTAGCCGGTCACCGGGAACGGGCTGGTCAGGATCGCGTAGCTGTAGCTGCGTTGCTGCTCATCGAAGGCCATCAACCGCTCGACGATGGCGTTACCGTCCGGGTCTTTCAGCGAGCGCACGCGGCCGCCTTCGCTGGACAGGCTTTCAGGGATGAACGGCAGCCAGTCGGGCAGGCTGTCGAAGCCGCCGATCAGGGCCCAGACCTGGTCGGGGCTGTGTGGGGTGTTCAGGGATGCATGGGCGTTGGCCATGGGGGAATCTCCGGAGTGAATTCAGATAGCGAGGCTGTCGACCACACCGCCGTCGACCCGCAGGGCCGCGCCGGTGGTGGCGGAGGAGTAAGGGGAGGCGAGGTACACCACCAGGTGGGCGACTTCGTCGACGTCGGCGGCGCGCTGGATGATCGAGCTCGGGCGGGCGCTGCGCACGAAGTGGTCGGCCTCTTCGCGAATGCTGCGGCCGGAAGCCTTGGCGGCTTCAGCCACCAGATTGGCGACGCCGTCGGTCAGGGTCGGGCCGGGGAGCACCGCGTTGACGGTGACACCGGTACCGGCCAGGCGCTTGGCCAGACCGTGGGAAACGGCGAGGTTGGCCGCCTTGGTCACGCCGTAGTTGATCATGTCGGCCGGGATGGCGACGCCGGACTCCGAAGAGATGAACAGGATCCGCCCCCAGCCTTTCTCGACCATGCCCGGTGCGTAGTGGCGCGCCAGGCGCACACCGGACAGCACATTGGTGTCGTAGAAGCGGCTCCACTCGCTGTCGGCGACATCGAAGAAATCGACGTCGTCATAGATGCCCAGGTTGTTGACCAGGATATCGGCGCTCGGGTGAGCGGCGATCAGCGCCTGGGCGCCTTCGGCAGTGGCCAGGTCGGCGATCAGGCCGTGTACTTGGCCACGCCCACCCTGGGCACGCAGTTCGGCCAGGGCGGCGTCGACCGACTTCTGGCTACGGCCGGCGATGACCACGTCGGCATGGGCCCGGGCCAGGCCGCGGGCGATGGCCAGGCCGATACCGCCGGTCGAGCCGCTGATGATGGCGGTACGCCCGCCGAGGTCGATGTTCATGGAATGGCTCCTGTGGATGAGTTGCATCGATGGGAGCCATGCTAGTGACGCGCGATCAGACTGTAAAAGACTTGATTCGACTGAGTTAAGACCTGCTAAGTCTGATCGGCCAAGGCCAGCACGCGCTCGCGGAATACCCCCACGATTGGCCGCAGATCGACCTGGTGCCAGGCCGCCCACAGCTTCACGCAAGGGCTGAACCACTCAAGCTTACGCAATACCACGGTAGTGCCCGCGCTGGCGGACAGGCTGCTCTGCACCATGGCCAGGCCCAGCCCGGCGGACACCAGGCCGAGTACGCTCAGCGGGTCGGTGGCCTCCAGCGACAGGCGCGGGGTGAAACCCGCGTCGGCGCAGCGAGCGATGAAATCGTCGCGCTTATTGAGCTGGTCGGGCTGCCCGCCGGTGATGATCCACTCCTGCTCATGCAGGTCGGCGGGGCTGAGGTCGGTCTTGGCGGCCAGCGGGTGCTCGGCGGGAATCGCCAGCAGCATCGGGTCGTCCAGCACTGGATGGCCACGTAGGTCGGGGTCGTTGGCGGGCGGGGGCTCGCAGACCAGGGCGATGTCCAGGCTGCGCTGGCGCAAGCCCTCGAACTGCTCGCTCGGGGTCATGTTGTAGAGGGCGATGTGAATGTTCGGTCGTTCGCCGCGGATCGCCCGCACCGCGCCGGGCAGCACGCCGGCATGGATGGCGTGGTTGACATAGCCGATGCACAACCCACCTTCCTCGCCACGGCCCAGGCGCTTGCCCAGCGACTCCAGGCGCTCGGCATGCTTGAGCAGGCCACGGGCTTCGGACAGGAAGGTGCGACCGTCGGCGGTCAGGAACAGGCGCTGGTTGCGCCGCTCGAACAGCGCCAGGCCGAGATGGTCCTCGAGCTGGGCGATCTGCCGGCTCAAGGGGGATTGCGAGATATGAAGCTGCTCCGCCGCGCGGCCGACATTTTCGCATTCGGCGACGGCGACGAAGTAGCGCAACTGACGTAGATCCTGCATGAGACCTCCAGGGGGACAGCCCTGAGTTTTACTAGGGCAGCCCTCCGTTGGCTAGCCTGTTATCGTCGTTACTTAGGCCTCTAGGTGCCCGCCGCAAGGCTTGCAGCGGCGCTCGATCTCATAGGCGCTGCAACGCTGACGTCGAACACCTTGAAAGGCCGGCTGATCAGTGGATCGCCACCGGGTTGATGTTGACCTGGGTCGACCCCTTGTACAGCGGCTGCCCCAGTACGAACAGGAACTCGAAGGCCTTGTCACGCACCAGCGCGCGGGTGTCGATCAGCTCCAGGTTATAGATGCCGCGCTTGGCCAGCATGAACTGGTTGACCGGGAACTCCTCGCCGGTGGGGTTCGGGTACACCTCCGAGGCCCAGGTATCACCGCCAAAGGCGACGATGCCCTGGTCGGCCAGCCACTCGGCCGCCGGCAGGTCGATGCCCGGCTCGGTGGCGAGGAACTGCTGGTTGTCCTTGCCGATCAGCTCCAGCCAGCCGGTGTTGAACAGCACCACGTCGCCCTTGCGCAGGGTGATGCCTTGCCGCTTCAGCACCGCCTTGATGTCGTTGACGGTGAACGACGTACCGCCAGGCACGATGGCCTTGCCATAGTAGGCGGTCATGTCCAGCACCACGCCGCGGGTGACCATTGGTGGCACTTTTTCCACACCAAGCTTGGTCACCCCTTCGACGGTGACGAAGTCGGCGGCCTTGTTGCCGTTGTAGTAGACGTTGTCGATGCCGATGTGGCCGATGCCGTTGAGCTGGGTACCGACGCCGGTCCAGCCGTTGACCAGTTCATCGTTGAAGCTGAACTTGTTCTTGCCCAGGGTTTGGCCGGCCTGTTCGCCGGGCTGGATGTTGTAGAGGTGGAAGCTGCGGTGGCGGAAGGCAGGCAGGTCCTTGCTGACGGGGACGGCGAGGGGGTAGGTCTTGCCGGTTTTGACCAGGGAGACGGCTTGCTTGACCACTTCGGAGGTGAGGAGGTTGGCGGCGCCGATTTCGTCGTTTTTGCCGTAGGGGGAGGTTTGCCAGTCGGCGGCCAGGGTCGCTTGGGCGGTGGTGGCCAGGGCGAGGGTGAGCAGCAGGGGTTTGACGTAGTGCAATTCGGGGGCTCCTGAGTGCGAAAGCATGTCAGGGGCGGATTCTGGGCACAGGGGGCGATGGGAAAAAGCGGTTGGTGGGACAAGGAGTTTTGCGTGTGGGGCAAGGGAATGGTTCTATGATGACAAATCGTTCAATTAACTAAGGAGGGTAATGGATGAAACTTATTGGCATGCTGGATTCGCCTTATGTGCGTCGAGTGGCGATTTCCCTGGATCTGCTGGGCGTCAGGTTCGAGCACGATCCGTTGTCGGTATTCAGCACGTTCGAAGCGTTCTCCCGGATCAATCCGGTGGTCAAGGCGCCAACCCTGGTGCTCGACGATGGCTCGGTGCTCATGGACTCGACGCTGATCATCGACTATTTCGAGTCTCTCAGCGACCCCGCCAGCACACTGTTGCCGCAGCAGCCGCAAGCGTTGGCCGCTGCCTTCAGCACGTTGGGGCTTGCGCTGGCGGCATGCGAAAAGGCCGTGCAGATCGTCTATGAGCACAGAGTACGTCCGGCGGAAAAGCTTCACCTGCCGTGGGTCGAGCGCGTCACCGGGCAATTGCTGGCGGCCTGCACCGAATTGAACAAGCACTGGGCTGCACGACAATCGCGAGACGAACGTCCAGACCAGGCTGCGCTCACGACTGCCGTGGTCTGGTCGTTCATGCAACTGATGTTGCCAGAGGTGGTCAAGGCCGACGACTTCCCGGCCCTCAAGGCCCATGCGGCGCGGCTGGAAGCGACTGACCTGTTCAAGCGTTATCCGATCACCTGAAGGCCCACTGCCGCGCGATCAGTGCCCCCCGACTGTTCGCGATGCGCGCTTGATCGACTGAGGCGGGGCGGGGAGGGACGCAGTGCTTATTCGTTCAGTTCGCGGACGAACGCCTCTGTATCGGAAAAAATAGCGCCGGCGTGCAGCAAGCGTGGGGCAGCGTTTTCCTGCAGCAGGACGAATGTCGGAACGCCTTGGGCGGAAAACTTGCGCATCATGGCGCGCCCCTCGGTGACACGATCCCGGTTGAACTGGAGCAGGGCATCGTCCGGATGGGCGATACGCTCGGCGGCGGCATTCAGGCCGAGCTTACCCAGCACCTGTACCAAAGTGTCCAGTTGGGTCACATCCAGGCCGTCGACATAACGCGCCGCCTGGATCGCCTTGAGCGCTTCGAACTCGCGCTCGGGTGCGGTCAGGCTCACGGCGGAAAGTGCCAGGGTAAAGGGGCCGCTATCAAACGCCTGGTTCCGGTCAGCGAGCACCTGATCGCGATAGCGTTCGCTGAACACTTGCCCGGTCAAGCGTGCAATACGTTGATCGTTGCTCCAGGCATACGCCGCGAAGCCATCGTCCATGGCGCGGGCGCCGTCGCCTGCGAACAAGCCCGTCGGGATCAAGTGCAAGTGGACACCTGTGGACGCCAGGACCTGCGGCAAAGGCCCACCGGCGCCATAGCACCATCCGCACAGCGGGTCGAAGAGGTAGACAAGGGTCTTGCTCATGAGGGAACTCCATTGACGATAGGGTCGAAATCTTATCGCGCAGGTATTGATGTTTAAATGCATACAAAACAAACGTATTGTGTTCTGATAGCATACAATCAGGAATCACGATGACGGGCACTTCCAACCTCAATCGGCTTGCCTACTTTACGGCAGTCGTGGAGACCGGCTCATTTACCGCAGCCGCCGAGCGACTCGGTATCACCAAGGCGGTGGTCAGCCAGCAGGTTGCACGTTTGGAGCAAGAGTTTCGCACCACGCTGCTGGTGCGCAGCACACGGCGGGTACGCACCACCGAGGCGGGGCAGGTGTTCTACTACCGCTGTGCAGCGATCCTCAAGGAGGCCGAAGAAGCCTTTGAGGAGCTGTCGGAATCGGCCAGCGAACCAACGGGAACACTACGCCTGACCGCACCCTTCGATTACGGCATCGGTGTCGTGGTCCCGGCGATAACCGAGTTCTCCCAGCGTTATCCACAATGCAAGGTCGAGGCGCATTTCAGCGACCAGACACTGGATCTGGGGAGTCACGACCTGGACCTTTCCATTCGTGTGGGGTGGATTACCGAGCAACATCTGCAAGCGCGTCGGATCGGCCATTTCGAGCAGCGGCTGGTGGCCGGGCCCCAGTGGCGAACGCAGGTGGATGCGCTGCAGAGCCCCGAAGATCTGGCTGAGCTGCCGCTGGTGGCGAACACGGCGCTGCGGGAACCAACCAGATGGGCGTTTTCCAGAGGTGAATCAGAGCGGGTGGTTGAGATGAAATCCAGCGTGGCGCTCAATGCGACCTTGGCGGTGCGCGAGGCGACCCTTCAGGGGGCTGGGTTGTCTGTGCTGCCGGACTATGTGGCGGCGCCTGATCTGGAAGCGGGTCGGTTGATCGAGGTGTTACCGGGATGGGCGTTGCCGCGTGGGGAAATTCATGTGGTATTTCCAACGGCGCGCTTTCGGCCGGTCAAGGTAAGGGTGTTTACCGAGTTGTTGGCCAGTAGAACCCTCCAGACATGATCAATCACCCGGGCACCGACTTGCCATCCCAGGCCTGGAACATACCGGCCTGTGCATCTGCGACCGGCCTTCAAACCTCTGCGTCATTTGATTAAACCTGTACAAAAAACTAGTCTTGTACAAGTTATGGCTCCTTGCTGATTCGTCATGACACTCCTTGCTCGCTTGGCCTGCCTCTGTCTGCTGCTGACGACGCCACCAGCGGTCGTTGCGGACTGGCGTGCGGCGCTGCCAGCGGTCCACCCGCTGGGTGGTGGCGACTTCACCTGGTTCGGCCTGCGCTTGTATACCGCACGCTTGTGGACCGAAGGCCCGCGTCATGACTGGAACCAGCCTTTCGCCCTGCAGCTGACCTACCACCGCGCCTTGTCCCGTGACACGCTGGTGCAAGCAAGCCTCCAGGAGATGCGTCGCCTGGGTGCCGGCCGCGTGACGCCGCAACAGCTCGAAGCCTGGGCCAAGGTAATGCAGGAGGCGTTCGCGGATGTGCGCCCCGGCATGCGCATCACGGGGGTCTACCTGCCGCAGCAGGGCTGTCGCTTCTACGTCGATGACAAACCCAGCCACGACATTGCCGACCCGGTTTTTGCCCAGGCGTTCTTTGCCATCTGGCTGGACCCACGGGCCCGGGCCCCCCAGTTGCGCCTGCAACTGCTCGGCCTGGCCGACAAGCACCGAGGAGGCACATGAACATGTACAGAGCGCTGTTGCTGGCGGCCTGCCTGGTTCTGGGCAGTTGTGGCAATGTCGACGTCGGGCGCTACGCCGCAGAGCAACCCCGTTTCGACCTCGCGGCCTTCTTCTCGCGCCCGGTGCAGGCCTGGGGCATGTTCCAGAAGCGTTCCGGAGAAGTGGTAAAGCGCTTCCACGTGCGCATCGACAGCCGTCGGGAGGGCGAGCGGCTGATCCTCGACGAGCATTTTCTCTACAGCGATGGCACACGGCAGCAACGTACCTGGACGCTGGTGCCGGACGGTCCCGGCCACTGGCGCGGCACCGCCGGGGACGTGATCGGCGAGGCACGCGGTGAACTGGCCGGAAATGCGCTGCGCTGGCGCTATCAATTGGATCTGCCCGTAAACGGGCGGCACTGGCAGGTAGATCTGGACGACTGGATGTATCTGATGGATGACGACACCCTGATCAACCGCTCGAAGATGAGCAAGCTGGGTGTTGAGGTCGGGCAGATCACCCTGTTCTTCCGTCGGTTGCCGGAGGGGGCGCCATGAGCCGGAACACACCTGTCGAGCGGAGCAAGATCTGCACGGTATGTGGCCGGCCGTTCACTTGGCGCAAGCGTTGGGCGCGGTGCTGGGAGGAGGTGAAGTACTGTTCACAGCGCTGTCGCCGCGCGGCGCCACGGCGCAGGAGCAAGGGCAGGGGGCAAGGCTGTCGATTGCGGTGTGCCTGGTGCAGCTTGTCATTTGCAATCGCTTAGGGCAGGGTCGATGCCATGGACATCTCTGCCAAAGGAGCTACACCATGTCGAAGATATATCCCGGTATCGATCCCGAAGGGTTGGTCGAGTATTCGGTGGTCTACACGGACCGCTCGCTCAACCATATGTCGCAGTCGTTTCAAGGTGTGATGAAGAACATTTCAACCACCCTGAAACAGGTCTACAACGCCCAGGCTGTCGCGGTGGTCCCAGGTAGTGGCACATTCGGCATGGAAGCGGTAGCTCGGCAGTTTGCCACCGGCCAGCAATGCATGGTGATACGCAACGGCTGGTTCAGTTATCGCTGGAGCCAAATCCTTGAAATGGGCAACATCCCGGCGGCCACAACGGTGCTGAACGCCCGGCCGGTTGAAACGGGGCGCCAGGCTGCCTACGCCCCACCTCCTCTGGACGAAGTGTTGGCCGCCATTGAGTCGCAGAAACCGCAGATTGTCTTCGCCCCCCACGTTGAAACGTCATCAGGGATCATCCTGCCCGATGACTACCTGCGGGCCGTGGGCGACGCCGTGCATGCGGTGGGTGGTCTGTTCGTGCTTGACTGCATCGCCTCCGGCGCGATTTGGGTGGATATGCACAAATGTGCAGTCGACCTGCTGATCAGCGCACCACAGAAAGGCTGGAGCGCCTCACCTTGCTGCGCCCTGGTGATGCTCAGCGCGTTGGCCCTCGAGCGCATCGAATCGACGCAAAGCACCAGTTTCGCCTGCGACTTGAAGAAGTGGCTTCAGATCATGCAGGCCTATGAGCAGGGCGGCCACGCCTACCATGCGACCATGCCCAGCGATGCCCTCGCGCGGTTCAACGAAGTGATGAAAGAGACGCAAGCCTACGGTTTCGACAAGGTCCGCGACGAACAACAGGCCCTGGGTGATCGGGTGCGTGCAATGATGACCCGTAAAGGTATCAAGAGCGTGGCCGCAGCAGGCTTTCAGGCCCCTGGCGTGGTGGTGAGCTACACCGATGATGCCGATATCAAGAGTGGCAAGAAGTTTGCCAGCCACGGCCTGCAGATTGCCGCCGGCGTGCCGTTGCAATGCGACGAGCCGGCCGACTTCCAGACCTTCCGCATCGGCCTGTTCGGGCTCGAGAAGTTGCACAATATCGAGCGCACGGTCAGCACCCTCGAGCAGGCACTGGACGAAGTGATGGTTAACTAAGCGCTCGGCTGGAGAACTTGCAATGACAACAGACGATGCGAGGTCTCGATTCGAAGCCAAGCTTCTTCGTCCGGCCAAGCCCGGTGATGACAGGCCGTGGGCGTTCGCAGTGCTTCCAAGGGACGCGAGTGAGCGGCTTCCGAGGCGGGGAAGGACGACCGTTGAAGGCACAATCAATGGTCATCCTTTCCGGGCAACCCTGGAACCCGATGGTCAGCTGAGCCATTGGCTGAAGGTCGGTCGCGATTTACTTGACGCGGCCGGTGTGGCCGTTGGCGATATCGTTACCCTCGAACTGATCCCGGTGAAGAAGGAGCCCGAACCTGACATTCCGGCAGATTTCCAGGAAGCCCTGGCAACGATGCCCGAGGCTCAAAAGGTCTGGAACACTACGACGACCCTTGCGCGGGTGGACTGGATCCACTGGATTACTTCAGCCAAGCAACTCAGGACACGCGAAAAGCGCATTGGTGATGCCTGCGACATGCTTGCGACCGGCAAGAAGCAGGTGTGCTGTTTCGACACGTCGGGGTATTACAGCAAAGCTTTCCGGGCGCCCGAGGCAGAAAATTGACCTCGGGCTGGCAAACAGCGCAGCAGGGTACCTGCAGCGCACGCGAACAGTCCGCGGCGGCTCGCGTGGAGGCGCAACGCCGCCGAAGGTCTCATTCGCATTGATTGCCTGGCGCGAGTATATGCGCGGTATCTACTGGACCGGCCAGGCGCGATTGCGCTGACTTCAGATTCCCTTCAGATTCACGCCTGATAATCCCCTCGTCGAGCCCGATTGGGGGAGTTTCATGAGTCAGATTCAATGGAGCAGCCTGCTCCCTTTAGCGATCGGTAGCCATACCGACCATCATGCGCACTTGTCGCTGCACCGGGCAGGGGACACCTCCCGTGCAGACCTGGAACACTTCATCCACCAGCGCTTCGCCACGGCGCACCATGCCGATGTACAACATTACCTGCCGGAGCTGCTGGCGCTGCATGACAGCCATGGGCGGCTGGTCGCGGCGGCCGGTGTGCGCCTGGCGAATGAGGGCCCGCTGTTCCTCGAGCGTTATCTGGAACAGCCGCTTGAAACGGAAGTGTCCCGAATAGCCGGCACTGACCTTGAGCGAACCGGTATGGTCGAGGTCGGCAACCTGGCATCACTCAGCGCCGGTAGCGCGCGCATCATGATCATCGCCGTCACGTGGTTGCTGGCTGCGCGAGGCCTGCAGTGGGTAGCGTTTACCGGGGCCGCGACATTGATCAACAGCTTCCAGCGGTTGGGGCTGGTGCCCACGGTATTGGCGCCGGCCAATCCCGAGCGCCTTCAAGGCCAAGTCGATCGATGGGGGACTTACTACGACCAGCGCCCCCAGGTATATGCCGGAAACATTGGTTACGGCTTCAACGCCCTGACCCAGGCGGGCGTGTTCCAGCGGCTGGGCTTTCCTGTGCTCGTCGAGGAGACCGGACATGCCGCGTGAACTGGATCGTTTCCATGAGCGGTTGTCAGCCTATGCACGTGATCATGCTGGAGCAGTGGCGGTGCAGGGGCAGACCCGACGCTACACCTATCAGCAGTTGCTCGGTGAGGTAGGCCTGCGCGCCCATGCCCTGCGTCGGCAACCGGCAGGTGCATTGGTATTGGCCCTGGACAACGGCCCTGAGCTGCTGTTCTGGGATTTGGCCGCCTTGTTCGCCGAGCGCCCCTGCGTGATCGTGCCGTCGTTCTTCAGTACGGCGCAGTTCGCCCACTGCATCGCCCAGAGCGGCGCATCAACCGTATTGTGCGCGGCGCAGTGGACGCCGCAGCTGGCGCGGGAAGGTTTTGCCCAGCATGGCGAGTTCTGGGTGCGCGAGGGCTCGACGGGCGTTGAGTTGCCTGTTGGCACGGCCAAGATCACCTACACCTCTGGTAGCACCGCAAGCCCCAAGGGCGTGTGCCTGGGCGCTGAGGCCATGCTGCGTGTAGCACGTGAACTGGAGGCCGCCAGCCGGCCCACCGAACCACAGCGGTACCTGGCGGTACTGCCTCTGGGTGTATTGCTGGAGAACCTGGGTGTATACGCCGCGCTGATGGCGGGTGCGTGCGTGCAGCTTTATCCGCAACAACAGTTGGGCATGGGGGGCGCAAGCCAGGTGGATTTCAAGCGCTTGCTGGGTGCTATTGCCCTCAGCGGCGCCCAGAGCCTGATCCTTGTGCCACAACTGTTGATGGGGCTGGTCACGGCAATCGAGCGCGGGCTGATGCGCGTTGGCCCGTTGCGTTTCGTGGCGGTGGGCGGTGCCCGGGTATCGCCAAGCCTGCTGGCACGGGCCGAGGCGGTTGGTCTACCGGTGTTCGAAGGCTACGGTCTGTCCGAATGTGCTTCGGTGGTGGCACTGAACCGCCCCGGGGCCGTTCGCCCTGGCAGCGTCGGCAAGCCGTTGCCCCATGTGCAAGTGCGCATTGCCGAGGACGGCGAGGTGCTGGTGGCCGGCTCGATATTGCTGGGCTATCTGGAGGACGCCCCTGTTACCCAGCAGTGGTGGGCGACGGGCGATCTCGGCCACCTCGACGACGACGGCTACCTGTACCTCGATGGCCGCAAGAAACACCAGTTCATCACCAGTTTCGGGCGCAACGTCAACCCGGAATGGGTAGAAGCCGAACTCAGTCAGAGTGGTGTCATCGCCCAGGCGTTCGTGCATGGCGAGGCCTTGCCAAGCAACCTGGCATTGCTCTGGCCATTCGATCCCACCGCCAGCGATGAGGTTATCGAGCAGGCCGTGCAGCAGTGCAACGCACAATTGCCTGATTACGCCCGGGTGCATGCCTGGCGCCGCTTACCGACCCCCCTAAACCCTCTGGATGGAACCCTGACAGCCAATGGACGCCTGCGGCGCGAGGCGATCCTGCAGCGCTACCACGCCCTGTTATCCGACATCTCGTTGTGAGGTTCACCATGTCCTTTTTCGACACCCTGCAAACACAAACGGCCCAGGAACGGCAGGCTTTGTTCGCCGTACCGGTGATCCGTGAAGCCTTGGCCGGCCAGGTCAGCCTGGACAGTTACATTGCCTTCCTGACCCAGGCCTACCACCATGTCCGCCACACGGTTCCGCTGATGATGGCTTGTGGCGCGCGCTTGCCGTCGCGGCTGGAGTGGCTGCGCGGCGCGGTGTGCGAATACATCGATGAGGAGTACGGCCATGAGCAGTGGATTCTCAACGACATCAAAGCCTGTGGTGGTGATTGGGAGGCGGTGCGTGATGGTCGTCCGGTGCGGTCGATCGAACTGATGGTCGCCTACCTCTACGACTTGATCGCCCGCGGCAACCCGGTCGGGCTCTTCGGTATGGTCAACGTGCTCGAAGGCACCAGCATTGCCCTGGCCACCCAAGCGGCGGGCACTATCCAGAGCACGCTGGCCCTGCCTGATCAGGCGTTCAGCTACCTGAGCTCCCATGGTGCGCTGGACCAGGACCACATGGTGACCTACAAGCAACTGATGGACCGCCTCGATGATGGCGCGGACCAACAGGCCGTCATCCATGCGGCGAAGGTCGTCTTCCACTTGTACACCGAGATGTTCCAGGGTTTGCCGCGCGCGGGTCAGCTAGAGGTGCGCCATGCGCTTGCCTGAATCCGTGGTGATCCTCACCGGCGCCAGTGGCGGCATTGGCCTGGAGTTGGCCGAGCAGTTGTGCGCTGCCGGTGCCCAGGTGCTGGCCGTCAGCCGGCATATGGGGAAGCTGGCAGGCCTGATGAATCGATACCCGGATCGTTTACGTTGGCAAGAGGCAGACTTGCGCAGCCAGGTAGGGCGCGACCTCGTGGTCGGCCGCGCTCGCGAGATGGGCGCGGTGAACGTGCTGATCAACGCGGCCGGCGTCAATCGCTTTGCCTTGCTCGACCAGTTGGACGAGCACGCGCTCGACGAGTTGCTGGACATCAATCTGAAGGCCCCCTTGCAACTGACACGCGCCTGCCTGCCGCTGCTGCGTGCTCAGTCCAAGGCACTGGTGGTCAATGTGGGGTCCACCTATGGCTCGATCGGCTACCCTGGCTACGCCACCTACTGCGCCAGCAAGTTCGCCCTGCGCGGTTTCTCCGAGGCGCTGCGGCGAGAGCTGGCCGACACCACGGTAAATGTCCTGTATGCCGCCCCGCGGGCCACCCGCACGGCCATGAACAGCACGGCCGCGACAGCGCTCAACCAAGCGCTGAAAGTCGGCATGGACGACCCGGCGGATGTCGCCCGCGCAGTGCTAGAGGCTGTGCAATCGGAGCGCAGCGAGCTTTATCTCGGCTGGCCGGAAAAGCTCTTCGTGCGGATCAACGGCATGTTGCCAGGCGTGGTAGACCGGGCACTGCGCAAGCAGCTGCCTGTCATTCGCCGCTACATCGGCAGCCACACCAAGGAGTCGATCAAATGAAGCGCCTGCTCATTACCAGCTTGCTGGCATTCGCCCCCTGCACCTGGGCATTGGACCAGGCAGGCACCCAGCACTTGAACGACCTGCAGCAGCGCTGGGCGCAGATCCAGTATCAACTGCCCAAGGATAAACGTGCCGACGCCTTTGAAAAGCTGTCCGGCGATGCGGCTGCATTCGTTCACCAGTACCCCGACACACCCGAGCCGTTGATCTGGGAGGGCATCATCAACAGCAGCTGGGCGGGAGCCATCGGTGGCCTTGGGGCACTGGGCAAGGTCAAGGCGGCGAAGGCCAGCCTGGAGCAGGCCATGGCACTGAACCCCGATGCCCTGCAGGGCTCGGCCTACACCAGCCTGGGCACGCTGTACGACCAGGTTCCCGGCTGGCCAATCGGTTTCGGCGATGCCGACAAGGCTGACGTTTTGCTGCGCAAGGCCCTGCAGATCAACCCCAACGGTATCGACAGCAACTATTTCTGGGCTGATCATCTGTACCGGCAAAAGCGCTACCCGGAGGCTACCGCAGCTCTGCACAAAGCCCTGCAAGCACCGCCCCGGCCAGGGCGTGAGCTGGCAGACCAGGGCCGACGTACCGATATCGATGCTTTACTCAAGGCGATCAAGGACAAACAGGACTGAACATGCGGCTGCTGCTGGTTGAGGACGATATCGCACTGGGTGAAGGGATTTGTGACGGCTTGCGCCAGGAGGGCTACACCCTCGACTGGCTGCGCGACGGTGTCAGCGGCCTGCATGCCCTGCAGCATGAAACCTTCGATCTGGTGATTCTGGACCTTGGATTGCCGCGCATGGATGGCATCGAACTGCTACGGCGGGTACGCGCCGACGGCGACAGCCTGCCGGTGCTGGTTTTGACCGCACGGGATGCGCTGGACGACCGCATCAGCGGCCTCGATGCCGGCGCCGACGATTACTTGGTGAAGCCCTTCGATCTCAACGAGCTCAAGGCACGCCTGCGCGCCTTGCTGCGGCGCAGCACGGGACGCGCCAAGGTACTGATCGAACATGCCGGGGTCAGTCTCGACCCTGCTACCCAGCAAGTGCGCTACAACGGCATGGAAATCGTGCTGACCCCGAAGGAATACCTGCTGTTGCACGAGTTGTTGGCGCAACCCGGCAAGGTATTCACCCGTGAGCGCCTGACCCAGCTGCTGTATGGCTGGGACGAAGAGCCCGAGAGCAATACGCTGGAGGTGAACATCTACCACCTTCGCAAAAAGCTGTTCAACGGTTTGATCCGCACGGTGCGCGGTATCGGCTACCTGGTCGAGGCCAAGGCATGAGCTCGCTGCGCCAACGCACACTGTGGCGAGTGATGCTGTTGCTGCTGCTCGGCACAGGCCTGCTGGTGCTTTACAACTACCACGACAGCCGCCGCGAAATTAACGAGGTGTATGACGCCCACCTCGCCCAGAATGCCCGCCTGCTGCAGGGCGTCATGAGCCTGCCGGTGCAGGACGGCTCGCGTGAGGCGCTGTACCAGGCCTTCAACGAGGCCTTGGGGAGGGCAGGGCGAGATCAGGTGGGGCACCCCTACGAAAGCAAGCTGGCGTTTCAGGTCTGGCAGGACGGCGGGGCGCTTATGGTGCATACACCCAGTGCGCCGACACTCGATTCGCCACCAACGACGCCAGGCTTCTACGATTTCACCAGCGCCGGCGAACAATGGCGTGGTTTCGTCCTGCCGGTACCGGAAAAGCACTGGGTGATCTGGGTCGGCGAACGTGATGATGTGCGCTACGACCTGATCGAGCGCATTGTTCGCCATACCCTGTTTCCGTTTCTGCTCGGCAGCCTGGCGTTGGCGCTGCTGGTCTGGGCCGCGATCGGCTGGGGGCTGCGGCCGTTGCAGAACATGGCCAATGTCATCCGCGGGCGCCACGCCGACTCCCTTGAGCCTTTGCAACTGGTGCCGCTACCTTCGGAGCTTGAGCCGATGCAGGCTGCCATCAATCGCCTGTTGGCACAGATCGACGACCTGCTACGGCGTGAGCACCGGTTCATTGCCGATGCCGCTCACGAAATGCGCACGCCACTGGCCGTCCTGCGCCTGCATGCACAGAACGCACTGGCTGCCAGCAACGACATGGAGCGGCAAAAAGCGTTGGGGTTCCTGATGGGTGGGGTCGACCGGCTGACCCGGGTGGTCAACCAGTTGCTGACACTGGCCCGCGTCGAGCCAAGACTGGGGCCGCGCGGCAATACCCTGGTCGATCTGGCTGAAGTGGTCACCGACACCCTGGCCGACCTGACACCGTGGATACTTGCCCGTGGCCTGGAGCCTTCACTGGACATCAGCGAGGGTGACCATCACCTGGCGATCAATGCCGGCACCCTGGGCATCGCACTGCAGAACCTGGTGTCCAACGCGGTTGAACATTCACCGCCCGCAGGCCGCATAGCGGTGTCACTCCGGCGCCTGGACAACGCTTTCGAGCTGGTGGTCGAGGATGAGGGGCCGGGCATCGATGAAGCAAGCCTTTCCCGTGTGTTCGAACGCTTCTACAGCCGCAACAACCCCAACGGTGCGGGCCTTGGGCTGTCGATCGTTGCGACCATTATCGACCGCCTTGGCGGGCAGGTGCGCCTGGAGAATCGAGCAGGGGGAGGGCTGGCCGCCACCTTGGTGCTGCCAATGGGTTGACTCCAGCGGCCGCCAAGCACCTTGCTGGCAGGTAGCTCTTGAGTATCTACAAGAGTAGTCCCAGCCATACCGCCCCAAGAATGACCAACTGACCGGGAATGAGATAGCGAGCGAAGCGGAAACCGCCGTTACTCAAAGCCAGGCCGCATTTAGTCAACGTGTTCGCGGTCAATGCGAGTAATCCCGATATCGCCAGATCATCAGTACCGAGCTTTCCGGCGATGACCAGCGAGGCGATCGAGGCAGTGGCCGCATGCACATCGGCCAAGCCGCTGACGAACGCCGCGACGCTCACGCCGTTGTGGCCCAGGTGCTGAAGAAGAAATGCCGAGAGCAACGAGATGCCGGTTATGGCAGCGGTGACGGCCAGAGCTGTCCACAGACTGAACGCGCCATCCCCCGCAGACGCCGTCGCCCCGCCATGAGCCGAGCGCCAAGGCGCCAGTAGAAACACACCATAGACAAGTGTGACCAGCACACCGAGCCAGATTGATGGCCAGAAAGGCTCGAGCAAGCGACGGTCAACGATGCTCAGCACGAGGGCAAATTGCGTGAGGGTGGCAAGATTGGACAAGACGGCAGCCCCGGCAAATGGCCTGGCAGCAGCGCTTTGCTGGCGAGCGCGGTGTGCAAGCAAGGCAATGGTGGCAGAGCCTGAGGCAAAGCCTGAGGCGATCGCGCTCAAGGGCAATCCGTACCGAGGCCCCATCAGGCGCATGGCGATATGCCCCAAGGCGCCCACGGCCATCAGCAAGACCACCAGGTTACAAATCGTGCGCGGGTTGAGCACGTTGTAAGGGCCTAGAAACTGGTCCGGGGTCAACGGCAGCACCACCAATGCCACCGTTGACAGCAGCAAACCATCGCGCAGTTCTTGCTCGCTCAGCTGCTGCAGCACGAAATGGTGCAATTCGCGTCGCAGCGCCAACAGCACGGTCAGTACCACGCCGGCAGCTGCGGCAAGCTCAGGTTCATTCAGGCTCAGCGCGCCCAGGGTCAGCACCAGGAGCAGCGCAATTTCACTGGTAATGTCAGGGTCGTTGTCGGCATGGTTGCGGTAATGCGTGCACAGCATCAGTACCAGGCCCAGACTCGCCACCGCGACCAGCACCACGCCTGCCAACACCATGCTGAGGTAGCCCAGCAACGCGGTGATAGCGAAGGTGCGCAGCCCAGCGGCAGCCTGGTTTTCGTTACGGCCCTTCCTGCGCTCGCGCTCAAGCCCCACCAGCATGCCGATGCCCAACGCCACGGCACCGTGGCCGACATTCACGGTGTCGAGCATGGTGCCTTCAGGGTGACCTTGGCCTGCCATTCACTGCCGCCTTGCTGCAGCGCCATCAGTGCAGGCATGTCGAGAATTTCCACCAGCCTGCCATGGAGGTCGACGATACCCAGCGCACGCAGGCGGGCGACGGACCGGCACACGGTCTCCAAGCGCAAGCCCAGGTACGAGGCCATGTCTTCCCGGGACATCCGCAACATGAAGCCGTGGGCAGAGTAGCCGCGGCTGACGAAGCGCCCGGACAGCTCCACCAGGAAGCCCGCCAAGCGCTGTTCCGCAGTAAGATTGCACAGCATCAGCACGCGCTTGTGTTCACGCACGATCTCCCGGCTCATCAAGCGATTCAGGCTTTGTTGCAGGAACGGAAAGTCGCGCGCCAGGGCTTGCAAGCGGTGATAGGGGACGGGGCAGACTTCGCTGTCTTCCAGGGCAATGGCGTCGCAGACATGGTGCTCTGTGGCAATGGCATCGAGGCCGAGCACATCACCCGGCATCCAGAAATTGATCACCACGCCTTGGCCCTCGGCGGTGTTCAGGCTGGTCTTGAAACTGCCGCAACGTACGGCATAGAGCAGGGTCAGCGGATCGTTGGCATTGAACAGCGCGGCGCCCTTTCGAATGCGCAGGCGTGGACCTATCAATGCACCCAGGCAGCTGTTGTCATGAATGGGCAGGCCAGTGGGCAGGCACAGGCCGCTGACCCGGCAATCCCGGCACAGGGCCGCCGACGGCTTCAGGTGAATGGGGGTTGCCATGTGCGATGCGTGGGGTGAGTCGAGCAGCGTGACCTTCAGCTGGCTGGACATTTTCAGGCCTCCTTCGCACTTCGGAGGCTGCCTTGGCCCCTTGCGCCAGTATGGGTGCCATGTGCGGCGGCAAACCCGGTACGAGGCGCCCCATCAGCCAGCATGTCAAGCGAGTGGGGGGCATTGAGTCGGCTTGTGAGACGCTCGACAAACTGCTCGGCTTCGGCGGCCGTGTTGAAGCCCACCCGCCAGTCATCCATATGCACCCACCAGCGCTTCAGCTCGGTGTTCCTCTCGACATAGACGTTCATCAGCGCCTCCCAAGTATAGCCAGGTCAACAATGCACAATGAAAGCGTCCATGCCGGTAGCGCAGGTGAAACTCAGGGCGTGATCGCCACTTTCATCACTTGTCGACGAATACCGCTGCCTTCTTGAGCGCGTGGCACACCTGCAGAGACTGAATTTGTTGTTGCCATGGGGATAAGGTGCGCCAGCGAAGTCTCGAAGCATTGATCCGCGTCAAGTTCCTGCGCCAAGGGCAATGCCATTTGTCCGAAGGGGGCTCCCGTTGGTAAACATCATGCGTGCAAGGCGTGGGTGGGGGGTGCGCCGAACCGGCCGCTATTTGGCTTTCCAGTACTTCTGCATTTCCAGGAACAGGAATGAAGCGGTCCAGGTAATCAGCACCAGGCCGGTCAAGCCCTGCAGGCCCGTGAGGTACTTGAGGTGCCCGCTAGGGGCGACATCACCGAAGCCGATGGTGGTGTAGGTGGTGAAGGAAAAGTACACGCAGTCCAGTAAACTGCCGTCGAAATTGCCGCTTAGCGTGCCCCAGCCCTCGGCATGGACCATCAGGTAGTAGGCCAGGGCAAAACACCAGACCTCCAGGGCATGGGCCAGCAGGGCACCGAACACGCCCGCCACGATGCGAAACCGGCTCCAGAGCTTGAGGCGGGGTAGCCAGTCATTCAGGCGCAGCAGGCATTCGTAGTGAATGATCACCACCAGAATCACGACCAGCATGTTGATCAGCGTGACGGTAAGCATCGCCGGTACTCTTGCCATGACTGGCGGTTTACTTCGTGGTGTCGATCAACGCATAGCTGGCAGGTTGATTGGCTTGCGGCAATAACGCCGGAAACTCTTCGGGAGTGATCGTTTCCTTGGCCAACAACAGGCGCGCCCCCGCATCCAGGTCGTCGCGGCGCTGCTCGAGCAGTATCCGTGCGCGGCCATAGGCCTCTTCCAGCAAGCTGCGAATACCAAGGTCGACCTCGCGCGCGGTCTGTTCAGAGTAGTCCCTTCGCTCCTGACGCAACACTGATTCGCCCAGATAACCGGTTGGCTGGCGCTCCAACACCGGCTGGCCCAGATCCGGGCTCATGCCGAAGCGGGTGATCAACTGCCGGGCGATGTCGGTGGCACGTCCCAGATCGTCGGCGGCGCCGGTGGAAACCTGGCCGAACGCCAGGCTCTCGGCGGCACGCCCGGCCATCAGCACGACAATGCGGTCGCGCAGCATCTGCGCGCTGATCAGGAAGCGGTCATCGGTCGGCCGTTGCAGGGTGTACCCTAGCGAGCCGGCGGCACGGGGAATGATCGACACTTTGTGCACCAGGTCCATGGCCGGCAAGCTGCTGGCGGCCAGGGCATGCCCCATTTCGTGGTACGCCACCACCTGGCGCTCGTCGCTGCGCAACACACTGCCTTTGCGCTCGACACCGGCCACCAGGCGCTCGATCGCTGCGGTGAAGTCCTGCAGTTCCACCCATTGGCTGGCACGCCGAGTGGCGACGATGGCAGCCTCGTTGACCAGGTTGGCCAGGTCGGCACCGGTCAGGCCCGGCGTGATCTGCGCAATGCGCTCGCAGTCCAGATCGTTCTTGTAGATGATCTTGTGCAGGTGCACCTTCAGGATCGCCAGGCGGCCCTGGCGGTCGGGCCGATCGATGAGGATCTGCCGGTCAAAGCGCCCCGCGCGTAGCAGCGCCGGGTCCAGTACTTCGGGACGGTTGGTGGCGGCCAGCAGCACCACGCCTTCGCGCGGGTCGAAGCCGTCCAGTTCCGCCAGCAGTTGGTTGAGGGTTTGTTCTTTTTCGTCATTGCCACCAAAACTACCGATGCCGCGCATCTTGCCAAGGGCGTCCAGTTCATCGATGAAGATGATGCAAGGCGCTGCCTGGCGGGCCTGGTCGAACAAGTCACGAACCCGCGCGGCGCCCACCCCCACGAACATCTCCACGAACTCCGAGCCGGAAATCGAGAAAAAGGGCACCGCCGCTTCCCCGGCGATGGCTTTGGCGACCAGGGTCTTGCCGGTGCCGGGTGGGCCAACCAGCAATGTGCCCTTGGGCACATGAGCGCCCAGGCGCGCGTACCATGCCTTGTTCTTCAGGAAGGAGACGATTTCGGTAAGCTCATCCTTGACATCGTCGATACCGGCCACATCGGCAAAGGTCACCTTGGTGCCATGCTCGACATAGACGCGGGCGCGTGATTTTCCCACGCCCATCAACCCGCCCAGGCCTTGTTTCCCACTCAGGCCATGGAACAGGAAATACCACAGCACCAGCATCATCAGCAGCGGCATGAACCAGCCCACCACCGTGGCCACCGTGCTGTTTTCGGCGATACCGGTAAATGCCACGCCCGAGCGCCCCAACTGCTCGCTCAGCGCCGGGTCGATACGCACCGTGGAAAACACCGAATGGCCGTCGATGGGTTCCTGCAGCCGGCCCAGGATGCGGTCATGCTCGATGCGCAGGTCGCTGACCTTCTGCTGCTCCAGCAATTGCAGGAACTGGCTGTAAGGGATGGCCTGCACTGCGGGCGTGTTGAACAGGCCAAACTGCACCGCGGCCAGCACGGACAGCCCGACGGCCAGGAAATATAACTTCCAGGGCTGATCCTTGTTCATGGCAGTTCCTCCGCAAAGCTGCAGCACTGCTTTGTTTCTACCCTTGAGCCGGGTGTTGCGATTGATAAAGGTCAAACTCGGTGAACGGACCGAGCCGGCTCAGGCGCCTGGGAGCCTTGATAATTGTCAAGAACGAAGCAGCACCTGACTCGATAATCACAAGCGCATACAATCCAACAGCCGCGCGGGGAGAGGTGCTCGATGAAGCCGTATCGCCGGATTCTGCTTATCATGACCGAGGTTCAAGCCAGTGCCGCGCTGTCCCGGGCCCTGGCATTGGCTGCGGCATCGGGTGCGACTTTGCACGTGCTGGGCATCCATGAACCGGGTGAACTGAGCCTGCGTCATGGAATGCAGGAAACCTCGCTGCCTTCGCTTTCTTTCTTGCACTTCAGCACCGAGCTCAAGGCGCTGCTCGATGAACAGCCAGTATTCGGGGCTCGGCCAGGTTTCGAGGCCGTGGAGGCCTTCAATCTACGTGATCTGCTGCCGACCAGCATTGCCCGCTACGCACCTGACCTGGTGATCAAAGACTGCCCGGGCTGTTCCTTGTTCGATCAGATCGCCCGTACCTCGCCAGACCAAGTGCTGTTGCATGCGAGCGAGGTGCCGTTGTTGTTGGTGCCGGCGAATGCCCCGGCCATTCCACGCAGCATTCTGGTCGCAGTGGATGTTGCCAACCCGTCGCCACAAAACGATGCGCTCAACCACGTCCTGGTCGCGGCAGGCCAGCAGCTGGCGGCTCAATGCAAAGGGCAGTTGCACCTGCTGTCGGCCTACGACCTGCCTCTCGCCATGGCGGCCAACCCTGATCTTGCCGGCCCTTGGGCGGACGAAGTGCGCGAGTCGCTGCAGTTGCCGTTCGATGCGCTGGCCGATGCACATGGCATCGCCCATACGCATCGGTATTTCAGCGAGGGTGCGCCCTTGCGCGTCATCAAGTCCCACATTGCCGCGCTGAAGATCGATGTGGTGGTGGTCGGCGTCGTGCAGGCCAGGCATTGGGCCAAGCTGATCGGCGATACCACCGAGCGGCTGGTCAGCCATGCGCCGTGCAGCATTCTGACGGTCAGACCCGCGCCGGCCAGTTGAACCCGGACCCTGGTAGCCATCGTACGTGGCGTCGTGACGGCAGGGCGCCTGCCCGTCATGGGACTTGAGCCTTTGTCGCCGTATGTCCGCGCAGTGGTTCAGTTGATAAACATCAAATCCCCGAAGCTCGGCTGATGGATGATCCAGGGACACTTGCCAATCGCTGAGGTGCGCCATGGACAACCCGCAAAGACTCTTGCTGATCGCTTCGCCTCTGATGCGTCGCACCCCGGTTTACGACCGCGCGGCTGCGCTGGCCAAGGCCAAGGGCATGGCCTTGCACATTGTGGCCTTCGACTACCTCGAAGGCCTGGCCACGGCGGGCCTGGTCAATGATCAGGCGCTGGCGGTGATGCGTGAAGGCTACGTGCAGCAGCACCGTGAATGGCTTGAAACCCAAGCGTTGTCGATGCGCCGCAACGGTGTGACGGTCACCACCGAAGTGGTGTGGGTGCAACATCCGCTGGACGAGATCCTGGTGCACTTGCGCGAGCAGCCGTTTGCCATGCTGATCAAGGCGCTCGAGCATGAACCCTGGTGGATGCGGGCGATGTTCACCTCGCTCGACATCCAGCTGCTGCGGGAAACCCGCATTCCCCTGCACCTGGTGAACCAGGCCAGCCATGCGCTGCCGCGCAAGATTCTGGCCGCCGTGGACCTGTCCCGCCCTGAGGACCAGTTCGAGGGGTTCAACGACCAGATCATCAGCGAGGCACTGAAACTGGCATTACAGTGCAATGCCCAGGTCGAGTTGCTGTATGCCTACGACGTCGGCTCCATGTACCTGGACGCAGGCGGCAGCCGCGAACATTCGTTCCTGTTTGACTCCAGCCTCGCCCAGACACTGCACGAGGCGCAAAGCGCTGCCTTCCAGGCACTTGCCGAGCGCAATGGTATCGCCGCCGAACACCGCCATCTGCGCATGGGAGACCCCGCCAAGGTGCTGGCGCTGTTCATGGAGCACAATGCTATTGATGTACTGGTCATGGGCAGTTACCACCATCACGGTATTGGCTGGTTCATCGGTAGCACTGCCGAACGGGTATTGCACCGGTTGTCCAGCAGCGTGCTGGTGATTTCACCGGAGCATTCCCAAGGCTGAGAGACAAGGCCCGAAAGGGCCTTGTTCTTAGCTGCGAAGGTCAAGTTCGTGAAGGATTTCTCTGACATCGCCACCTAGGTAGCGGGAGCTGAATCCCAAGCCTTTGGTCAGCCGATGCATGCCGTAGTTGTTCGCCAGGTCCCTGGAAATCATGCAGTGAAAGCCATTGCGCCTCGCGGCTGTAATCAGGTGCTGCATCAGCAACCGCCCCAACCCCTTGCGTTGCCATGCTTCATGCACCGCCACGGCGCATTCGCAGAGGCGGCTGCCTGGAACACCGGCATAGCGGCAGACCCCAATCTGGCGTAACTGGCCATCTGCATGGACCAGGGCAACATAGGCCTCGCGTTGATGATGTTCTACAGGCATGCAACGGGCATCCACGCTCGGCATCCCGCTCAGTCCGGCGATGAGGCGGAAACGACGCGCCTCGTAAGCGATGGTGCTGACAAAACGGCGGTCCCTTTCATGATCTTCCTCGCGCAGCGGGCGGATCAGTACGGCAGAACCGTCCGTAAGCTTTTCGACCCAATGCTCGCCCGCGTTTGGCTGGTCAGTCTGCTGCTTGCTCATGGTGCCTCCATCTGGTCGATGCTTGCCAGAGCTGTTGTACCGTGCCGTGAGGCGCCGGTTCTGACAATCGTCAAGTTCAGGCTCGGCGGGTGGGTTTTCTGATCTGCATCAAGCGCGAACCGACTTGCCTGCGGACAATCGCCTACATCATCACGCCAGCCGCGCAAGCCTGGAGGTTCACCATGGGTCAATATCGACAATTGCTGGTGCTGCTCACCGAGGTCGACCCGCATTCCCCCGCGCTGCGCAGGGCGTTGGCCTTGGCGCATGTCAGTGGCGCCAGTGTGCATGTATTGGGTTTGTTCGAACCGAAACAGGAGCACCTGCTGCGTGAAGAGCGATTGAACGAGGCCGCTATCCAATGCCAGTTCGACCACTACCGGGTGCAGCTGGCGGGGTTGGTCGAGCGTCACCGTGCCAGCGGTATAGTCCTGACGGTCGACAGCCTGCAGGCAGAGGACATCCGCAGCCAGGCCATCGATTACATCAGTGAACTGCAGCCAGATATGGTCATCAAGGACAGCGAGGCGACGCCAGCGCTGGCACGCCTGTTCAGCACGCCCCTGGATTGTGCGCTGATGCGAGGTTTGAAGGGCATCACGCATTTCGTACCGACGGCCTCCGCGTCGCTGCCCCGGCGTGTGCTGGTCGCCGTGGACACCTCCTTCAGCGAAACCCCCGACGCCCAGGCCAGCTTCAACCGTGGGCTGATCCGTGCCGCACAAGCGCTGGCACTGCAATGCGATGCACAGTTGCACCTGCTCTCGGCCTACAACCTGGCTGGCGTGTTCGCCTCGGACATCAACGTCACCCAGGCCTGGATCGAAGAGATGCGCGATGCGCTCAAGGAGCCGTTCGACACCTTGGCGGACGCCGAGGGGGTCGCGCCGGATCGCCACCACTTCCTGGAAGGCGGCCCGGTGCAGGTGATTCGCGAGCAGGTTGCCGCACTGGACATCGACGCGGTGGTCATGGGCGTCGTGCAGCCCAGGGGCCTAGACAAGCTGCTTGGCGACACCACCGAACGCATCGTCAGCCACCCGCCGTGCAGCATCCTGGCGGTTCACCCTCAAGCTGTCGACACCCTGGAGCCCTAGCCATGCAACTGACATTTCTCGGTGGTACCGGGACCGTGACCGGCAGCAAGTTCCTGTTGACCCGCGATAGCACACGGGTGCTGATCGACTGCGGGCTGTTCCAAGGCTACAAGCAACTGCGCCTGCGCAACTGGGAGCCGCTGCCGGCGGCACTGCGCGCGCTCGATGCCGTGGTGTTGACCCATGCCCATCTCGACCACAGCGGTTATCTTCCGGTGCTTGCGCGCGAAGGCTATACCGGACCGGTCTACGCAACGCCGGCCACCTGTGCCTTGGCCGAGATCCTGTTGCTCGACAGTGCCCGGCTGCAGGAAGAGCAGGCCGAGCATGCCAACCGGCACGGCTACTCCAAGCATTCGCCGGCACGCCCGCTATATACCGAACAGGATGCAAAGCGCGCCTTGACGTTATTGCGCCCTGTGGCGTTGCATCAGCCAACCCTGATAGCGCCAGGCATGGAACTGATGTTACGCACGGCAGGGCATATCCTCGGTGCGGCGACGGTTCAGATCAAGGTCGATGACCAGACCTTGGTCTTCTCCGGCGACCTAGGCCGGCCACAAGACCCGATCATGCGCGCGCCGGAGCTGATCAGGACGGCAGACGTGCTGCTGGTGGAGTCCACCTATGGCGATCGCCAGCATCCAACCGAATCAACCGAGCAATTTCTGGCCCAGGTCATCAACCAGACCCTCCTGCGCCACGGCATTACCTTGGTGCCGTCGTTCGCCGTTGGCCGTGCCCAGTTGCTGATGTATTACCTCTACAAACTCAAGCGCGATGGCTTGATACCCGACATCCCGGTCTATCTCAACAGCCCGATGGCCACAGACGCAACCACCCTGTACCAACAGTTCCGGAGCGAGCATCGCTTGACGCCGGCGGAGTGCGCCGCAATGTGCAGGGGCACCCAGATCATCCGAACGGTCGATGAATCCCGGCATCTGGATCAACTGCGTGAACCTGCGGTCATCATCGCCGCCAGCGGCATGGCGACCGGTGGACGGGTTCTGCACCATCTCAAAGCATTGGCACCCAACCCACGTAACAGCATCCTGTTCTCGGGTTTCCAGGCCGGTGGTACGCGCGGCGCCGACATCGTCGGCGGTGCGCGCAGTGTCCGCCTGCATGGCGAAGACGTGCCCATCCGGGCCCAGGTGCATGCCATGGAGAACCTCTCTGCGCATGCCGATGCCGACGAGATCATGGAGTGGTTGCGTGGCTTCGCCCGCCCACCACGCCAGACCTACGTCATCCATGGCGAGCCGCACGCCGCCGATACGTTGCGGCGGCGGATCAGCATCGAGCTCGGTTGGCAGGTGTGCGTGCCCGAGTACCAGGAAACCGTTGCCATTGACCCAGTGCGCTAGCCTGGGCCGGGAGGCTGTCATGGAAACACAAGCAAGGGCGAAACTGCGGGCCTGGATGCATCGACCACGGGGTAGCCTGGGGTGGATCGTGGCCATTCTCGCGTTGCTCGTCGTGGCCTTCGCCTATCAGTGGTTGAGCCCGAGCTGGCGCCTGCCCATGCAACACCCATTCGTACTGTTGGCCTTGCTGGCCTTATGCGTGGCATTGGGGTGGGGTGTGCAGCGTGGCGTGAAACGCATGGTCGGCAAGGCCATTTTCAATGGTCAGCCCACGGGCTGGCAGGCTCGGCTTGCCTTCCTGCGTTCGATCACCCAGGAGTCGAACGTCCTCTTGGGTCTGTTGCTGTTCCTGGCGTTGCTGGGCGGCGGCACCCTTTGGCTGGCGGGGCGCTCGGTAGACAGTATCGTGGAACGTTGTGCCGCCAACCTGCAGGCTCAGGTGGCCTCATCCGAGGATGAGCAGCTCACGGCATTGCTCGGCGGGCCGGTGTGTACCTGCATGGCGCAAACATTCCTCGATCGAAATGGGTTGATTCGCCTGGCCTTGTTCGAAACGCCGATGCGGGAAATGAGCGCATACAAGGCGTTGACGGCGGACGACGAGCAGCGTTGCCTCATACAGTTCGACCTGCTGCCTGAAGCAGCCCGGGCGACGGCGCCTTGAATGGCGGGAGTGCCTGATTCCAGGACTTTCCCCAGACTTCGGACGAGGAAGTCACGGGGCTGATACGCCAGGCCGAGATCGCGGCGTCCTTCAGGGCCCGTACCGGGGAGGCCGAAGAGGACTGAGGTACTGCCGCGCTCGATGAATTGGCCGGGCGTCGAACTGGCCCGTCGGATGATCAGGCGCCGTACGATGGTCGTGAGGCGAAAAGCAGGCGGGGCAGCGCGGTGGCTGCCCCCGGTGCTGGTGCAACGGCGCTTCAGGTCAGGTTGTAGCGATGGATGACTTGCGTCGGGTCATCCGGGTCGGTGCTGGTGGTGAATCCTGCTGCCTTGGCCAGGCCGTGCATTGCCTGGTTGGCGGCTGAGTCGATCGAGTACATCTGCCGCAGGCCTTTGGCCCTGGCATGATCGGTCAGGTGCTTGAGCAACAGGCGACCCAGCCCATGGTGCTGCCAGCTGTCGAGCACCGTCACGGCGCATTCGCATTCATCCTTGCCGGCAATGGCGGCGTAACGGGAAATGCCCACTTCTTGCAGCTCGCCGTCCACATGGGCGAGGGCGACGTAAGCGGCTTGTCGGTCCTGGTCGACCGCCATCAACTGGTCGAGCATCGCCTCGCCAGGCTCCTTGATCTGGCACAGGAAACGAAAATGCCGCGATTGCGGTGACAGCCGTTCGATGAAGGCCCTTTCCCGCTCCCGGTCCTTGGCTTGCAGCGGCCTGATCAGTACATGGGTGCCATTGTCGAGCGCTTCGATCCAATGCTCGCCCTCAGGCTTGGGAAACGAGGGGGCGGCGTATTGACGGGACGGTTCTGTAGGTGCCATTGAAGTAATCCTCGTGTGTGGGGAACGAACTAGGGAGCTTCAGTTTCGACGCTCGGCCCTGCGCGCACTTGATCGTTGTCAATTCCCCGGTCGCCAGCCGCTGTCATTGGTCAGGCGGGGCCCCACAGCGGATCGTCCAGGCGCCTCGATGACGTGGGCATTCAATGCCCGTTCGTCGGGGTTTTCGGCGCTCGCAGGGGCGGCCACGAACAGCTTTCCAGGCCGGGCATTCCCAGCTCGCGAGCGACGGGCAAGCAGCGCTGCAAGTGGCATGACCCTTGGTCGGAGGGCTCTGAAAGGCCTGGTCGAACCCGCTAATTTGTATGGATACCCGCGCGCGAAACAGCGGAGGCATGTCCATGTCAAGCTCACTGGATACCGGGGCAAGGCCCCAGGTGAAGTGCCTTGCGTGTTCGTTGAGTCGGCTTTGCCTGCCCGCCAGTCTCAGTGCCGACGAGGTGGACAAGCTGGAGCGAATCGTGCGCCGCAACCGCCCTTTGAAGAAGGGCGAGTATCTGTTCAAGGCCGATGAGCCCATGGAGCATGTGTTCGCTCTGCGCTCAGGGGCCATCAAGAGTTTCCTGCTCGCTACCGACGGTAACGAGCGGGTCACCGGTTTCGTTCTGCCAGGGGAGATGCTGGGGCTGGACGCCATCGGTGCAAGGTATTACCGGAGCTATGCCGTGGCGATGGAGGTTTCGCTGGTGTGCTCCATCAGGTTGGATCAGCTCGTCGAGCTGTCTGGGCTGATCCCCGGTTTGCGCTACCAACTGTTGCATATGCTGAGCATGGGAATCCAAGGCAAGGACGAACACTTGCGTTGCTGCCACGGTCGAGCCGAGCAGCGGCTTGCGATCTTCCTGCTCGGCATGTCGGCGCGTTATCACGAACGCGGCCTGCGCGCAGACGTCTTCAACCTGCCGATGTCCCGTGGCGATATCGCCAACTACCTGGACCTTTCCCTGGAAACCGTCAGCCGGCTGTTCAGCCGCTTCACCCAGGTAGGGTTGGTGCAGTGCGGCGGGCGGGAAGTCCGGTTAGTCGACTTTCAAGGCCTATTGAAACTCAGCCAGGTGGAGGAACCCAGTTGAGCGCTGCCAGAACCCTGTTGTAGCGTTGAACCGGCCCACCCAGAGAACATTGATCCACCGAATTTGGCCGAGGCATATGGTCAGTGCGCAGCCAGATGCGCTGTGGTGCGACTCCTTTTTGCCAACAGATGCGTGCCGCTTGCCGGGCTATCTGCGCCGGCGCGCAACAGTAGACCGTGTCTGGTCTGAACGCCTGCAGTTGATGTGTCAGTTGCATCCACCCGCTGAGGCAGTTGCGCGGCGCCGTCGTTTGCCCGCGAAGCATCGGTCGGCATTCAGTGGGCAGGTGCTCCAGCGGCAAGCCGTCGTGCAGCAAGCGCACCTGCACCCAAGGCAGCCAGCAGTGGATCTCATCGAGCATGCACAGCAACGCCAGTACCCCTTCGCCACGGGTGATCGCCAGCAGCCGTGCGCTCTGCAAGGGCACTGGCCAGGCGCTGCCGAGGGGGCCTGAATACCCCAGTAGTTCGCCTGGATGCCCCAAGGGGTGTGCGCTGTGGGTAGCCACCATGAACCGACCGTCCCCCCCAGGCAGGCTGACGTAGCTGCATGCCCAGCGCTCGCTACGATTGGCCAGCAGGCAGTACTGGCCTGGCATCGCCTCGCTCAATTGCGCGCCGCACAGTGCCAGGCGCAGGCATTGCTGAATGCCCGGGCCGGGTAAGGTTTCCAGCAAGCGGACACTTTTGCTGTCGTCCCGCTCCATAGTTGCCTCGATCTTGTTTGGATTGACCGTGCTGTTTCAGGCTAAGCGTCCGCCAGAGCGGGACTTTGATCAGGGTCAAACCGACAAGCGATGGCGGCAGGCCACTGATTGATAAAGGTCAAACGCGCGGTCGACCCCCAGCGCACCATCAAGGCGTCTCCCAAGGAGGCATTACTCATTCGAGGAGGTCGTCATGTCCGAAGCAGCCAAGAAAGTACCTGTCACCCCCGCAGCCACCGAGGCCACCAAGGTGTCGCCAGCAAGCACCAAGCCGTCGGACCTGTGGCGACCGTTCCAGCAGTTGCGGCGTCAGATCGACAGCCTGTTCGACGATTTTGGGCGCCGGCCATTGCGCATGCCGTTCAGCCACACCCCGTTCGATGTCGAGCCATTCTGGCGGCCTGAGCTGTTCAGCCATGGCTTACCGGCAATGGATATCAGCGAACTGGCCGACGAATTTCGCATCAGCGCCGAACTGCCAGGTGTGGACGACAAGGATATCGAGATCAAGCTGATCAATGGCAACGTGGTGATTCGCGGCGAGAAGCAGGAAGAGGTTGACGAAAAGCGAAAAGAATACCACCTGTCGGAGCGGCACTATGGCAGCTTCGAGCGGGTCTTCCAGCTACCCCGTGAAGTCGACGCTGAAAAGATCAGTGCCCAGTTTGCCAAGGGTGTGCTGCTGGTGCACCTGCCCAAGCGCGCCGAGGCGATTCACCCTGAAAAAGTGATTCCTATCAAAAGCAGCAGGTGAGCGACCCGATTTCAGGAGCAGGGACGCTCCGCCTGCGCATTCCACAAAGGTAGAAAATCATGTCCATTGGCAAATACTTCAACCGGGGTGTGGTCACGGCGCCGCCCAGTATTTCCCTTTAACGGTGACGCGCAGGCCTTCGGCTTGAGTCTCGGCACTGCGCTTGAGCGCCTGGTCGCACGCCGGGCGAGCTTGATAAATGTCAGGCTGCGGTGAGTGGCGATGCCGATACTGAGGGTGTCTCAGGCATGTGCGAGGGCACCAATATGCAACGCTATCTGCTTGCCGGATTGTCCAGCCTGCTGCTGGCAGCGGCTTCGGGCTGTACCCCTTGGCACGCTGAGCAATATGACGCGCGCCTGGAGTCGGCTGAAAACAATGCGGCTACCGCTCGATTGCGGGCCGACCAGGTGTGCTACCGCATCGACCTGGTCGAGCAGACCGCGAACGAGGCGCTGCGCAGAGCGACTCAGGCCCAGGAACAGGTCCAACGGTTGCTCCAGCAGGCCAAACGCAAGTAACCGCCATGTCACGTCGATGGCTGGATCCAAGCCTGTTGCTGGTATGCGTCCTGGCCTTGCTGCTCGGAGGGCTGAGCTATGCTGCGCAACAGCCGACTTGGGCGGTGCTGGCCTGGGCCGCTGGCAGCGCGCTCATGGTCGTGGTGCTGGTGGTTGAAATGGCCCAGCGCCTGGCCAAGGGTGAGGCGGGCATCGACCTGATCGCGCTGCTGTCGATTGGCGCAGCCCTGGCTCTGGAGCAATTGCTGCGCTGGCCTGGTGGGCCAGTGGCGATGTGCAGCGGGTGCTGGCCGTGCTGGTGGTCGCCACACCTTGCCCGCTGATACTGGCGGTGCCGATTGCCATCATCTCGGGCATTTCGAGGGCTGCACGGCGCAACATACTGGTGCGTGACGGTGAGGTGCTCGAGGCCCTGGCCGGTATCCGCCAGGTGTTCCTCGACAAGACCGGTACCTTGACCAGTGGCCATGCCCAGTTGCAGTCGATCGACGTAAAGGGGCAGGGCGCGCCCCTGCAAATGCTGCAGTTGGCCGCTTCGCTGGCCCAGTCCTCGACCCATCCGATTGCCCAGGCCATCGTTCACGCCGCCCGCCTGCGCCACCTGACGCTGACTGCTGCCCAGCAGGTGCAGGAAAGCCCCGGCCAGGGTCTTGCCGGGATCGTGCAAGGCCAGGCTATACGCTTGGGGAGCCTGGCCTATGTGCAAAATGAGCAGGACGATGGCCGCTGGGCACAGGCGCGCCTGCAGCAACTGGACTACCTGGCCAACAGCGGCAGTTTCGTGGCGGTTGACGGCGAGTTGAAAGCGGTACTGCGGCTGGCGCCGGGAAACCCCCCAGACACTGCGCTGCCTGCGGGCGCGTGGTATCGACAAGGTGGTCATGCTCACCGGCGACCGCCCGGAAACGGCGGAAATGGTCGCGCTGGCGGCGGGTATCGACGAGCTTCGCTCGGGTCTCTCGCCCGAGGACAAGATTCGCCTGGTGCAGGAAGGCTGCCGCACGGCGCCCTCGCTGATGGTGGGCGATGGCATCAACGATGCGCCGGCATTGGCGGCGGCCAATGTCGGGGTTGCCATGGGCGCTTCTGGTGTTACGGCTTCTGCCCAGGCGGCCGGTGTGGTATTGCTGGTCGATCGCCTCGATCGATTGGTCGAGGCCTTGGATATCGCCCGGCACGCCGTGTACATCGCCCGGCAAGGGGGATGGGTGGGCATGAGCCTGTCGTTGCTGGCCATGGTGGTTGCGGCCGCTGGCTACCTGCCCGCGTTGCTGGGGGCGGTGTTGCAGGAAGGTATCGATCTGTTGATCATCGCCAACGCCTTGCGCGCGCTGGGCCCCTTGACGGCTAGCCGACGCAGTGGGCTTGCCGCCAAGGACCTGGATCGGTTGCAGGATGAACATCGGCAACTCGACGGGTTGCTGACGGAACTGAGCCAGATGGCCGGCGACTTCGCCAAGCGTCCCATCGAGCAGGCGCGGGCCGACCTGGGCAAACTGGTCACCGGGTTGCATGACCTTCTGGAGCGCCACGAGCGCGATGACGAGCGCCGTTTGTATCCGCTGCTGAGCCGCTTCATGCCCGGCGAAGATCCGCTGTTGGCGATGAGCCATACCCACCGGGAAATTTTCCGCCTCATTCATCTTCTGTCCTGCATGAGCCACGATTTCAGCCGGGCGGCAGCGAGCCCGAACGCTGATGACATCCAGCACCAGTTGATACGCCTGGACACCTTGGCCAAGTTGCATTTCGACCAGGAAGAAGCCCTGTATCGGTACCTGGATCACCGCTGAGCGCGGTGCAAGGCCATGCGCCGGGGTCACCGCCGGTTTGCAAGCAAATCGGCGACCAAGGTGCTGGTATCGACAATCTCCAGCTGCGCCATGCAGCGCACGGGCAGGCGAAAAGGCGCGATGCTGTCGGCCACCAGTACCCGTTCGAACGCACCGCTGTCGAACAGCTCGCCACCGGTGGTGAACAGGCCGTGGGTAGCAGCGGCCAGCATGCGGCTGGCTCCCGCCTGCCGGCAGGCTTGGGCCGCATGTAGCAGCGTCTGCCCCGTGCTGATCAGGTCATCGAACACGATGACGGTGCGGCCTGCCACGTTACCGACCAGATGGTCGCCGCTCAGGCCTGCCTGCTGGCGGTGCTTTTCCATCATGGCCACCGATACCGGGCGCCCCAGCAAGTCCGCCAGGACCAGGCGAAACTGCTCGGCGCGCTTGATGCCTCCGATATCCGGCGAGACGACCGTGACCGACTGCTCGCCGAGCAACGGGGCCAGGCGTTGGGCGAACAATTGGGTGCATTGCAGATTCCAACTCGGGATCCGGTAGGCGTTGTCAAAAGCGCTGGGGTTGTGCACGTCCAGCGCCACTATGCGGTCGACGCCGCAGCTTTCCATCAGCCGCGCTACATACCGGGTGATGGTAGCGTCCTGAAACTCCACCTTGCGGTCCTTGCGGCCATAACACAGGTAAGGCGTGACTGCTGTCACCTGGTTGGCGCCGGCGTCCTTGAGCGCAGCACAGAAGAACAACAAGCGGCACAGCTTGTCGTGAGCGCTGTGGTGCGCGTCACCGAAGAGCGAGTGAAAGACGATGACCGATCGAGCGTCGACCGATTCGCCAGGCCAGCATTTGTGCTCGCCGTCCTCGTAGTCGCGCTCTTCATGTGCCGACAGTTTCCAGCCCAGGCATTGCGCGACGGCATTTCCATAGGCCTGGCTGCCTTGCAAGGCGAACAGTATCGGCGGTGTGTCATTCATGCCCAGCGCTCCAGAGGTCGTTCACAGCAACCGTTCAACCGTGGATGGCCAGAATGCTGGAGTGAACCTTGTACAGGGTTTGCTCGGTCGTACTTCCGACGACCTTGCTCACGCCCCCGTGGTAGAGCGTGCCCATCACCACTACATTGAAGCCATGCTGGTTCGCGTATTCGCTGACCACGTTACGGGCAGCGCCTCGCACCAGGTGCAGGTGATCTGGCTTGATGCCGTAGTGGCCGCCGAACGTCGCCATGCGCTCGCGCGCGCGACCGGACATTTCCTCGACCAGCTTGTCAGTCCAGGCCACGGGGGCGGCGGCATAGGCAACGAAGCTGGCGCTGGGTTCATAGGCCTGCAGCAGATGCAGTTGCGCCTTGCATCGTTGTGCCAGTGCCTGTGCCGCTTGCAGAATGTGGCCGTTGAGCTTGTCGATCACAGGGTCGTGCTCGACCAGATCGACGGCGACGAGTATGCGCGCTGGCAGCCCGGTTTCAGCCTGGGCCACCAGGTGCAGCGGTATCGGGCAACGGCGCAGCAATTGCCAGTCCAAGGGTGTAAGCAAGGCACGGCTCAAGGCGGTTTCGTGCTTGATATCCTTGATCACCATCTCTACCCGGTGCAGTTGGGCCAACCGGATCAAGTCCTTGAGAGGGTCTTCATCGTCCAGTGTCTCGGCATAGGCGGTAATGCCCAGTTCGCCCAGCGCCTTCACCTGGTCGGCGAGCCAAGCCTTGCGGTGCTCGGCGTCCTGCTTGCGGGCATTGCTGCGCAGCACCTGGTCCAGTGTGGCCAGGCGTGAGGGCAGTTGGCTGAGCACCACCAGGTGCAAGGTGGCGCCTGTCGTGCTGGCCAGCGCCTGAGCACGCGTCAACGCAGGCGAGGGGTGCAGGTCTGGATGGCAGATCAGTAGCAGTCGCGAGTCAGCGTTCATGATGGCCTCCACGGCAATGGCAGCCTCGATGAAGGCCCACCGGTTCAGGCCAAGGGTGACGCAGTGGGGCTTGATGGCCTTGATATTTATCAAGATTGGCTGAGCGGCAGCTTCGATGACATTCCCTATGGGCAACGCTACTTCATCGAGTCGATTCAGGCGGTATCACGGCGCGACCGTGGTGAATCACTTCCACGCAGAAAACCGCTTCGAAAGGCGGCACATGGCATTCCACGATATCCTGCTCGGCGACCTGCAGGTGGATACCCACGATATGCGCATGCACGGGTTGCTGACAGGCGTGGCGGTCAACGAGCACCGCGCTGAGTACCCGACGCGCGCCTAGCTGAGCCAGGTAAGCGCAGGTGCGCAGCAGGGAGTGCCCTTCGTACAGCACATCATCGACCACCAGCAACGTGGTGTCGGCCAGATTCAGGGCGGCCAACTCAGGGTTCTCGACGAGCTGCGGATGGGCATGCAGGATGCTGAGGTCGTCGGCGTAACGCTTGACCTTGACCGGGTAGAGCGGAAATGGCGCGGCCCCGGTCAGTTGCTGCAAGTGCAGTTGCAGGCGACGCGCCAAAGGCTCTCCTCGGCGTTGAATCCCCACCAGTACCACGGGCTGTGCGGGCATGAACGCCAGGGCCTGATGCGCCATGGTATGCAGCACGCTATCGAGATCTTGTTCGTCATACAGGCGAACGCATGAGGGAGCGGGGCGGTTCACGATTCTTTTCCATGGCCGGCCAATAGACATTGGCAACTTACGCCGCCGTCGGCAGCTCGACTTGATAAAAGCCAATTACCGGTCAATTCCACTATCAACCCGCACCGTCTCATTCCGGGACCGTACTCATCTAGAGCACATCCGCTAAGATAAAATTTGTTCTTGTCTGTAGTTCGAAAATGGAGCGCTGAGATGCTCGTTGATATCGCTGTCTTCACGCCGTGGTCGGCATTGGCAGGCGGGGCACTGATCGGTTTGGCCGCCGGGCTGTTCGCCGTGGCGAACGGGCGCATCGCGGGTATCAGCGGTTTGCTCGGCTCGCTGCTGCAAAGTGGTGGAGAAGGGCGCGACGAAAAAGTGTGCTTTTTGCTGGGACTTACTGCCGCGCCACTTTTATGGCAAGTGTTCCTGGCGATGCCCCTGGTTCACTTCAGTACGGCGCCCTGGGCGCTGATGGTTGCGGGGCTGCTGGTAGGCCTGGGTACCCGTTATGGCGGTGGCTGCACCAGTGGCCATGGTGTGTGTGGCCTGTCACGCCTGTCGCCCCGTTCTGCGCTGGCGACGCTGTGCTTCATGGCGGCCGGTTTTGTCACGGTCTTCGTGGTTCGGCACCTTCTGGCGGGCGCGTGAAATGAAACGGATCAGCGGTTTCATCGCGGGGGTGTTGTTCGGTATGGGGTTATTGCTGTCCGGGATGACAAACCCCGCCAAGGTGCTGGGTTTTCTCGACCTTGCCGGGCAATGGGACCCATCGCTGGCACTGGTCATGGCAGGTGCCATAGGTGCCGCGCTGTTGCCTATGACCTGGGCGCGACGACGTACCTCGGCCTTGCTGGGGGGAACGATGCAGCTGCCTGCCAGGCGCGATATCGACCGTCGACTCGTCGGCGGGAGCCTGGTCTTCGGCGTCGGCTGGGGACTTGCCGGCGTGTGTCCGGGCCCGGCGCTGGTGTTGCTCGTTGGCGGGTACTGGCAAGCCTGGCTATTTGTGGCCGCGATGCTTGCCGGTATGGGGTTGTTCAATGCCTTGGAAGCGATTCGCAGCAGTTCTCAGGGCGGCAGGTGAAGCAGAGGGCTGCCTTCCACAATACGCTATTTAACATAATATACATTATGCGCATGTTCGTATTGAGCATCACGCCCAGAGGGAGGCCAGATTTCAGCCTCCATCAAAGCCCCATTGCCAATCCAGCTCACTGGTACATCAATTCCTTCGGTACTCCATACCGACCGCCGTCATAATCCAGGCTGAACATCTTCGTCCTCGACTTGACCTCCATTTCTTCACAGTCATCCTCACCCTTGAGAACGGCCTGCCTGCCAGTCGAAACCTCGGTAATCCGTATTTGGCTGAATCCATCCTTGCCAGCTTTGCCAATCGCCAGGGTCCGCTTTGTCTCGCCGAATTCACCGGCGCAGACACCGTCCCATTCGCCCTGGCTCTCACTGACAACCAAGTGCCCCATGATCCGGCGCAACTGCGAACCGTCGTTCACGTACAGACTCAGGGTTTCACTGCCATACGGATTGACCCGTGACGAACCTGAGTGGCTGATGCGCACGCCAAATGCCCGTAGCCCAGGGGCTACCTGATAACGTGCAGTGTCCAGGCTCAGGCCTGAAAATCGCATCGCATCGGAGATGATCGCAGCGTGTTGATAATTGCGGCCAATAATCTTGCCACTGGCGGCATCAGCCACCAGCACATCTAGGCCGTAATTGCCATGCCCGTCTTCATCGATGTCCACTTTCATGGGCAAGGCTGCCACGACCTGGCTGGCGTCTGCGGGATTGACCTTGCAGACCGCATATTCGCTGTCGAGCTTCAGTGTCGGATGCAATGTCTGGGCCCAGGTCTGCAGGTACTGCGTGCAGTCGCCCCAGGCGGTCAAAGAGAGAAACAGCAGCGGTAATACGGTAAATCCGCGCATGGGACTCATTCCTTTGAGGGTTTTTCATAGTAAATAGGCCAGGCACCAGCAAAGCGTGCTCACACCCTTCTTGACGTATCGATAATCCCAGTTGATAACTCAACTAAATATTCATTTAGTTGAGTTAT
Source organism: Pseudomonas entomophila (assembly GCF_018417595.1). Taxonomy (NCBI): domain Bacteria; kingdom Pseudomonadati; phylum Pseudomonadota; class Gammaproteobacteria; order Pseudomonadales; family Pseudomonadaceae; genus Pseudomonas; species Pseudomonas entomophila. The sequence goes on from NZ_CP070982.1 coordinate 2,977,618, forward strand.
CGTTTATGCCGCCTCTCCTGCTGTTCGCTCCAACGGCAACCCAGCCGGGCCTCTCAACGTTGCGGTGAACCCGGTTCGAACCCCAGCGCGCGAAAGTCTTCTTCGAAAGACTGGCTCGACATCGTGCGTTTTACATTGAAAAACGCTGCTATGCCCCACACCGTCAGGCAGCCCACGATAAGGGGGGCTTTCGCTACAAACCATTTGCCAGCCTGCTCGAATCGCTCTGCCAGCACCACCAACCAGTGCTCGGTTCCAAGTGCAGCTTGAAAATAGGTTAACGCCAGCACCGCGAGGACAAAGCCAAGCAGCGCAAGGTCCACGGTGACGACTGTAGCCACTTTGATACGCTGCCACCACCGCCGCACGCCCCCTTCGATGGGGATGATCCGTACGTCCTTTATCCGTAGTACATTGCCTTCGCAAACAGTATCGCGCCTATCCCAGACCACGTCGCCGAATTCACGGCTCCAGTGCTGACCGAACAGGCGCTTGAAAAAGTGCAGGCCCAAGATCGGATGTGGCGTGAATTTTTCAAGCGCTGCATCGGTAAACAGCAGCGCACTGCGAGGCTTGATGGCTTTGGTGACACCCAGTTTCGACATGAAGGACTTGTCGAAATTCAAGGTGTACAACCGACCTTGAGTCTGAACTTTGAATTGCCCTTGCGGGCGGTCGAAAACGTCGATTTCTGCATGAGAGTAGTGAATCAACGCACGAGGCGATTTAAACAGTTTCATTCAGTCACGTAACCCTGGGTCTAGGCATCACCTATCAAGTCGGCGATCTGAAACAAAACTGTAATTCAAATCAAACACCTGCCTTGGTCTGCCCGTGCCCTGCCCTCGCCTTGAGCTCCCCTTGGTCGTCCACCCACCGCAACACGATACCGGCTTGTCATGCGGCGAAAAACACCCAGCAATCTATGCTCACCAAACCTACCTCATGGAGCCGTTCGATATGGATATTCGGCAGAAAACCATCGGTTTCGGTCTGGTCAGCATCCTCGCTGCCCTGCTGCTCGGCGGCAGCGGCCTGCTTGCCGAGCATGACCAGAACCAGGCGCTGACGCGCAACGAGGACAGCATGTCCGCCCTGCGCAACCACATGGAGGGCGACATGATGCACGATGCCCTGCGCGCCGACGTGCTGGCCGCCTTGCTGGTCAAGCCTGGCGACGTCGATACCGCCAACCAGGTGCTGGCCGACCTCGACGAGCATGCCAAATGGTTCAGGAGCGTGATCCAGAGCAACCTCAAGCTGCCGCTGGACGCGGATCTGCACGATGCCATCAGCGAACTCGGCCCACTGCTCGACAACTACATCGCCAGCGCCACATCGATCATCCAGCTGGCACTGAAGTCTCCTGAACAGGCACAAGCTCAGTTGCCCGCCTTCATGGAGGCGTTCAAGGAGCTGGAGGAACGCAACAGCACGCTGAGCGACCTGATTGCGAGCAACGCCGACAAGAGCCGCGCGCAAAGCAAGGCGACCCTGCATCAGGGTATTGCCGTGCTGATAGGCGGCATGGTCCTGGCGACGTTGGTCCTGGTGCTGTGCACATTCATGCTGCTGCGTTCGGTGCTGCGCCCCCTGCGCCAGACCGTGGCCGTGGCCGAACGGATCGCCCAGGGCGACCTCACCACCGAGATACAGGTGCACGAGCGCGACGAAACCGGCCACCTGTTGCGCTCCCTGGCTGACATGCGCGACAGCCTGAGCGCCATGATCAAGGCGATCCACGAAGAAAACCAGCAACTGCACGATGTCGCCGAAGAGCTGGGCCAGGCTTCGAGCGGCCTGGTCGAACGCACCAGCCAGCAGTCGGAGAGCGCGGTGAGCATGGCCTCGGCCACCGAGCAGATGATCGCCAACCTGTCGCAGATCGCCGAGCATGCTCGCGATGCGCAGTCGATCTCCGGCCAGTCGGAGCGCCTGGCCAGCGATGGCGGTGAAGTCATCCTCAATGTCGTCGGCGGCATGCAGGGCATCGATGAAGCGGTGCACCGCTCTTCCGAGACCATCACGGTGCTGGGGCAAAGCTCCGAGGAAATCTATTCCATCGTCCAGGTGATCAACACCATCGCCGAGCAGACCAACCTGTTGGCGCTCAACGCGGCCATCGAGGCGGCGCGTGCGGGCGACGCCGGCCGCGGCTTTGCCGTGGTCGCCGACGAAGTGCGCGGCCTGGCCGCGCGCACGGCGCAATCGACACGCGAGATTGCCGACATGATCGAGCGCATTCGCCAGAGCACGGGCAACGCGGTGCAAAGCATGCAGACCGGCGTCACCCGGGTGCGCGCCGGCGTGGAGCTGGCCACCCAGGCCGGCGCCTCCATCCAGCAGATTCGCGAAGGCGCGCGCCAGGCCGCCTCGGTGGTGGAGGAAATCTCCCACACAATTGGCGAACAGACCCTGGCCAGCCAGGAAGTCGCCCATCAGGTCGAACGAATCGCGCGGATGTCCAGGGAGAGCACCGAAACCACACGGCAACTGGCTTCTACCGCACAGCGCCTGGGTGACATCGCACAGGGCATGCAAGCCAGCGTTTCGCGCTTTCGCGTATGACGGAGCGGGTGCCTGCGGGCACCCTACCCTTATAGACAAGACATATTGGACAGCGGAATAAATAACTCAGTCAGATATCCAGCGCACGTCATCGACACGTATTCGAGTTCTAGCCAACGAATATATTTGACAGTATGCCCCAACGCTCTATATTCCCTCCTCGGCAACTGGAAGGAGTCCGGTTTGCCACTTCAATACTCACACTACTGTCAGGAACGACATGATGTTTTTGCACATGGATGATGCATATCTGCGACACCGAGCCCATCTCGAATTTATTGACCGTCACTTAGCTGCAGCCCTTGCTGCCTGAGGTGTCTCGACAGCGTTGACTGCCCTTGCTCGTGCCTGTGATTTGCCTTGGGTAATCACAGCGCTCGCCTGTCGCCAATAAATATATTCAGGTGTGCCATGACCTCGACAAACGTGCTGCATAAGTCCGTGTCCACTCCCGCGGATATCGAGACACGTACTGACGCTTTTGATTACCGCCCAGGCCATATCAACGATATTCCGCGACTGGCCCAGTTGTTCCAGATGGTCTACGGGCAAACTACCCACCCCTGCCAAAGCCCGGCCTATATCCGCAGCTCCATGGACTCCGGGCAGCAGCAATGGTTCGTCGCCGAACTCGACAGCTTTCTTGTCGGTTGCTGTTGCGTCGCCCGACGGCCGTGGAACCAGTCCTGGGAAATGTCCCATGGCGTCGTCCACCCGGCCGCGCGCAGAACCGGTGCGATTTCCAACCTGGTCAGACTGGGGCTCGAGCGCCATCGGCCGCACGCCATGGAGCTGGGGTTCTATGTCACGCGCAATATCGCCAGCCATGCCTTGATGAAGAAGATCAAACCGGGCGTGCTGGTGGGGCATGACGGTGGGCCGGACAAGGTCGACGGCATCAGGGAATACCACCTGACCGCCCTGCTCCCTCCGGCGCAGGAAGGTTTCATGCATGTCACGCCTGGGTATGCGCACACCGGTGCAGGCGGCCCGATCATCGCCAAGCTGTATGACGCACTGCGGCTCACCCCACAGCCCGGTTGCTATCCGGCCACCTGCGTGAGCGGCCCACCCGGTGCCGAAGTCCATGGCCCGTTGCGCTTCAACCATGACCCGGACGCCAACGCTCTGATGGTGTCCGGTCTTGTCGGCGACAACCCGACGCAGCAAGTTGCGCTGCAAGCACTCGCCGCCCTCCTCCAGCGCCATCCCCAGGTGCAGTACTTCAGCGTGCATATCCTCGCCGACAAGCTGGAACTGCTCGTCGGCCTGGTGGGCCTGGGCTTTGCGATCACTGCCTACCTGCCGGCCTGGCACCTGGAGGGTGGTGTTCGCTACGACTGCATCCTGCTGGTCTTCGAAGTGTTCGCCGACGCCCCTCGCAGCCATGGCTTCGATGATGAGGTGGCGTTCTTCGACCAGGCCTACGCGAAGTTGGCCGACAGCCTCTGCGGCATCGCCCTGCAATGAAAGTGCCCCTTACCTACCGTGCATTCCCATCCCGCAACGGATGAAGACTGGAGTATTCAGACAATGACGAAAGACCAATGGCTAGTCGTACGCAAGCAGATCCCCGACGGCGCGAAAGAGCCCTGGACCGTGATGCTGTGGGTCGCCGACCTGTTGTTGCTGGTGCTGGCGTGGAACTTCTGGCTGAGTGAATCCACCGCGTTGCAGGTACTGGGCCTGCTGGTCGCGGGCCTGGCCACTGTGCAGTTGTACCTGATCCTGCACGAAGCACTGCATGGCGCGACCTCGGACAATCGTCGGCTCAACGACATCATCGGCCATTTCAACGGCTGGTTGATCGCCCTGCCGTTCTTGGTCCGTCGGCGCTTCCACATGGCCCACCACACCTGGACCGCGCACCCGCTCAACGACCCGGAGAACCGCGGGATGATCGAGCGGTTCGCGGTCATGACCAAGAAACAGGAGCGCACCCTGGAGTTCATGTGGAAGCACTGGCTGCCAATGATCGCCGTCAACCATTTCCTGCTGAACTGGCGTGCGCCGTTCATTGCCCGGGCCCAGGGCGACGACTCGCCGCGCATCCTCAAGGAGATTCGTTTCGCCCGCCTGTACCTGGTGGGTTACGGGGTGGTGGCGGCTATTGCCTGGGCCTTTGGTCACCTGGCGGACTTGGCATTGTTTTACCTGATCATCTGGCTGTTCCTGGCCCTGATCGTGGAATTGGTCAACCTGCCCCACCATGCCGAGGCGCCGCTGCTGGCCAAAGATGGCGAGCGCCTGCAATTCTGGGAACAGGATCGCGTGTCGCACGATTGCAAGAGTGTGCCGGTGTGGTCGCGCTTCGTGATCCTCAACTTCAACCTGCATATCGTGCACCATGCCTTCCCCTCGGTACCTTGGTACCGGCTGCCCGAGGCACACCGGATGCTGCACGAGCAGGACGGCAGCCCGGCGGCGTCGCAGCTCAATGAGTGGGACTTTTCCAGGAAGAATCGTCGCAGGCCGCTGCTGAAACTGATGGGGCATTTTTTCGATCATCGCGCCTGATCGGCGCATCGCGGCTGAAGCCGCTCCTACACGGGTTGCAGCGCGTGTAGGAGCGGATTAATCCGCGATGCGGTGGCTTTTACGGGAAAAAACGGTTGGCCACGTAGGAAAGCTCCAGGTTCTCGCGCAGCGTTCGCCCCTCGTACTCGCGCCTGAACAACCCCAGGCGTTGCAACTCGGGAATCACCCACTCGACAAAATCATCCAGGCCGCCCGGCAGATGGGTGAAGAGCAGGTTGAACCCATCCGCGGCGCCCTCTTCGAACCAGCATGCCATCTCCTCGACGATCTGCCTGGGCGTCCCCACCAGCAAACGATGCCCACCCGCGCCGAGCTTGCGCAGCAACTGCCCCGCTGTGGGGCTTTCCCGGCGGATCAAGTCCACCACCAGTTGCTGGCGGCTCTTGTGACGCTCCGTCAATGGCACCGGATCTGGCAACACGACTGGGGCATCGGGCGGCAGTCGCGCCAGGTCGATACCGATATCCAGCAGGAACGACAGCGCCTTGAGCGCCGCTTCCGGGTCCACCAACGCCTGCAGTTGCTCGGCCTTCTCCTGCGCCTCGCTGACTGTGAGCCCCACCACCGGTGCGAGGCCGGGAAACACCTTGAGCGCTTGCGTGGGTCGACCGGCCAGGGCCAGGCGCTGGTGGATGTCCTCGTAGAAGGCCCTGCCCTCTGCCAATGTCTGCTGGGCGGTGAACACCAGTTCGGCACTGCGCGCCGCCAGCGCCCGGCCAGCCTCCGAAGAGCCCGCCTGGGCAATCACCGGCCAGCCTTGCAGAGGCCGAGGTGCATTCAGCGGGCCGCGTACGCGAAAGTACTCGCCCTGGTGGTCGAGCACACGCATGCGCGTGGGATCGAGGAAGGTGCCCGAGGCCTTGTCCAGCGGGAAGGCATCGTCCGCCCAACTGTCCCAGAGCCCGGTCACCACCTCGAAGAACTCCTCGGCGCGGGCATAGCGTTCGGCATGGGGCAGGTGCGTGGCGTAGTTGAAGTTCTCACCGCCGATCAGCGCCGTCACCAGGTTCCAGCCGGCACGGCCATTGGACAGGTGATCCAGCGAAGCGAACGTGCGGGCAATGTTGTAGGGCTCGTTGAAGCTGGTGTTGGCGGTGGCGATCAGGCCGATATGACGGGTCGTCACCGCCAGTGCCGGCAGCAGGGTCAGCGGGTCCCAGCGCAGGCTGTAGCCACTGCTGCGAAGCACACGCGGATCCAGCTCGCCGACCGCCACGTTGTCGTTGAGGAACAGGGCGTCGAAGCGCCCTCGTTCCAGGGTTTGCGCATACTGTCGATAGCGCTCGAAGTTGAGCGAGGCATCGGCGTCGGCCCGCGGGTGCCGCCAGCTACCGGCATGGGCGCCGGCGCCGGAGAGGAAGGCGCCCAGGCGTAAGCGGCCATCACGCCTCGCCATGGCTGGGCTCCTGATTGGCGGCAGCGGCAACGCGTGCGCGCAGCAACAGGGTCACCCCTGCCCAGGCCAGCAGCAGCCCGCCGGCGAGGAACACCATCACAGCCTGGTAACCCTGGAGGAATGCAGCCTGTACCCAGCCTCGCAGCACATCACCCCCCTGCCCCAGGTGCTCGGCCAGCAGTACCGCGCCCTGCTCCGGCGCCGCAGCCGCAAGCGCCAGCCAGTCGGTCTGCGCAGGCACACCACTGGCGCTGGACAGTGCTCGGGTCGCGATTTCGCGATACAGCCCGACGCCCACCGCCAGCCCCAGCCCACCGCCGACATTGTGCAAGGTCATCAGCGAGCCCATGGCCACCGAGCTCACCTGCTGCGGCACGGAGGAAATCCCCAGCACCGTCGAGGGGCCGAGTATGCAGGCCCAGCCCAACCCCATCACGGCGAAGGCGCCGAGCAGATACACCAGGGACGTGTGTTCGCCGAACGCCGCCTGCAGCGCCGCGGAAAGCACGAACAACAGCAATCCCGCCTGGACCAGCAACGCCGGCCCCTTGCGGTCCACCAGGCGGCCGACCACAGGCGAAAGCACCGCCACCCCCAGCGTCGTCGGCAATAGCAGCAGCCCGCTGGCCTGCACGCTTTCACCGCGGATCAACGCCAGGTACAGTGGCATCACGAAGAACGCCACGCAATAGAACAGCGCAAGACCGAAGCTGGCCGTCACCGCCGCGACGAAACGCCGGTTGGCGAACAGGCGCAAGTCCACGATCGGCGCCCTCACCCGCAACTCGACCACCCCGAATGCGCACAGCGCCACAAGCGCCAGGCCGAGCAGCACCAGGGTGTTTGTCGAGACCCAGCCCCAGGTCGCGCCCTGGACGATCACCAGTACCAGGCTCGGCAACCCCACCAAAAGCAGCACCGCGCCAAACCAGTCGAGCCGCGCCCCGTCCTGCTCGGCCCGCGACTCGTCCGCCGCCAGTGCGATGATCGCCAGGCTCAGCAGGACGAAGGGTACGTTCACCAGGAAGATCCATTGCCAACCCAGCGCACTGGTGATCACCCCGCCCAGCACCGGCCCCACTGCCAGCCCGATACCGTTCACCCCGAACAGCACGCCGAACGCCTTGCCCTGCTCCTCGCTGGCGAAGGTCGCCGCGACGATAGCCCCCGAAGCGGTGTAGAGCACCGCGCAGGCCAGCCCTTGTGCCACCCGCGCCGCGACCAGCGCATCGATGCTCGACGCCAGCCCCGCCGCCAGTGACGCCAGGCCGAACACCAGCAAGCCGATGTTCAGCACCCGCCTGCGGCCGTGCAGGTCAGCCAGGCGCCCCACCAGCACCATGGTGCTGGACAGCGCCAGGATGAAACCGTTGATCACCCACTGCAGGCTGCCCACCGACGCACCGAGCTCGGCCTGCACGGCCGGCAGCGCGGTGTTGACGATGGTGAAGTCCACGCACCCGAGAAAGCTGGCGATGCTTACACCAAGCAAGGCCCACCATTTGCGTTGCTGTTGCGCAAAAACGCCCATGGAAACTCCTGTCCGTCAAAACAAGTGAAGGCCGTCGTCCGTGTGGCGTGGGGCCGATGTCGAAAGTTGTGCTCAGATGGCGATGGCGCTGCCGGCCCAGGCCGGATGCACCGCGCCTGGCGTGGTGAAGGGAATCGGGATGCCGCGTTTCTTGAACTTCAGCGGCAGCCAGTGCACCCGGTCCGGGCTGTGCGGTTCGATCAACAGGCGCCGCGCCGTGGCCATGGCGTGGGTCATCTGCTGCGGGTAGATCACGTAGTCGTAGCCCTCCTGCGCCCACTGCGGGAGGATGATCGGCACTTCCTCGAGGATGTACTCGCGGCATTGCGCGGCGGCACGCTCCAGGTCGGCGTCGGGGTCACGCAATCGTAGCCGTTCGGTGAACACGCCAATGGTGGTTTCGATGGCGCCGCGCAAGTCCTCGCTTTCGCGGTACAGCTGGTTGACCTGTTGGCGCAGGTCGGCGTAACGGTCCGAAGCCAGCTCCTGGTTCCAACGGCTGATGCTCACCGGCGCCTCCAGCCCGGCCAGGTACTTGCGGTTGCGCGCCAGCCAGGCATCACCGTCGCGGATCGCCGCCGACAGTGCCTCGCCCGGTGACTTGCCATGTTTGTTGTGGCGCTGCAGGGTGTCGGCCACCACGACTTTCACCTGGCTGAAACCGGACTTGTTGATCAGGTGCACGGTGGAGCTGAGCTTCTGCTCCTCGTGGTACTCCTGGCCGACGCTGACGGCCAGCACGCAGCGTTTGCCGGTGAAGTCCAGTTCTTCGCCACCCTTGTTGAAATAGGCTTTGAGGTTGATCGCTTCCACATTGCTCATGTCGCTTAGCTCCAGTAGGCCAAAGGCTGGTCGTCGCCGAAATAACCGATGAATACGCCGAGGGTGACCCGGGTGCTGGTGGCCGAGGGGCGCACCGCGTGGATCAGCCGCGGGTTGAGGAAGATCAGGTCGCCGGGCTCTGGCTTGACCACCAGGTCCGGCGGCGGCAACAGGTGGCGCTCGATGCCGTAGGCACGCTCGCCGCGCAGGCGGTCGTACTCCGCTTCGTCGGGGTGCAGGTTCCAGATTTCCAGCTCGCCGCCGTCGTCCGGGATCTGCAGGTAGATGTTGGTGGACAGCTGGGTCAGCAAGCGCGGTTGATGGTCCTGGGGGGCGTTGCGCGCCAGGTCGTCGGTGTGGGGCGTGAGGTCGACATTGTTGCCCTGGAAGCGGGCGATGCCGACGAAGCACTTCTCGCCGTTCACATCCAGCAGCCGCGCACCCTTGGGCCAGACCTCGTCGAGCAGCAGGCGCAACTGGTCGATGGGCGATGCCAGCGGGCCGAAGGCGCCGCGGATCTTGCGGATGTTGGCGATGGCCTGGCCGTGGTACTCGGCGCGACTGGCCGCGTCCTTGATTTCGATGTAGGCCTTGCCCAGGCGCACGAACTCGGTCTGCTCACTGAAGGCGCCACGCAGTTCGTGGTGGCTCAGGCGCTCCAGCGCCAGGGCCACGGTGTCGGCCGAAGCGAAGCCTTTGATCTGGATGCCCAGGGTGCGGGCAGCAATGACATCTTGTAATTGAGCAGCGGTCAGATCCTCGACCGTGGTGATGGTCAGCATGAACACTCCCTCGCCTGTCCGTTGATGTTTTATCGAACTTTCCAATGGCATCCCTGCCGAAGTATCGGCGACTTCCAACCGTCGCCAGGCCATATTCAACAAGGCTCAAGCACTTGTGAAATATCATTTTTCTCTAACATAAAAACATTTTTCAAAATATTACCAGCCAACTTTTCGGACTATTAAATTGGTGCATGAAGATTATAAAAGTTACAACTTCACTGAGTGCAGGGCATCACTTTCACTGCCCGCCGTTCATTTCGTTGAACTGCCTGTCCACCCGTTGCTCGGCGCTGAATCCTGGGCTGATGACGCCTTCGTCCTGGTACAGCCGAGCGGTATCGGCCAGGTCCTGGACCAATCCGTCGTCCACGTCCACCCTGCGCGGTCGGGAATAGCGGTTGGAACGCAGGTGGACTTCCAGCGGCAAACCGCTCTGGCGAGCCTGGATGGCCGAGAACTGCTCGACATTGGCGTTGGCCCAGGCCCAGGCACGCCCGAGCCTTTGCAGGAAGTCGCGCAATTGCCTGGGCTTGTCGCGGATCGCCTCGGTATTGGCCACCAGCAACATGTTGCCGGCGAACAGCCCCTCGCCGCTGACCAACACCCGCGTACCGCCCTCCATCTGCGCCATGCTGGTGTACGGGTCCCAGGTCGCCCAGGCATCGGCGCCGCCGTTGGCCAGCAAGGTGCGTGACTCGCCGGGCTGCAGGAAGACGAAGGTGGTGTCACGGCCGCTGTGCCCCGTAGCACGTAGTGCCGCCAGGGCCAGGTAATGCCCGATGGACCCGCGCGTGGTGGTGATCCGGCTACCGACCAGCGCATTGGCATCGATCAGCGGCGAACCCTGCGGGACGATGATCGCCACCGCCGTGGGCGTGACCTGCAGGCGCACCACGCCGATGGCCTTGAGTTCGGCGCCGGCCGCAGTGGCGAACACGAATGGCGCGGTGCCCAGGGTGCCGATATCCACCGCGCCGGCCGCCAAGGCCTCGGCGGTGGGCGCGGCGGCGCCGAACGAGGCGAACTCGAGCGGGTATGGCACGTTGTCGAGCTCGCCGGCTGCCTGCAATAGCACTTGCAGCGAGTTCTTCTGGCTGGATACACGCAGTGTTTCTTCTGCGTGTGCCAAACCCAGCATCAGGCACAACAGCACACCACCGAGCCATGCCCCAGTGGACGCAACTGTCTTCTTGTGGCAGTTGGCCCGGCTGTGCCGGTGTTCGCCAGCTACGAGGTTGCGGTGAGGCCGCGCGGTCCCTGTAGGAGCGGGTTTACCCGCGAATTGCACACCGCGGTGGATGCCGGTGTTCGCGGGCAAACCCGCTCCCACAGGGGGCTTGCCAGACCTGCGGTAAAAAGCAGTAGCCACCTCTACCTGCATGCCCATCAGAACGCCACGCTCACGCGGCCATAGTAGTAACCGCCACCCAAGCCATAGGGCGAAAACATCCCGTACTCATAGGTGCCCGCCCACGGCACGATGCCGATCTTGTCCGGGTACTTGTCGAACAGGTTGTTGGCGCCGACCGCCACGGTGATGTTCTGCGTCAGGTCGTAGGCCACGTCGAGGTCGGTGATCCATTTGGCGCTGTAGGTGCGGTCGTTGGCCGGGATGTTCGAGCCTTCGGTGTACTCGCCGTAGCGGGTCAAGGTGAGGTTCACCGTCCAGTCGTCGACCTTGTAGTTGCTGTTGACGATCCACTTGTCCTTGGGCGTAGCCTTGGTCAGGTCGATCTGCTGCTGGCGGTCGAACAGCACATAGCCGGCCCCCAGGCCGGACAGGCTGGCCGGGGTGTCGGCGAGGTCGCGGATGGTGGTCTTGTTGTGGTTGTAGGCCAGGCTCCAGCGTACGGTGCCGTATTCGGCCAGCGGCTGGCGGTACTCGGCCACCAGGTCGACGCCTTTGGTGCGGGTATCGGCAGCGTTGGCGAAGTATTGTCCGGACAGGCTCGGCGACAACCCGTTGGCCACCAGGATGTTCGACACCGCGGGGCCGGTGAGCACGCCGGTTTGCAATATGCGGTCGTCGATGTCGATCAGGTAGAAGTCGGCGGTCAGGCGCAGGCGCTCGGTGGGCTCGGCGGTGAAGCCCAGGCTGTAGTTGCGCGAGGTTTCCGGCTCCAGGGTCTTGGCGCCGAGCGCGATGGCCTCGGGCGAGCCGGGGCGCATCTGCTTGGTGCGCGCGGTGCTGGTGGCGCCGCCGGCACCGAAGATCGTCACCGAACTGGTCGAGGAGAACACGTTCTGCGCCAGCGATGGGGCACGGAAGCCATTGCTCACCGCCGCCCGTACTGCATAGCCCGGGGCGAATTCGTAGCGGGTGGTGAACTTGCCGCTGAGGGTTTCGCCGACGTCCTGGTTGTAGCGCTCGTAGCGCAGGGCGAAGGCGCTGTACCACTGCGGCGTGATGTTCAGGCCGAAATCCACATACGCCGCGCCACTGTGGCGGATCATCTGCCCGGCATCCTCGGGCGTGGTGCCGTTGACCGAGAACAGCCCCGGGTCCGGGCGCCTGCCGGCCAGGGGGCCACTGGGGATCACGTAGTCGCCGTAGTTATAGGAATTGGGTTCGCCTTCGGTGAGTTCGTACTTCTCCCAGCGATATTCGACCCCAAACGAAGTCTCCAATGGTGCGCTCCAGCCAATGTCCAGGGCGCGGCTGAAGTCCAGGTTGGTGGTCCACTGGTCGAAGATCTCGTCGGTCAGGTGGAAGCGTCGCTGGCTCAGCAGCGGGTCGTTGGACAGGTTGAGGTTGTTGTCGGTGTACAGCTTGGCCTTGTCGCGGCCGTAGGTGGTGGACAGGTCCCAGTCCCAGTTGGCCGCCAAGCCCTTGAGGCCGGCGAGGAACTGGTAGTCGGTCTCCTCCACTTCGCGGGTGGCCTGGCCGCCCTTGGGGTACGGCGGATTGGGCAGCCAGTTGGTGGCGGTGATGTCGGTGGGGGCGCGATGGCCGAGCACCTTCTTGCCATCGCGGTAGCTGAGGGTGGAGAACGAATAGAGTTTCAGCTCGTCGCCCAGTGGCAGCTCCAGGTTGTAGGCGCCGCTGTAGGTACGGTCGCGGCCCAGGCCGTACTCCTCGCCCCAACCATGGCGTTCGGTCAGGCGCGGGTCCGGCTGGCCGTTGGCCAGGGTGGTGAAGTTGCCGCGCACAGCGCCAGCGCGGTCGTAGGGCTCCTGCAGCTTGGCGTCGAAGGATAGATTGAGAAAACCACCCTCGCCCAAGGCGAAACCGGCATTGGCGGCTTCGTGGCCGCTGGTGCCGTCGCCGCTGTAGTACTGGCCCACCGAGCTGTCGGAACTGATGCCCTCGGCGTCCTGCTTGAGAATGATGTTGATCACCCCGGCGATGGCGTCGGAGCCGTACTGGGCGGCGGCACCGTCGCGCAGCACCTCGATGCGTTCGATCGCCGCCGTGGGGATCAGGTCCAGGTCCACCGGTACTGCTGCGGTGCCCACCCGGGCGTTGTTGTTGATCATCGCCGTGTTGTGCCGGCGCTTGCCGTTGACCAGGATCAGCACTTGGTCACCGCCCAACCCGCGCATGCTGATGCCGCGCACCAGGAATGCGGTACCACCACCGTTGATGGTCGGCGCGTTGAACGAGGGCAGCAGGCGCGTGAGCATGTCCTTCAGGCCATTCTGGCCGCTGGTGCGCAACTGCTCGCCGGAGATGACGTCCACCGGCACCGGGCTGTCGGTGACGGTACGCTCCTGGCTGCCGCGCACACCGGTCACCAGCACGGTGGACAGCGCCGGGTCGGTGGCGGCGAGGGCTTCGCTGGACAGGGCCAGCGCCAGGGCGGCGCTCAGGGGCGAAAGCACGAAGTTCTTTGGCATGGGGGACTCCTGTGGAAATGGGCAATGGCTCAGCGGGCCTTGGCGGCGACCGCCTCGACCTCGATCAGCGCGCCGGGCAACACCAGCCCGGCGACCTGGACGGTGGTCCGGGTCGGCTTCAATGGCTGGCTGTCGCTACCAAAGAACTGCCGGAAGCCCCGTTGCAGGCCCTCGAAGTCCATCCGCCCCTGCAGGCGTGGGTCGCCCACCAGGTACACCCGCAGTTGCACCACATCGCCCAGGCCCAGGCCACGAGGGGCCAGGGCCGCCTCGACCTTGCGCAGTACCGCGATGGTCTGCGCCTCGGTGTCGCCACCCGCTCGTAGCTCATCCTTGGCCGCCTTGGGGTCGGCCGGGTCCGGCAGGATCCCGGAAACGAAGGTCAGCGCCGTGCCGGGTGGCAAGGTTGCCGCCTGGAGAATCGGCGAGTTGGGATAGGTCGAGGGAATGCGCTCGATCTCGGCCGCCTGGCCGACGCTGGCGAAAAGCACCCCCAACCCCAGAAGGGCATGTTTGAAAGGCATGGCGAAGCTCCGTGTTTGTTAGGCGCCAGCCTCGGAGGTCCGCTACCTGGCTATTTGGTTGTGTGTTGTTTCAGGCGGTCGCAGTGGCCTGCGCACGCTCGAAGAGGTTGCGCACCACCCGCCGCGCGGCGGCGGCGGCGGTCTCCTGCCAGATGCCCATGCCGCTGTGGGCCAGGCCATCGCTGGTCAGGTGCACGCGCCCCTGGGGCTGGTTGAGCAGGTCGTAGTCGCTGTCCGGCAGCGGCCGGCTGATCCACGGCCCCAGGCTGTAGGGAACCTGGTTCCAATCGACCACCAGCGGCTTGCGCAGGTCCTGGCCATGCCCCGGATGCAACAGTTCCACGGCCTGGCGCGACAAGGCGATCTGCTCGGCGACGGTCTTGCCGCCGAACTGCCGGGCAACCTCGCCATTGTTGTAGGCGGCCACCAGGATGCCTTCGGGCTGGTTGAAGCCGCCGCTGGGGTACCACAGCCCGGACGACGCCTGGTTGATGAATGACAGGCCGCCGTAGATCTGGTAGTCGGTCTCCCAGAACCGCCGCGACTGCCAGGCCACCTTGTTGGCGTAGCCGAACTGCACGGCGGCGATGGCCTGGCGCGCGGGGGCGCTGAAGTTGTTGTCGATCTTCGCCAGCAGCGGCAGTGGCAAGGCGATCACCGCATGGTCGCTGCTGAGGCGTCGTTGCTGGCCGTGCTGCTGGTAGCCGATCTCGACCCGGTCCTCGAAATTGCGGATCGAGCGCACCTCGGCGCCCAGCTGCAGCGCGCCTTGCAGATGACGCTGGAACGCCTGGGGAATGCGATCCATGCCGCCCACGGGTTGGAACATGGTCGGCGAGAACTCTGGATACTCGTCGATCATCAGTGCGGTGCCCAGTGCCGGGTTGAGCAAGGTGCGCAAAGGCAGCGGGTCGTTGCGCTGCGCCAGCTGGTCGCCAGCACCTGGCCAGACCTTGTAGCCGGAGCGTGCCGAACCGAGATACTCGAGTTTTTCCGAAAGATCGCCCCAGGTGCGCAGGAAACCCAGCAGGTTGCGCTGGTCGTCCAGGCTCAGTTCCTGGTCCAGGGCCTGGCGGTTGACGGCCTTGGCCAGCAGTTCGGCCAGGTGACCGCGGCTGTCGTTCACGGCCTGGCGGATCTGCATTGGTGGCTGGTCCAGGTCGGGGCGAACCAGCGCGTTGCGGCTGGTGTTGACCAGCACCTCCAACTCCACCCCAAGCTCTCGGCAGTAGCCGAGCATCAGTTGGTGATGGCTGGGCAGCCTGCCGGGGCCTGCGTTGAGGTAGAGGCCCTCGTCGAAATCGGCTATCTGCACACTACCGTCGCTGAAGGCCACGCGGTCCCCCCGGCGTATTGTCCAGTTGCGACCACCGACCCGCTCACGGGCTTCCAGCAGGTTGACCGTGAATCCCGCTTTGCGCAGCTCGTAGGCGGCGACCAGGCCGCCAATGCCGGCGCCCACCACGGTTACCGAGGCGCCCTGCCCTACGTTGGCCGGCTTCAAGGCCGCATAGGTTTCCTGGCTGGCCCGCGCCGGGCTCATTGCACCGAACAGGCCCATGGCTGCCGTGGCGGCCTGGATGCCACCGACAACGCCGATACGGGCAATGAGCTGTCGTCTGGTCAATGGCATCGCGGGCACTCTCCCTGGTCCACGGTTATTGCGTTCAGTTATGACTCGTGGCCACAAACATTGAAAACGCTCTATGTGGAGCCATCCTAAGAGAGTGGGATGGGATAAGAGAAATACATTTTGAGCATATGCAAATATTAAAATGTGTAATGTTTTTGGCTTTGCAAGCTGCATGGCGCGCATAATTATTTGGTAACACCTCCATCCCCGTAGGAGCGGCTTCAGCCGCGATCACCCGCAAAGCGGGTGCCAGGCACCGCGATCGCCGCATCGCGGCTGAAGCCGCTCCTACAGCGATCGTGCCGCCTGCGCCATCACCCGCAGCAGGTTGCCCCCCCAGATAGCGGCGAGGTCCTCCTCGCTGTAGCCAGCCGCCAGCAGCCGTGCACTGATTTCCGGCAACTGACTGACATCGCGCAAGCCCTCCACGCCGCCACCGCCATCCCAGTCCGCGCCGATACCGACATGGCGCGGGCCGACCACCTCCAGGATGTGCAGCAGGTGGCGCATGAAGTCGTCCAGGCTGGTGCTGGGCAGCGGGTGTAGGGCTTCGGCATCGCGAATCCGCCGGGCCAGGTCGGCCACCTGTTTGGGCGGCAGGCTGGCGGCCTGGCGGAACTCCCGATACAGCGGCGCCAGGGCCTTGTCCCGTTCCGGGTTTGGCGGACGGGGAACGAGATCACTGGCGAAGCTGTTGACCTGCACCAACCCGCCCTTGGCGGCCAATTGGCGCAGGCGCTCGTCATCGAGATTGCGCGGGTGCGGGCCGATGGCACGGGCGCCGGAGTGAGAGGCGATCACTGGGGCATGAGACAACGCCAGCACCTGGTCGAACACCGCATCGGAGGCATGGGATACATCGATGAGAATCCCCAGGCGGTTGGCCGCCTGCACCAGTTCACGGCCGGCCGGGCTCAGCCCATGCCATTGCGGCAGTGCGGTGGCCGAATCGGCGAAGTCGTTGTTCTGCGCATGCACCAGCCCGAGCATGCGCAAACCCAGGCGCTGATAGGTGGCCAGGCGACTGGGGTCGGCGGCCAATGGCTCGGCGTTCTCCATGCTGATCAGCACCACCCGGCGTCCGCTGGCGACGATATCGCGAACCTCCTCGGCGCGGGTGGCCAGGGCAAACGCGTCAGGCCGCGCCGCGACCATGTCGCGGATGCGGGTGATCACCGCCAGGCCATGCTCGCTGGCCTGGGTACGCCCCTCGGGCGTGCGCGGGCCCTGGGGGGTGAAGATGGCGAAGAAACCGCCGTCCAGCCCGCCTTCGAGCATGCGTGGCAGGTCGACCTGGGAAAGGTCCTCGGCGTAGCTGTGGCGCTGGCTGATGTCCCAGCCGGGGCGCGCCAGGTGCATCGGGGTGTCGAGGTGGCTGTCGAGGACCAGCAGGCGCTCGTGCAGATCGCGGACGGCGGGAGGGACTTCGGCATGAGAAAAGTCGCAGGCGAGCGTAAGCGTCAGCAAGGCACAGCGTATTGGGCGAAGCATGGGGCGAATCCTTGAGATACCGGGTCGCCTGGCAAGGGCTTCGCCCTTGTTCGCGGGTAAACCCGCTTCCACAGGATTCAAGCTGTTTGCCAAGAGATCGATGTGGTGAGCAACACAGGCCCGAAGACCTGCGCGGGCCCTTGTTCGTGGGTTTATCCCCAGCTGAAACTGCGATCCCACAGTGGTGCTACATCCAGCCGCTGGGGCAACACGCCTGCCGCGAAGAACGTATCGGCCACCTCCTGCTGCGAACGCACCGCGGCATCGTCCACCGCCTGCAACACCCTGGGCCCGCTCTGGGCCTTGTACTGGGCGATGAACACCTCGCGCGGGATGCCCAGGATCTTCTCGCAGCGCGCCGCCCAGGCCTCGGGGTTGTGCTGCACCCACTGCCAGCTGCGGTACTCGCGCTGCACATAGTCCTCGATGGCCGCGCGCTTGCCGGGGGCTTCGATCGCATGCTGGTTGGCGGCGATCACATAGTTGCCCGACAGGTAGCCCTGCCCGGTGCGCAGCACCCGCGCGCCGCTGCGCAATTCGGCCAGCTGGATGAAGTAGCCGAAGGTCACCCAGACATCCAGGTTGCCGTTCTGGAACGCGGCGAAGCCGTCCTGCGGGGTCAGTGCCAGGGGCTGGATATCGTCGAGGGTCAGGCCATGGTCCTTTAGCGCCCGCAACAGCATGTAATGGGAGGACGTGGAGCGGATATACCCCACCCGCTTGCCGGGTAACTCCGCCAGCGACTGCATCGTCGAGCCCTTGGGCACGACGAAGGCCTGGTTGTTGACATCGCCCGTCAGCACGGCGATCAGCTTGACCGGCGCCTGGTTGCGAATGCCGAAGATCGGCGGGATCTCGCTCATCGGCGCCAGGTCCAGGGTGCCGCTGATCAGCGCCTCGAAACCCAGGTTGCCGCCGTTGAACTCGGCGTATTTCACCGCATAGGGCGGGCGCGGGATGCCCGCATCCTCGAAGAAGGTTGGCGCGGCACCCTTGTAGGTGGCCACGGCCAGGGTCAGGCCCTGCCAGTCGCGGGCGAAGGCGCCCGGCACGCAGCAGGCGAGCCCGGCCAGGGCGCTGTAGTGCAGAAAGTGTCGGCGATGCATGGTGGCTCCTCAGTCGAGAAAGTCGGGTTCGTCGCGCAGCAGACGGTCCCAGTAGGGCTGGAAGCTGAACCAGCCGCCGAACTCGCTGCCCACCTGGCGTGCGGTGTGTTCAGCCACTGCCGAGGGGATCGGCCGTGGCCTGCCGGCGGCCTCGGCGAGCAGCTGGGCGTGGGCGGCGTTGTCCAGGGCGATGAAGCGCCACACCGCCGCCTCCACCGTGCGCCCCACGGTGAGCAACCCGTGGTTCTGCAGGATCAGCGCTACCTTGTCCGGGCCCAGTGTGGCGGCGATCCGCGCGCCTTCACTGGCCTCCAGCACCACCCCGCTGAAGTTGTCGAACAGCGCGTGCTTGCCATGGAAGGCACAGGCGTCCTGGGTCAGCGGGTCGAGCAGGCGCCCCAGGCTCGACCAGGCCTTGCCGTACAGCGAGTGCGCATGGGCGGCGGCGACCACGTCCGGCCGCGCCTCGTGCAAGGCGGCATGGATGGCGAAGGCGGCCAGGTTGAGTGCGCCCTGCCCTTCGACGATCTCCCCCTGCGGGCTCACCAGCAGCAGGTCGCTGACACGGATATGACCGAAGTACACCCCCACCGGGTTGACCCAGAAGTGATCCGGGTACTGCGGGTCGCGCACGGTGATGTGCCCGGCGCCGCCCATGTCGAAACCGTGGCGGGCGAACAGCCGGAACGAACCCGCCAGCCGCTGCTTGCGCAGCAGTCGTTCGGCCTCGATGGACGGTTGTTGCGGGGGATCCTGCCAGCGGAACACGGTGTGCCCGTCGCGGGGCAGCGAGTAGACGGTCGGCGGCAAGCCGGTCATGGCGTTTCTCCTTGAAGGGGCAACTGGTTTTCGAGCCGGCGTCCGTGCTGGAAGTGAGCGACGTTGCGGGCCAGCAGCGCGGCGAGGTTGTGGTACACCTGCGGTGTGTTGGCCGAGGTGTGCGGGCTTAGCCGTACCCGGGGGTGGCTGTAGAACGGGTGGCCGGCCGGCAGTGGCTCGGGGTCGGTGACATCGAGGCTGGCCAGGGCCAGCTGTCCGTCGTCGAGGGCCTGCAGCAGCGCCTGCTGGTCGATGAGGCTGCCTCGGGCGAGGTTGATCAGGTGCAGCCCCGGCTTGGCATGGGCCAACGTTCGTGCATTGATCACATGGCGCGTTGCATCGCTGGCCGGTGCCGCCAGCACCAGGTGGTCGGCGCTGGCCAACAAGGCCTGCACGTCAGCTGCACGCTGCACGCCCGGCACTTCCAAAGGCAGGGGCGAGCGCCGCAGGGCGACGACCTTGATATCCAGCGCCAGGGCCTTGCGTGCCAGGGCTTGCCCGATGCTGCCGAAGCCATACAGCCCCAACGTGCTCCCTGCCAGCGAGGCCAGCGGGCGCGGCTGCCATCGAGTCGGGGTATCGATCCACACGCTGGGCAGTTGCTTGGCGGCGGCAAAGATCGCGGCCAGGGCGAACTCGGCGAGGCTATCGGCGGTCACGCCCCGTGCGCTGGCCACCGGCAGGCTGTTCAGCAGCCAGTGCGGAAAATAGTCCACGCCGGAGCTGACCAATTGCACGAAATCAAGGCCGAACGGCCAACCCGGGGGCGGCCCACTGGCATCGCGCAGGTCGGCGTGGGGCGCGGCCAGCAGGACGTTTACCTCGCGGGGCAAATCCAGTGGCACGCCCCGGGGTAGCGGCACTACCTCCACGCCCGGCAAATATTCACACAACAGGGTGTTGAAACGGCTGTCGAGCTGGCTGGCGATCATGCCTGCCCTCCCCGACTGGGCAAGGCGAATGCCGCTCGCCCGGCCGCGCCGAGCACCGCATCGTTCTGCGGCGTGTGGATACGGCTGCACAACACATCACGGTAATGCCGCTCCAGCGGGTTGCCCCGGGCCAGCGCCGGGTTGCCGATGGCCTCCAGGCCCAGCTCCACCGCGCGGATGGCCTGGGTGGTGACCAGGTACTTGACCTGGGTCGCCTCGCTGGCGGCGATGCGCCCTTCGGCGGCGGCATCCAGCAGCACGCGGTTGGACAACAGCAAGGCATCGATCCGCCCCACCAGTTCCTGGAAACGCGGCAGGCTCGACAACGGCGCGCCGAGGTTGGCCGGCGTGCGCCCGGCCAGCCAGCCCACCAGCCAGTCGCGGGCGGCGCGGGCGACACCGTCATAGAGGCTCGACAGCAGCACGGCCAGCCACAGCACGCCGTTGTGATCCAGCTCCGACGGGCGAGGTTGATGGGCGGGGAGGATGTCCACCGCGTGCTCCTCTGGCACCAGCACGTCCTCGAAGATCACGTCATGGCTGCAAGTGGCGCGCATCCCCAGGTGATCCCAGGTTTCCTCGATGCGGATGCCGGGTGTGTCGCGGTGCACCAGCCAGGTGCCGACGCGTGGCGCGGCTTCGTCACTGCGCGCCCACACCGACAGCCAGGTCAGGCCGGGAATGCCGGTGGAGTAGATCTTGCGCCCGCTGATGCGCCAGCCCTCCGGCACCCGTCGGGCGACGGTGCCCGGCAGGCCGCCACGGGCGGGCGTGCCCAGTTCGGGCTCGACACGCAGGGCGTTGACCAGCGCGCCCTGCTCCACCGCTTCGCGGGCCAGGCGCAAGCGCAGGTGCTGCGGCCACGCCTGGTTCTGTTGTAGCCGGGTGTGCTGCAGGTACTGCATCACCAGCACCAATGCCGTGGACGGTTCGCCCCGGGCCACGGCGGCGATCACCCGCCGCGCCTGGGCCAGGCTGGCTTCGCCGCCCCCCAGGCGCCGGGGCACGGTCAGGGCCAACAATCCATGCTCGTGCAGCCGTCGGAAGTTGGCGTGGGGGAAGCTGCCCTGGCGATCGTGCTCGCCGGCGCTGGCGGCGAACTCGTCGCTCAGTTGTGCCAGCAAGTCGGTGAAGGCCGGCGAATCGAGATCCAGCGTATTGGGGGTACGGAAGGTATTCAGGTTCATCGTTGCGCTGTCCGTGCAAGGGTATGGGCATGGGGAACCACCGGTGGCTCGACGCCCAGCAGCGCGAGCAGGTGCTGACGCAGGTCCTGGAAGCCACGGCTGGCCACCTCGCGATGCCGCGGCAGGCGCACCGGGATCTGCTCGGCGATGCGCCCTGCCTCCAGCACCACCACCCGGTCGGCCAGCAGCAGTGCTTCGTCAACGTCGTGGGTGACCAGCAGCACCGAGGGTTGGTGGGTGCGCCACAGCTCGATGATCAGCTGGTGCATGCGAATGCGGGTCAACGCATCGAGGGCGGCGAACGGTTCGTCGAGCAGCAGCAACTGCGGCTCGCGTACCAGAGCCCGGGCCAGGGCCACGCGCTGGGCTTCACCACCGGACAAGGTGCCTGGCCACGCCGCAGTGCGATGGCTCAAGCCCACCTCACGCAACGCGGCCAAGGCGCGGGCCTGCGGATCACCGCCGCGCAAACCCAGGGCCACATTGCGCCAGGCGCGCTTCCAGGGCATCAGGCGTGGCTCCTGGAACACCGCGGCGCGCGCCTCGGGCACCTCCAGCACGCCAGCATCCACTGCATCCAGCCCGGCCAGGGCGCGCAACAAGGTGGTCTTGCCCGAGCCGCTGCGCCCGAGCAAGGCGACGAACTCACCGGCCGCCAGGTCCAGGTCCAGGCCATCGAGCACCGCCTGGCCGGCAAAACGACGCGTGAGCCCACGCACCCGCACCGGTGGGCGCAGGCGTTGCAGTGCGACATCCATGGTCAGTTCCTTATGAAAGTGGGCCGCCAGGCCAGCGCCAGACGTTCGAGAACGCGCACCAGGGCGTCGATGGTCAGGCCCAGCACGCTGTAAACCAGCAGGCAGATGACGATCACATCGGTGCGCATGAAATCCCGGGCGTCGTTGACCAGGTAGCCCAAGCCCGCGCTGGCGTTGATCTGCTCGACCACCACCAGCCCCAGCCAGCTGATACCGAAGGCGTAGCGCAGCCCGACGAAGAATGATGGCAGCGCGCCAGGCAGGATCACATGCCAGACCAACCCCAGCCGACCCAGACCGAACAGGCGCCCGGCTTCCACCAACTTTGGGTCGACACCGCGGATGCCGGAAAACAGGGTGAGGTAGACAGGAAAGGTGGTACCAAGGGCGATCAGGGCGATCTTCGGCGTCTCGCCTACCCCGAACCAGAGGATGAACAGCGGCACGATCGCCAGGAACGGCAAGGTACGCAGCATTTGCACCGGCGAGTCGATGGCGAGTTCACCGCGGCGCGACAACCCGGCCAGCAAGGCCAGCAGCGTACCGATGGAAACACCGATGGCCAAGCCGCTCAGTGCGCGCCTGAGCGATACCCACAGATGCCCGGCCAGCTCGCCGCTGGTGACCATCTGCCAGAGCGTGCCGCCGATGGCGCTGGGGGCGGCGATGATCCGTGGCGGCAACAGGCCGAACCGCGCCGCCAGTTCCCACAGCACGAGCAGTAACAGGGGGCTGAACAGACGCAGGCCGAGGTTCTGCCAGTCCTGCCAGCGCGGCAGTATCAGCATTGGGGTATGGCTTTGCCGGGACATTCCTTCTCCTCGCGTGGGGCCTTTCCATTGTCTTCGGGCCGCAGGCGGGAGTGTGGATCAGGCCCGCTGCTGCCTGGCTTGATCCACATGCTATCGATCTTAAAAACCGTCGTGAAATTCGATCTGCTTCTAACCTAATATGCGAATTGTTAATTCGAATGTATTTTCTATATGCATGATTTTTAATTTCTCAGGCGTTAGGCGATACGTATTTTGCGCCTGCATCGCGGATGAATCCGCTCCTACATTCCAGGCCATGGTGATTGGTGCTGCCGCCTGTAGGAGCGGATTCATCCGCGATGCGCCGCACGGGCGGCGCTCGGTCTCCCAGGCAACAACTTCCAGGAGGCGTACACCTCCCCATTCACCCCTGATTCGCCACCCGCTGCGCCACCGTCTCGCCAAACATCGCCACCGGCGCCTGCAGGTTGCCGAGAAAACGCGGATGAATCAGCCACAGGTCGATCACCGGCTTGAAATCACTCACCGGCACGACCTCCAGGCGCTCTCGATGCCGGCTGTTCTCCAGCAACGGCCGTGGCACCAGGCCAAAACCCAGGCCATTGGCAATCAACCCCAGCTGCAACTCGGTACCGAAGGTTTCCAGGTTGATCCGCAAGGACAGCCCCTCATCGTTCAGCGCCCGCTGCAGGCCGGCACGGAAACCGCAACCGTCCGGGTTGAGCACCCAGCCTCGCTGATAGCAATCGGCGAGCTTGCAACTGCGCTTGGCCACCTCGCCCCGGGCAGCCACCACCACCAGGTCCATGCGTGCCAGCGAGCGGCCGACAATGCCCTCGGGAAACACCTTGCCGGCCGGGAACAACGCGGCCACGGCGTCCAGCTCGCCGTTCTCCATCTTGCCCAGCAAGTGGCTACCCCAGCCAGTGGACACCTGGGTCTGTAGCTGCGGATACAACACCTTGAGCTGGCTAAGCGCGTCGAGCAGCACCACGTCGCCGATGGTCTGCGGCACACCCAGGCGCAGGGCGCCGCTGGGTGAGGAATCGCTCAGCACCAGCTCGCGCAACGCGTCCATCTCGCGCAGCACCGCCCGGCATTGCTCGTACACGCGCATGCCCATGGGGGTCGGTTTCAGGGGTTTGGTGTTGCGGTCCAGCAGGCTGACCCCGAGAGCCTCCTCGAAGTTCTGCACCCGGCGAGTGATGGCCGGCTGGGTCAGGCGCAGCGATTCGGCCGCCTGGCTGATGGACTGGCTGCGGATGACGGCCACGAATGCATCGATATCATCTATCTTCATTCTTAATTCGCATAATAAATATCTGGAAAAATACGCAACAAGAATAATACCTTTTCCCTCGCCACGGTAGCGCCTGGCGCTGCCCCTCTCACATGGATATCGAGGGAAGTCATGTCTCAAACGCTCAACCTAGGACGGCTACGTGATTTCATCGGCGAACTGGCCGAGTTGCTCGCCCAGCACCCGGACGAACCGCGCCTGCTCGAGCAGGGCGCCGGACTGCTGCGCACGCTGGTGAGTGTCGATGACTGGCTGCCGGACGAGTACGCCCGGCCCAGCCCTGAACGCTACCAGCAGTACCTGCTGCACGCCGACTCACGCCAGCAGTTCTCCATCGTCAGTTTTGTCTGGGGGCCAGGCCAGGAAACCCCGGTGCACGACCACCGCACCTGGGGGTTGATCGGCATGTTGCGCGGTGCCGAGACCAGCCAGGGCTATGCCCTGTCACCTGGCGCCCTGCGCGCCGAAGGGGCCGCTGAAAGGCTGGAGCCCGGCCAGGTGATCGCAGTGTCGCCACGCATCGGCGACCTGCATCAGGTACGCAACGCCTACAGCGACCGCACGTCCATCAGCATTCATGTCTACGGCGCCAATATCGGCGCGGTGCTGCGTGCGGTGTACAGCGCCGAAGGCACGCAGAAGCCGTTCATCTCCGGCTACAGCAACAGCCACCTGCCCAACCTCTGGGACCTGTCGAAAGAGAACCGTGTATGAGCCAAGTCAGTCATCGTTCCTATCACGCTATTCGCACCGCCCTCCTTGCCCGCCAGGAACTGGCCTTGCTTGATGTGCGCGAGGAGGATCCCTTCGCCCAGGCCCACCCACTGTTCGCCGCCAATGTGCCGCTGTCGCGGCTGGAGTTGGAGATTTTCGCCCGGGTGCCGCGGCGCGACACGCCTATTACTGTCTACGACGACGGCGAAGGGCTGGCTCCGATCGCCGCACAACGACTGCTCGCCCTCGGCTACACGGATGTGGCCTTGCTCGAAGGCGGTTTGGCGGGTTGGCGCGAGGCTGGCGGCGAACTGTTCAAGGATGTGAATGTGCCGAGCAAGGCTTTCGGCGAACTGGTCGAGGCCGAGCGGCACACACCGTCGCTGGCGGCCGAAGAGGTCAAGGCGCTGCTCGACGCCAACGCCGATGTGGTGGTGTTGGACGCCCGCCGCTTCGACGAATACCAGACCATGAGCATCCCCGGCGGCATCAGCGTACCCGGCGCCGAGCTGGTACTGCGCGTGGCAGAGCTGGCGCCCGAGCCGGCCACCCGGGTGATCGTCAACTGCGCCGGGCGCACCCGCAGCATCATCGGCACCCAATCGCTGGTCAATGCCGGTATTCCCAACCCGGTATCCGCCTTGCGCAACGGCACCATTGGCTGGACCTTGGCCGGACAGACGCTGGAGCAGGGCCAGGCACGCCGCTTCGGTGCGGTGTCCAACACCACCCGTGCCGCCGCTGCGGCGCGCGCGCGCGCCGTGGCCGACCGGGCCGGCGTGGCACGCATCGGCCTGGCGGGCCTGCGCCAATGGCAGGCCGAACCGTCGCGCAGCACTTACCTGTTCGATGTGCGCACGCCGGAGGAATTTGCCTTGGGCCACTTGCCCGGCGCCCGCTCCACGCCCGGAGGCCAGCTGGTCCAGGAGACCGACCACTTCGCCAGCGTGCGCGGCGCACGGCTGGTGCTGGTGGACGACGATGGCGCGCGCGCCAACATGAGCGCGTCGTGGTTGGCGCAGATGGGCTGGGAGGTGGCGGTGCTCGATGGGCTGTCCGTGTCGGACTTCAAGGAGGCTGGCGCCTGGGTCGCCCCCGTACCCATGCCGCCTCAGGTCGAAACCATCAGCCCCGCCACGCTCGCCAAGTGGCTCGAGGAGCCGGGTACGCAAGTACTGGACTTCACCACCAGCGCCAATCATGTCAGGCAGCATATCCCCGGTGCTGTGTGGGCATTGCGCAGCCAGCTGCAACAGGTGCTGGCGTCGTTGTCCGGGGTGCAGCGATATATCCTTACCTGCGGTTCGAGCCAGCTGGCGCGCTATGCCGTACCGGAAGTGGCAGCATTGAGCGGCAAGCCGGTGTTCGTGCTCGAAGGTGGCAATACAGCCTGGAGTGCTGCCGGTTTGCCCAGCGCGCAGGGTGACCAGCGCCTTGGCGCGCCGCGCATCGATCGTTATCGACGGCCCTATGAGGGAACGGACAACCCGCGAGAGGCCATGCAAGGGTACCTGGACTGGGAGTTCGGATTGGTGGCGCAGTTGGGGCGCGATGGGACCCACGGGTTCTTCGTGATCTGAAATGTTCGCCGGCACGCCGGCTGCTACGGGGAGATTTTTCAGTCTCGGCTAACCTGTAGCTGCATGCCGCTATCACAACGGCATGATCAAGGAGACCAGGATGAAAACCCCAGATCACTCACTGCATCACAGAACTCCGACGGTGGCGGTCCGCGACAACCGCGGCCTGGCCGTGCGCCAGGTCGTCTACCAGCGCCACCCGGATACCCCCGCTGACATCGATGAGCGCATCACCCGCCACCGGTTCGATGCCTTCGGCCATCCCGTCGAAAGCATCGACCCTCGCCTGCCCACTCCCAACTTCACCTATCAGTTGTCCATGGCCGGTGAAACACTGCGTACCGACAGTGTCGACGCTGGCCGCAGCATCGCACTGAACGATATCGGCGGGCGCCCGCTGATGCGCCTCGGCGCCAACAATGTCGCAAGCTATCACCACTACGAACCGGCGCCACTCGCGGGGCGGCCGTTGACAGTCACTGAAGGCCCACTCGCCGAAACACCTCGCATCGCCGAGCGCTTCGTCTGGGCCGGCACCGACCAGGCCAGCAAGAACCATAACCTGGCGGGCCTGCCTGTCCGTCATTACGATACCGCCGGCCGTCTTGGCACCGACAGCGTCGCTCTGACCGGCCTGCCGCTGGCATCGACACGCCAGTTGCTCGCCACCGACGACGAAGCCGATTGGCAAGGGGCGGACGAAACGGCATGGGAACGGCTGCTGGCACCGGAGGCCTACACCACTCAGGGCCGCTTCGACGCCAACGGCACCTTGCTCGAACAGACCGACGCCCGCGGGCACCAGCAGCGTCTGGCCTACGATATCGCCGGGCAACTGACCGGCAGTTGGCTCACCGTCAACGGTGGCACCGAGCAAGCCATTCTCGTGTCCATCGAGTACTCGGCCGCTGGCCAGAAACTGCGCGAAGAACATGGCAACGGCGTGGTCACCACGTTCACCTACGAACCCCGCACCCAGCGCCTCGTCCACATCCTGGCGGTGCGGCCAACCGATGCCAAGCGCCTGCAAGACCTGCGCTACGCCTACGACCCGGTGGGCAATGTGATCCACCTGCACAATGACGCGGAGGCGACACGCTTCTACCGCAACCAGAAAGTCGACCCCGAGCACCACTACACCTACGACACCCTGTACCAACTGGCCAGCGCCACTGGCCGCGAACTGCGCGACATTGCCAAGCAACACCAGAAAAATCGCCCGATCACCCTCCCGCCCATCTCCACCGACGGCACCCTCGTCAACTATGTGCGCCACTACCACTATGACCGTGGCGGCAACCTGACCCACCTCAAGCACAACCCACAAGACCCGCCCAACGGATATACGATCGAACTGACGGTCTCCGACCGCAGCAACCGCGCCGTGGCCAAGGAGGTGACGGAAGACCCGGCACAGGTCGATGCGTACTTCGACGCGGCGGGCAATCAATGCCAGTTGCAGGCGGCCCAGCTGCTGGAGTGGACCAGCCGGGGCGAGTTGGCGCGGGCCGTGCTGATCGCCCGTAACAGCCTGGCGGCCGATGAAGAGACCTACCGCTACGATGCCCGCAGCCAGCGAGTCGTCAAGCGTCGCACGGACCTGACCTCCGCAACCGTGCGCCACAGCCACGTGCTCTACCTGCCGGGGCTGGAACTACGCACCCAATACAGCGGCACGACCAAGGAATCGTCGCGGCACGAAATCATCGTCGGTGCCGCTGGCAGCGCCCAGGTGCGAGTGCTGCACTGGGAAACCGGCCTGCCCCCCGGCATGGGCAACGATTCGATCCGCTACAGCTATACCGACCTGATCGGCAGCGTCGGGCTGGAGCTGGACAAAGACGCAAACCTCATCAGCCAGGAGGAGTACTACCCCTACGGCGAGACGGCGGTGTGGCTGCCGCACAACACTGTGGAAGCGAAGTACAAGACCGTGCGCTATTCCGGCAAGGAGCGGGATGCGACGGGGCTGTATTACTACGGGTATCGCTATTACCAGCCTTGGTTGGGGCGCTGGCTGAGTGCGGACCCGGCAGGGACGGTGGACGGGCTGAACCTGTACCAGATGGTTAGAAGTAATCCAACATCATTAAAAGACCGGCATGGGCTTACTGGGGGCGAACTGAATAGAAATACAATGACATTGGAAGAGGCCCCCAGAAGAAGGAAGAGGGATACTCTAAAAACATCTATATCTCGCGTCTTTGACAAAGTAAAAGGCACAATCATCGAAAGGCCAGACAGAGAAAACATGATGAATTATTTCGACGCGGCAGTGGCGGCGCGTGGCGCAACAGCCGCCGCCGAGGAAGAGCTGGGGAGCTTCATAGATTCCAAGCGTCTACACATCGCGACGCGAGCGACCTTGATGGTACTCACTGAGTTGCTGGCTTCTGCCTACTCCAATCTGGCAACGCTGGCGACAGCGCCGGCCGGCGGCATAGTGTCCACTGTAGCTGGCACCGTCGCAAAAGAAGCTGTTAAAAGATCAGTCGGTGCTCCGTCCGCTCGCCCTGATACCAACATTGCGAAATACTTGACAGAGGCAGCACGCCCCGGATTTGAGAAGGCAAAAGATGAGATACGTAAACAATTGACCAATGAAAAAATAAAAGACAAGTTTACGGACAAGAGTGACAACGAGACGCTAAAGTATGCCACAGAACAAGTAGGGTACGCAGGTTATTTGCCGTCTATTCCTTTTAGCGGCCTACAAAAGAATGCGGCGGTGGTAGGCAGCGCAATATCCACTGAAAAAGACGCGCTTCTAGAAGAAGCTTTGGTCAATGTCAATAACGCAATAGAACTGGTGAGCCGTTACCAAGCCATGTTCAACGCAGCCTTCGAAAATATCTCAAGCCCCGTCAACTACGACCACAAAAGCGACGATTGGAAGATAGTGAGCGATGCCGAACACAAACATGGAGAAAGAGCAATTCCAACAACCAGATACGGATTCCCTTTCATGCTTACTCAATCGGCAGTCAACGCGGAATTTTCGATGCTATTCGCACAGTTGGACAAGATGAAAAATACAATCACTAGTCGAATGGCTCAACGTTCCCGTAACTGAAGCCGTGAATAAACGAAAACACCAACCTACCCACTGGCGTGCACGCGTCAGCAGTCGGTGAGACGAAAACAGGCAAGGCCGCACCGTGCTCTGCATCCCCAAGGGCAGCCGAGCCTGTTTTCAACTCGCTTGATCAGCATTTACCAGGCAGAGGCTCAGCTGAGCCCTCCAAATCGCCTGTGGAAACTCTCGCTCGCATCAGGCAATGGTCCATCCGCCGTTTCCAGCGCACTGGCGAGGTACTCCTCCGCCCTGCCCTGCACCAATCGATACAGGTTGCGGCACAGCTGCCGCGCCGCACGCCCTTCCCAGTCCCCTGGCAACAGTTCGTCCGGCAACTGCGGGTCGCGCAGCAACAGCCGTCGGTACTCGTGGATCAGCAGCGTACGGGCCAGGAAACAGTCCTGCGAGCTGGCGCCGTCGAGGTCCTTCATGGCCTGCCACAACGGGCGGAACAGGCGGATGAACTCGCTGTAGTGCTGACCTAGCTCCTCGATGTTCCAACTTTCCCGCACCTGGGCACGCAAGGCCTTTGATGCCAATACTTCCTGGGCATGGGTCTCGAAGACAATGCAATCGTCCTCGACCTCCAGTTCACGCAGCGTGGCGCTGAGGTCGGCACGGTCAGTACGCGGGCAACCCAACAGGTTCGCGCCCATGGCGCCGAAGCCCTGCCATTCCAGCTCTTCACGCACGGCCTTGCGCTTGCCAGCGTCGAGCTGCGACAGCAGCACCAGCGTCCAGGCGCCATTCCAGGCCGGCAAATTGGCGCTGTAGACCCGCTTGAAGGCTTTCTCGAAACGCCGTCGGCCAGTGCCGGTGAGGCTGTAGTAGCTGCGCCGGCCGACCTTCTCGGCGGTCAGCCAACCTTCCTTGGTGAGGCGGAAGATCGAGGTGCGGATCAGCCGCTCGTTGATGCCCATCGGCTCCAGCAGGCTGATCAAACTGCCCAGCCAGACTGTGCCGCCGTGGGGTTCGATGGCATCGCCGTAGAGGGTGATGATCAGCGAGCTGGCGCGGATCGGCGTCTGCTCCTGGAAACGGGTGATCAGGTGATTCAGGGGGGCAAGGCTGCTCATGGGGGGACGAGGCGCGGCTAAAGCCTCGACTATACCTGCCTGCCGCGACCGCGCAAGGCTCATGCACCGCCCTCGGCCTTGGGCCTGAAGCCCGAATCGCCCATGCGCGGGCGTTGATCTTCCACCTGGGTCAAGGGCGGGCACTCCACCAGCGCGGTCATGCAGCGCCGGGCCAGCGTGTGATATTCGGCGGTCCCACGTTGCTTCCAGGCCAGTTCCTGGTTGCTGAGCGAGCGCTTCACTTCGGCCGGCGCACCCATCACCAGGCTTTGCTCCGGGCACTGGAAACCGGCCTTGACGAAGGCGGTGGCGGCGACGATGCAGCGCGGGGCGATGTGGGCGCCGTCCATGACCACCGCGTTCATGCCGACCAGGGCGTCCTCGCCTACCCGGCAGCCGTGCAACACGGCGCCGTGGCCGATGTGGCCGTTGCGCTCGACCACGGTGTCGCCACCGGGGAAACCGTGCATCACGCAGGTGTCCTGCAGGTTGGCGCCCTGCTCGAGGACGATGCGCCCGAAGTCGCCGCGCAGCGACGCCAGGGGGCCGACATAGCAGTCCGGGCCGATGATCACGTCGCCGATCAGCACCGCGCTCGGGTGCACGTAGGCGCTGGGGTGGATCACGGGGGTCAGGCCGTCCAGGCGGTAGCAGGGCATTGGTCACCTCAATTAATGATTCAAAATAAATGAAATACTCAATCTATTGAGATCATATTGTCAATGAAGGCAATACATTTGCCTGTAGGCAACAGCCTTGCTGGCGAACGGCTATCCAGCGATTTATGGTGTTGATGCCGGTTCGCCAGCAAGGCTGACTTCTACAGATCGAATTGCATGCAATGATACCATATTAATTTTATCTGTTGATTTTATGTATCGTATTAGGCCTATACTCCCTCACCAAGGCATGGCCCGGCTTCCACCGCGCCATCGCATACAACACCAAGAAAAGCCGGCCACCCCCGTGCCGAGCGTGCAGCCTGAGGTATCACCATGCCGCGCAACCTCGTTGTGCAGGCACCAGCGGACGGCGTCCGCCTGGTCACCCTGCAACGCCCGCAAGCCCTCAACGCCCTGAACACCGAGCTATTGGCCGAACTCGCCAGCGAACTGGAGGCGGCCGAGCACGATCCGCAAATCCGCGCCGTGGTCATCACCGGCAGCCGCAAGGCCTTCGCCGCCGGCGCCGATATCAACGAGATGGCCGAGCGCGACCTGATCGGCATCCTCAACGATCCACGGGTGGCCTGCTGGCAACGCATCGCCGCCTTTTCCAAACCCCTGATCGCCGCCGTCAACGGCTTCGCCCTGGGCGGCGGCTGCGAGCTGGTGATGTGCGCCGATATCGTTGTCGCCGGCAGCGACGCGCGCTTCGGTCAGCCGGAAATCAATCTCGGCATTCTCCCCGGCGCCGGTGGCACCCAACGCCTGCTACGCGCCGTGGGCAAGCCTCTGGCCATGCAGATGGTCCTCACCGGCGAAGCCATCGATGCCCGCCACGCCTTGCAAGCCGGGCTGGTCAGCGAAATCACCCAGCCGGAGCTGACCGTCGAGCGCGCCCTGCAGGTGGCCATCGCCATCGCCGCCAAGGCGCCGCTGGCGGTGCGCCTGGCCAAGGAAGCGCTGCTCAAGGCCCAGGACATGGACCTTGCCAGCGGCCTGCGCTTCGAGCGCCACGCCTTCACCCTGCTGGCCGGCACCGCCGACCGCGACGAAGGCATTCGCGCCTTCCAGGAAAAACGCCCGGCCCGATTCCAAGGGCTGTAACTGACGGAGCACACCTGTCATGCCTTACCAGCACATCCTGTTTTCCATCGACGACGACGGTGTCGCCGCCCTTTCATTGAACCGGCCCGAACAGCTCAACAGCTTCAACACCGCCATGCACCTGGAAGTGCGCGAGGCGTTGAAGCAAGTGCGTCAGAGCGAACGCGCCCGCGTGCTGCTGCTGACCGCCGAAGGCCGTGGCTTCTGCGCCGGCCAGGACCTGTCTGACCGCAATGTGGCGCCGGGCGCGGACATGCCGGACCTGGGCCAGTCCATCGAGCAGTTCTACAACCCGCTGGTGCGCAGCCTGCGCGACCTGCCGCTGCCGGTGGTCTGCGCGGTCAACGGCGTGGCCGCCGGGGCCGGCGCCAACCTGCCGCTGGCTTGCGACCTGGTGTTGGCCGCGCGCTCGGCGAGCTTCATTCAGGCGTTCTGCAAGATCGGCCTGGTGCCCGATTCCGGCGGCACCTGGCTGCTGCCCCGCCTGGTCGGCATGACCCGGGCCAAGGCGCTAACCATGCTGGGTGAACGGCTGAGCGCGGAGCAGGCCGAGCAATGGGGGCTAATCCACCGCGTGGTGGACGATGGCGCGCTGCGTGACGAGGCGCTCAAGCTGGCCCGCCAACTGGCGACCCAGCCCACTTATGGCCTGGCCCTGGTCAAGCGCGCCCTGAACCAGAGCTTTGACAACCGTTTCGACGAGCAGCTGGAGCTGGAGCGCGACCTGCAGCGCCTGGCCGGACGCAGCGAGGATTATCGCGAAGGGGTCAGCGCCTTCATGAACAAGCGCACGCCCGTGTTCAAGGGGTGCTGACCATGACTGCTCTGGATTGCAATGCGCACGTCGCGGTAATCGGCGCCGGTGCCATGGGCGCCGGAATCGCCCAGGTGGCGGCACAGGCGGGGCACTCCGTCCACCTCTATGACAATCGCCCCGGCGCCGCCGCCGAAGCGGTGCGCGGTATTGATCGCCAGCTCGGCCGACTGGTGGAAAAAGGCAAGCTGGACGCGCAGGCTCGCGAAGCCATCGTGGCCCGCTTGAGGCCGGCGGAAACCCTAGATGCACTGGCCGACGCCCGCTTGGTGATCGAGGCTGTCGTCGAGAACCTGGCCGTCAAGCAGGGCCTGCTGCGACAACTCGAGGCGCTGTGTTGCGACGACTGCATCCTGGCGAGCAACACGTCCTCCCTGTCGATCACCAGCCTGGCTGCCGGCTTGCGCTTGCCACAGCGAGTGGTCGGCATGCACTTCTTCAACCCGGCGCCTTTGATGGCGCTGGTGGAGGTCGTGTCCGGGTTGGCCACATCCCCCGACGTGGCTGCCAGGGTCCACGCCACCGCGCAGGCCTGGGGCAAGGAGCCGGTCCATGCGCGCTCGACGCCGGGCTTCATCGTCAATCGCGTGGCCCGGCCGTTCTACGCCGAAAGCCTGCGCCTGCTGCAGGAAGGTGCGGCCGACTGCGCCACCCTAGACGCACTGCTGCGTGACGCAGGCGGCTTTCGCATGGGGGCCTTCGAGCTCACCGACCTGATCGGCCACGACGTCAACTACGCCGTGACCTGTTCGGTGTTCGAGGCCTTCTATGGAGATTTCCGTTTCCAGCCCTCACTGGTGCAGAAAGCACTGGTGGATGCCGGGCAGCTGGGTCGCAAGAGCGGCAAGGGCTTCTATGACTACAACAAGGGGGCCGAACGCCCACAAGCGAACGAGCTGCACAGCGACAGCGCAGTCGAGCACTGCGCCGTGGAAGGTGACCTGGGCATCCTGCGACCGCTGACCGAGCGCCTGCGCAATGTCGGTATCCGCGTGACCGAACGTGCCGGCACCGGCCTGCTGAGGGTTGGCGACGCGACCCTGGCCCTGTCCGACGGTCGCCTGGCCAGCCAGCGCGCCCGTGAGGATGGCTTGCGCAACCTGGTGCTGCTGGACCTGGCGCTCGACTATCAGCAGGCCGCGCGCATCGCCATCAGCCATAGCGCCGATTGCACCCCTGAAGCCCTCGATCAGGCCGTGGCCCTGCTGCGTCATGTCGGGCTCAAGGCCAGCGCCGTCGCCGACCTGCCGGGCCTGGTGGTGCTGCGCACCGTGGCGATGCTCGCCAACGAAGCCGCCGACGCCGTGCTGCAAGGCGTCGCGTCGCCCGCCGACATCGACCTGGCCATGCGCGCCGGGGTCAACTACCCGCGCGGCCCGCTGGCCTGGGCCGATGCCCTGGGTGTCGGCTACACCCTGCGCGTGCTGGAAAACCTGCAACGCAGCTACGGGGAGGAACGCTACCGCCCTTCCCTGTTGCTGCGCCGTATTTATACCGAAGGAGGACGCCTGCATGCCTGACCACTCCCCCGCGACCTTGGCCCGCGCCTGCGCTGAGTCGATGTTCGGCCGCGACGCGGCCAGCCAGGGGCTGGGCATCGAATTGCTCGAGGCCGGCCCCGGCAGCGCCCGCCTGGGCATGAGCGTGCGCGCCGACATGATCCAGGGCCACGGCACCTGCCACGGCGGCTACCTGTTCGCCCTGGCCGACTCGGCCTTCGCTTTCGCCTGCAACAGCTACGATGAAGCAGCCGTGGCCCTGGGTTGCAGCATCGACTACGTGGCGCCGGCGCGGTTGGGCGACCAGCTGACTGCAACCGCCAGCGAGCAGAGCCGCAAGGGCCGCACCGGCAACTACGACGTGCGCATCGAGAACCAGCAGGGCGAACTGATCGCCCTGTTCCACGGCAAATCCTACAAAGTGCGCGGCAGCGTGCTGACACCGGAGACGTCCCATGACTGAAGCCACCCTGCCCCACGCCCTGATCATCGACGCCGTGCGCACGCCCATCGGCCGCTATGGCGGCGCCCTGTCGAGCGTGCGCGCCGACGACCTGGCCGCCCTGCCGATCAAGGCGCTGATGGCGCGCCACCCTGAACTGGACTGGAACGCCATCGACGATGTGATCCTCGGTTGCGCCAACCAGGCCGGCGAAGACAACCGCAACGTCGCGCGCATGGCCAGCCTGCTGGCCGGGCTGCCGGTCTGCGTACCAGGCACCACGATCAACCGCCTCTGTGGCTCGGGCCTGGATGCCATCGGCAATGCTGCTCGTGCCCTGCGCTGCGGCGAGGCCGGGCTGATGCTGGCCGGTGGCGTCGAGTCGATGTCCAGGGCGCCGTTCGTGATGGGCAAGTCGGAGCAGGCCTTTGGCCGCAGCGCCGAACTGTTCGACACCACCATCGGCTGGCGCTTCGTCAACCCGCTGATGCAAGCCCAGTACGGCATCGACTCGATGCCCGAAACCGCCGAGAACGTCGCCGAGCAGTTCGGCATCTCCCGCGAGGACCAGGACGCCTTCGCCCTGCGCAGCCAGCTCAAGGCCGCCGCCGCCCAGGCCAGCGGGCGCCTGGCACGGGAGATCGTGCCGGTCGAGATTACCCAGCGCAAAGGCCCGCCCCAATGCATCGAACACGATGAGCACCCGCGTGGCGACACCACGCTGGAGCAACTGGCCCGCCTGGGCACGCCGTTCCGGGCTGACGGCAGCGTCACCGCTGGCAACGCCTCCGGGGTAAACGACGGCGCTTGCGCCCTGCTGCTGGCCAGTCCGGAGGCCGCGCGCCGCCATGGGTTGAAAGCCCGAGGCCGGGTGCTGGGGCTGGCCACGGCCGGCGTCGAACCGCGCATCATGGGTATCGGCCCGGTGCCGGCCACCCGCAAGGTGCTGGCTCTGACCGGGCTGTCGCTCGCCGACATGGACGTGATCGAGCTCAACGAAGCCTTCGCCGCCCAAGGCCTGGCCGTGCTGCGCGAGCTGGGCCTGGCTGACGACGACCGACGGGTCAACCCCAACGGCGGTGCCATCGCCCTGGGCCACCCGCTGGGCATGAGCGGCGCCAGGCTGGTCACCACAGCCCTGCACCAGCTGGAGGCGACAGCAGGCCGCTACGCCCTGTGCACCATGTGCATCGGCGTCGGCCAGGGCATCGCTCTGGTGATCGAGCGCCTCTGATCCACCCGGCAAGACTCAAGACGACACGGGCAGTATGCTGCCTGCCATGACACTCAGGGCCACGGCCCACGACAAGAACAACTCGAGTGAAACCATGAACCTCTACCACGATGCCGAACGCGCCTTGCTCGACCCGATGGAAACCGCCAGTGTCGACGCGCTGCGCCAGCACCAGCTGGAGCGCCTGCGCTGGAGCCTGAACCACGCCTACGCCAACGTGCCGTTGTACCGCCAGCGTTTCGACGCCTGCGGCGCCCACCCCGACGACCTGAAGTCGCTGGATGACCTGGCCAAGTTCCCCTTCACCGGCAAGAACGACCTGCGCGACAACTACCCCTACGGCATGTTCGCCGTGCCCCAGGACCAGGTGGTGCGCCTGCATGCCTCCAGTGGCACCACCGGCAAGCCGACGGTGGTCGGCTACACCCAGAACGACATCGACACCTGGGCCAACGTGGTTGCCCGCTCGATCCGCGCCGCGGGCGGGCGCAAGGGCGACAAGGTGCATGTCTCCTACGGCTACGGTCTGTTCACCGGTGGCCTTGGTGCCCACTATGGCGCCGAGCGCCTGGGCTGCACGGTGATCCCCATGTCCGGCGGCCAGACCGAGAAGCAGGTGCAACTGATCCGCGACTTCCAGCCCGACATCATCATGGTCACGCCGTCGTACATGCTCAACCTGGCCGACGAAATCGAGCGCCAGGGCATCGCCCCGGACGACCTCAAGCTGCGCCTGGGCATCTTCGGCGCCGAACCCTGGACCGACGAGCTGCGCCGCGCCATCGAGCAGCGCCTGGGAATCAACGCGCTCGATATCTACGGGCTCTCGGAAATCATGGGGCCAGGCGTGGCCATGGAGTGCATCGAGACCAAGGATGGCCCGACCATCTGGGAGGATCACTTCTACCCCGAGATCATCGACCCGGTCAGTGGCCAGGTGCTGCCGGACGGGCAACTGGGCGAGCTGGTGTTCACCTCGCTGAGCAAGGAGGCACTGCCCATGGTGCGCTACCGCACCCGCGACCTCACCCGCTTGCTGCCTGGCACGGCGCGGCCGATGCGGCGCATCGGCAAGATCACCGGGCGCAGCGACGACATGCTGATCATTCGCGGGGTCAACGTGTTCCCGACGCAGATCGAGGAACAGGTGCTAAAAATAAAACAGCTTTCAGAGCTTTATGAGATTCATCTGTATCGCAATGGAAACCTCGACAGCGTGGAGGTGCATGTGGAGCTGCGCAGCGACAGCCAGTACCTCGACGAGGGCCAGCGCAAACAGGTGGTGGGCGAACTGGCGCGGCAGATCAAGACCTATATCGGTATCAGCACACAGATTCATTTGCAGCCGTGCGGCACGCTGAAGCGCTCGGAGGGCAAGGCCTGCCACGTGTATGACAAGCGGCTGGCCAGCTGACAGGCAACGTTATGCGAAAGCCCAGGCATCGTCCTGGGCTTTTTGTTGCCTGCCTTGGCACAAGGCTTGAGGCCAGTGGGGTTTCTGTAGGAGCGGATTCATCCGCGATGCGCCGCGCGGGCGGCGCTCGGTCTGGAACACACCCCGACTCCCCCGTCGAGCACCTCGAAAGCGATACGCAAATCTTATCTGATACATCAAATACTGTTTGATGTTGTGTTTTGTATCGCTTATAAATAGTCCACGCCCCACGCAGCCCACAACCGGGAGCCCGACCATGTACGCACAGCTCGTAGAAACCGGCGTCAAGCGCCTCAAATCGCTGGAAGAGATGTCGCCCGAAGAGCGCGCCTTCCAGGAAAAGATCGACGCCGAGATCAAGATCGAAGCCAAGAACTGGATGCCCGACGCCTACCGCCAGACCCTCATCCGCCAGATCTCCCAGCATGCCCATTCGGAAATCGTCGGCATGCTGCCCGAAGGCAACTGGGTCACCCGCGCCCCCTCGCTCAAACGCAAGCTGCAACTGATGGCCAAGATCCAGGACGAGGCCGGCCATGGCCTGTACCTGTACAGCGCCATGGAAACCCTCGGCGCCGACCGCGACGAAGAAGTCGCCAAGCTGCACAGTGGCAAGGCCAAGTACTCGAGCATCTTCAACTACCCCACCCTCAGCTGGGCCGACATGGGCGCGGTGGGCTGGCTGGTGGACGGCGCGGCGATCGTCAACCAAGTGGTGCTGCAGCGCACCTCCTACGGCCCCTACGCCCGCGCCATGATCCGCATCTGCAAGGAAGAGAGCTTCCACCAGCGCCAGGGCTACGAGCTGCTGCTGACCTTGATGCGCCACGGCACCCAGGCCCAGAAGGACATGGTCCAGGACGCCATCAACCGCCTGTGGTGGCCGGCATTGATGATGTTCGGCCCCAGCGACGAACACTCGCCCAACAGTGCCCAGTCCATGGCCTGGAAGATCAAGCGCCAGACCAACGACGAGCTGCGCCAGCGCTTCATCGACCAGACCGTGCCGCAACTGGAACTGCTCGGCTGCACCGCGCCGGACCCTGCGCTGAAGTGGAACGAAGCCCGCGGCCACTACGACTTCGGCGAGATCCAGTGGGACGAGTTCTACGAAGTCATCAAGGGTAATGGCCCCTGCAACCAGGAGCGCGTCGCCACCCGGCGCAAGGCCATCGAGGATGGCGCCTGGGTGCGCGAGGCCGCCGTCGCCTATGCACGCAAGCAACAGAACAAGAACGCCGCCTGAAGCGGCGAATGATGCGGAGAACCCCCATGTCTGTCTGGACCCTCTTTGAAGTCTTCGTGCGCAGCAAGCACGGCCTCAACCACAAGCACGTGGGCAGCGTACACGCCGCCGACGCCGCCATGGCCATCGAGAACGCCCGCGAGCTGTACACCCGCCGCAGCGAGGGCGTGAGCCTGTGGGTGGTGCCCTCGGCGCTGATCACAGCCTCCTCGCCCGACGAGAAAGAACCACTGTTCGCCCCGGCGGACGACAAGGTCTACCGCCACGCCAGCTTCTACGAGCTGCCGGCCGAAGTCGGACACATGTGAGGCGCGCCATGCACAAGCAAGCTTTGATTCAATACCTGCTGCTGCTCGGTGACAGCGCCCTGGTCCAGGGCCAGCGCCTGTGCGAGTGGTGCGGCAAGGCACCGGCGCTGGAGGAAGAGCTGGCGCTGATGAACGTCGGCCTCGACCTGGTCGGCCAGGCGCGCAACTGGCTGGAGTATGCCGCCGAGCTGAGCGCTGACGGCGCCGATGCCGACGCGCTCGCGTTCCGCCGTGACGAGCGCGCCTACCGCAACCTGCTGCTGGTCGAGCAACCCAACGGCGACTACGCCGTGACCCTGCTCAAGCACTTCCTCTACGACGCCTGGCACCAGGCCGTGCTCG
Source organism: Pseudomonas entomophila (assembly GCF_018417595.1). NCBI lineage: Bacteria > Pseudomonadati > Pseudomonadota > Gammaproteobacteria > Pseudomonadales > Pseudomonadaceae > Pseudomonas > Pseudomonas entomophila. The sequence goes on from NZ_CP070982.1 coordinate 3,017,153, forward strand.
ACGGTTTGAGCACATCGACCGATGAGCGTGTCGCTGGTATCGCCGCCAAGGCCCTGAAGGAAGTGACCTACCACCTGCGCCGCTCCGGCGAATGGGTGCAGCGCCTGGGTGGCGGCACCGAGGAAAGCCGCCGTCGCATGCTCGACGCCATTGCGACGCTGTGGCGCTTCACCGTCGAGCTGACGGCCGCCAGCGACAGCGAAGTGCAACTGGCCCAGGCCGGCATCGCCGCCGACCCGGCGCAGGTCGCCCGCCGCTGGCAGGCCACGGTCGAGGCGATCTTCGCCTCGGTAGAGCTACCGCTGCCAAAGGCCGCCAGCCACTTCTACCTGGATGGGCGCCAGGGCCTGCACACCGAACACCTGGGCCTGCTGCTGGCCGAGATGCAGTTTCTGCCGCGAGCCTACCCCGATGCGACCTGGTGAGCTGATCGCGGGCGAGCGCGGCGCCCGGCCCCTGCGCGACGGCGACTTGGCCCGGGCCTGGGCAGTGCTGGCCGAAGTGATGGACCCGGAGGTGCCGGTGGTGAGCGTGGTCGACTTAGGGATCGTCCGCGACCTCGACTGGCGCGCCGGCCACCTGCACCTGGTGGTCACCCCGACCTACTCCGGCTGCCCGGCCACCGAGGTGATCGAGGGCGATATCCGCCAGGCTTTGGAACAGGCCGGTTTCGCCGAGCCCGCCCTGGAGCGCCGGCTGACTCCAGCCTGGAGCACCGACTGGATCAGCGACCAGGGCCGCGAGCGCCTGCGCGCCTACGGCATCGCACCGCCTGCCGGCAGCGCCAGCCTGCGCGGCGCATCGCCCACCGTGTGCTGCCCGCAATGCGGTAGCAGCCACACCGAGCTGCTCAGCCAGTTCGGCTCGACCGCCTGCAAGGCCTTGTACCGCTGCCGTGCGTGCCTGGAGCCGTTCGACTATTTCAAATGCCTTTGAGCCGTGGAGAACGCCATGAGCCAGTTTCACAGCCTGACCGTCCGGCAAGTGCGCCAGGAAACCCGCGACGCGGTGTCCATCGCCTTCGACGTGCCCGCGCACCTGCGCGATGCGTTTCGCTTCACCCAGGGCCAGTACCTGGTCATGCGCACCCGCCTGGATGACCAGGAAGTGCGCCGCTCCTACTCGATCTGCAGCGCAGTGCAGGACGACGAGCTGCGCGTGGCAGTCAAGCGCGTGCCAGGCGGGCGCTTCTCGGCCTTCGCCAACGATGCGCTCAAGGCCGGGCAGCAACTCGAGGTGATGCCGCCGTCAGGCAGCTTCTTCGTGCCGCTGGACCCGGCACGCCAGGGCAACTACCTCGGCGTGGCCGCCGGCAGCGGCATCACCCCGATCCTGTCGCTGATCGCCACCACCCTGGCCAGCGAGCCTCACAGCCGCTTCACCCTGCTGTACGGCAACCGCGCGAGCAACAGCGCGCTGTTTCGCGACCGCCTCGAAGACTTGAAGAACCAGTACCTGGACCGCCTCAACCTGATCTTCGTGTTCAGCCGCGAGCAGCAGGATGTCGACCTGTACAACGGCCGTATCGACGCCGACAAGTGCGGCCAGCTGTTCTCCCGCTGGCTCGACGTGAAGTCGCTCGACGCAGCGTTCATCTGCGGCCCGCAAGCGATGACCGAAACCGTGCGCGACAGCTTGCAAGCCAACGGCCTGGAGAAGGCGCGCATCCATTTCGAGCTGTTCGCCGCCGCCGGTGGCGAGGCACGTCGCGAAGACCGCGAGGCGGCGCGCCAGGTGGATTCGGCGGTCAGCCACGTCACCGTGATCAGCGATGGCCGCGCCCTGGCCTTCGACCTGCCGCGCAATACCCGCAGCGTGCTCGACGCCGGCAACGCCATCGGTGCCGAGCTGCCCTGGTCGTGCAAGGCCGGGGTGTGCTCGACCTGCAAGTGCAAGGTGATCGAGGGCGAGGTGGAGATGGACAGCAACCATGCCCTGGAGGACTACGAAGTGGCGGCCGGGTATGTGCTGTCGTGCCAGACCTACCCGCTGAGCGACAAGGTGGTGCTCGATTTCGATCAACTGTGAATGCATCTCTGTAGGAGCGGCCTTGAGCCGCGAAAGGGCTGCGCAGCAGCCCCGGCAATCGCTGAAGTGTTGCAGATCCCGGGACCGCTTTGCGGCCCTTTCGCGGCTCAAGGCCGCTCCTGCAGGGACGGTGCAAACAGCAACACCCGCGTGACCTGAAAAACAATTACAACAGCCAGAGAGAACGCTCCCATGACACCCGAACACCTCGAATCCATCAGCAACCACCCCGCCTTCCAGCAACTGATCAGGCGCAAGCGCCGCCTCAACGGCTCGCTGACCCTGACCATGCTTGTCGCCTACTACGGCTTCGTCCTGCTGGTGGCCTTCGCCCCTGGCGTGCTCGGCCAGTCCCTCAACGGCGGCGTGACCAGTGTCGGCATGCTGGTCGGGGTGCTGATGGTGCTGCTGTCCTTCGCCCTCACCGGCCTCTACATGCACCGCGCTAACCGCGTCATCGACCCCCTGAACGACGTGGTCAAGCAGGAGTGCGCGCGATGAACTGGACGGCCATCTCGATGTTCCTGGTGTTCGTTGGCTTCACCCTGCTGGTGACCCGCTGGGCCGCCTTGCGCACCCGCTCGGCCAGCGACTTCTACACCGCCGGCGGCGGCTTGACCGGTATGCAGAACGGCCTGGCGATCGCCGGCGACATGATCAGCGCCGCGTCGTTCCTGGGCATCTCGGCGATGATGTTCATGAACGGCTACGACGGCCTGCTCTACGCCCTGGGCGTGCTGGCCGGCTGGCCGATCATCCTGTTCCTGATCGCCGAGCGCCTGCGCAACCTGGGCAAGTACACCTTCGCCGACGTGGTCTCCTACCGCCTGGCCCAGGCTCCGGTGCGCCTCACCTCGGCGTTCGGCACCCTGGCCGTGGCGCTGATGTACCTGGTGGCGCAAATGGTCGGTGCCGGCAAGCTGATCGAACTGCTGTTCGGTATCAGCTACCTGTACGCAGTAATGCTGGTGGGTGTGCTGATGGTGCTGTACGTCACCTTCGGCGGCATGCTCGCCACCACCTGGGTGCAGATCATCAAGGCGGTGATGCTGCTGTCGGGCACCACCTTCATGGCCTTCATGGTGCTCAGGCATTTCGGTTTCAGCACCGAGGCGATGTTCGCCAGCGCCGTGGCCGTGCACGCCAAGGGCCAGGCGATCATGGCGCCAGGGGCGCTGCTATCGAACCCGGTGGACGCCATCTCGCTCGGCTTGGGGATGATGTTCGGCACTGCGGGCCTGCCGCATATCCTCATGCGTTTCTTCACCGTCAGCGATGCCAAGGAAGCGCGCAAGAGCGTGTTCTACGCCACCGGTTTCATCGGTTACTTCTACCTGTTGCTGATCGTCATCGGCTTCGGCGCCATCGTCATGGTCGGCACCGAGCCCAGCTACCGCGATGCCACCGGCGCAATCATCGGCGGCGGCAACATGGTCGCGGTGCACCTGGCCCAGGCGGTGGGTGGCAACCTGTTCCTCGGCTTCATCTCGGCGGTGGCCTTCGCCACCATCCTCGCCGTGGTGGCGGGCCTGGCGCTGTCCGGCGCCTCGGCGGTGTCCCACGACCTGTACGCCTGCGTGGTGCGCAAGGGCCAGGCCAGCGAGCAGGAGGAGATGCGCGTGTCGCGCCTGGCCACCCTGGGGATCGGCTTGTTCGCGGTGCTGCTGGGGCTGCTGTTCGAGGCGCAGAACATCGCCTTTCTCTCTGGCCTGGTGCTGGCGGTGGCCGCCTCGGTCAACTTCCCGGTGCTGCTGCTCTCGATGTTCTGGAAAGGCCTGACCACCCGCGGCGCGGTGTGCGGCAGCCTGGCCGGGCTGGTCTCGGCCATCGCGCTGGTAGTGCTGGGGCCGGCGGTGTGGGTCAACGTGCTGCACAACGAGCGGGCGCTGTTCCCCTACAGCAACCCGGCGCTGTTCTCCATGTCGCTGGCCTTCCTCGCAGCCTGGGCCTTCTCGGTCACCGACGGCTCGGAGCGGGCGCGCGAAGAACGAGGGCGCTACCTGGCCCAGTTCATCCGCTCGATGACCGGTATCGGCGCCGCCGGCGCCAGCAAGCACTGACTTCAAGAACAATAACAATGTCGGGTACAACAACAATGAACCGCACGCATCTCAAGTCAGCCGCCTGGCTGGCCACCCTCGCCCTGCCCTTGCCGGCCATGGCGGACTTCATCGCTGACAGCCACGCACGCCTCGAACTGCGCAACCACTACATCAACCGCGATTTCCGCCAGAGCAAAGCGCCTCAGAGCAAGGCCGAGGAATGGGGCCAGGGCTTCACCGCCCGCTTCGAATCGGGTTTCACCGAGGGGCCGGTCGGTGTCGGGGTAGACGCCATGGGTCAACTCGGTATCAAGCTCGACTCCAGCCGCGACCGGCGCAACACCGGCCTGCTACCTTACGGACCGCGCAGCCTGGAGCCGGTGGACGATTACAGCGAACTGGGCCTGACCGGCAAGCTGCGGGTATCGAAGAGCACCCTGCGCCTGGGCACGTTACAGCCGATCCTGCCGGTGGTGGTGTACAACGACACCCGCCTGCTCGCCTCAACCTTCCAGGGCGGCCTGCTGACCAGCCAGGAGTTGGACGGCCTGACCTTCAACGGCGGTCGCCTGACCAAGGCCAACCTGCGCGACTCCTCCGGGCGCGACGACATCGGCTACGGCGCCGCCAGCAGCGACCACTTCGACTTCGGCGGCGGCAGCTACGCCATCACCCCGCAGGCCAGCGTAAGCTACTACTACGCCAAGCTCGAAGACATCTACCGCCAGCAATATGTCGGTTTGCTGCACACCCAGCCCCTGGCCGAAGGCGTCAGCCTGCGCAGCGACCTGCGCTACTTCGACAGCCGCAGCGATGGCGCCGAGCGTGCCGGGCGCATCGACAACCGCAACTTCAACGCCCTGTTCACCCTCGGTGTGAAGGCCCACAAGTTCTCCGCCACCTGGCAGCAGATGTCCGGCGACAGCGCCTTCCCGTTCCTCAACGGCGGCGACCCGTACACCGTCAACCTGGTCACCTACAACACCTTCACCCGCGCCGGGCTCGATTCCTGGCAACTGCGCTACGACTACGACTTCGTCGCCCTGGGCATCCCCGGCCTGAGCTTCATGACCCGCTACACCGATGGCCGTCACGCCGAAACCGCCACGGTCAGCAACGGCCGCGAGCGCGAGCGCGACACCGACATCACCTACGTCATCCAGAGCGGCCCGTTCAAGGACGTCAGCCTGCGCTGGCGCAACGTCACCTTCCGTTCCGGCAACGGCCTGACCAATGCCGTGGACGAGAACCGTCTGATCATCGGCTACACCCTGGCGCTCTGGTAACCGCGCCCCTTCACAGGAGAACAGCATGTCCGCCGCCCCTACCCTGCAAAGTTTCATCGCCGGCCGCTGGCTCGGCCAGCACGGCGCCCAGGCCCTGCGCAGCGCCCTTGACGGCCATGTCCTGGCCTACAGCCACGAAGAACGCCCGGACTTCGCCGAGGCCGTTGACTTCGCCCGGGCCCAAGGCCTACGGCAATTGCTGGCGATGGACTTCCAGCAACGCGCCGCCAGGCTCAAGGCCCTGGCGCTGTACCTGGCCGAGCGCAAGGAACAGCTCTACGCCCTGTCCCACCACAGCGGCGCCACCCGCGCCGACAGCTGGATCGATATCGAGGGCGGCAATGCCACGTTGTTCGCCTATGCGAGCATGGGCCGGCGCGAACTGCCGTCCGGCAACCTGGTGCATGAAGGCCCGGCGATCCCGCTGGGCAAGAACGGGCACTTCGCCGGCAGCCACATCCTGGTGCCGCGCGCCGGTGTGGCCGTGCATATCAACGCCTTCAACTTCCCGATCTGGGGCATGCTGGAGAAGTTCGCCCCGACTTTCCTTGCCGGCATGCCGTGCATCGTCAAGCCTGCCACCTCGACCAGCTACCTCACCGAAGCCGTGGTGCGCCTGATGAATGAATCGGGCCTGCTGCCGGCTGGCAGCTTGCAACTGGTGATCGGCAGCGCCGGCGACCTGCTCGACCGCCTGCAAGGCCAGGACGTGGTGACCTTCACCGGCTCCGCCGACACGGCCGCGAAATTGCGCGTCACCCCGAACCTGGTGCGCCACTCGGTACCATTCACCGCCGAGGCCGACTCGCTCAACTGCGCCATCCTCGGCCCGGACGTCAGCCCCGACAGCGAGGAGTTCGAGCTGTACATCAAGGAGGTGGCGCGGGAGATGACCACCAAGGCCGGGCAGAAATGCACGGCGATCCGCCGCGCCATTGTCCCGGCCAGGCACATCGATGCGGTGGCCACACGCCTGCGCGAACGCCTGCGCAAGGTGGTGGTCGGCGACCCGTCGGTGGAAGGCGTGCGCATGGGCGCGTTGGCGTCCCACGACCAGCAGCGCGATGTCGCCGAGCGGGTGCGAATGCTGCTGGAAAGTTGCGATCAACTGCTGGGCGCCAGTGACGGTTTCAACCCGGTCGGCGATGGCGTGGCCGAAGGCGCCTTCTTCGCCCCGACCCTGCTGCTGGCCCGCGACCCGCACGCCGAGGGTGGCGCCCACGACATCGAGGCGTTCGGCCCGGTGAGCACGTTGATGGCCTATGACGACCTCGACGAGGCGCTGGCCCTGGCCGCCCGGGGCAAGGGCAGCCTGGTGGCGTCGCTGGTCACCGCCGACCGCGCCGTGGCGGCCAAGGCCATCCCGGTGGCGGCGGCCTGGCATGGGCGGCTGCTGGTGCTCGACAGCGAGGCGGCCAAGGAGTCCACCGGGCATGGCTCGCCGTTACCACAACTCAAGCACGGCGGGCCCGGCCGCGCAGGCGGCGGCGAGGAGCTGGGCGGTTTGCGCGCGGTCAAGCATTACCTGCAGCGCGCTGCAGTCCAGGGCTCGCCGAGCATGCTGATGGCGGTAACCGGCGAATACGTGCGTGGCGCCGAAGTGATAGAGACCGAAGTGCACCCGTTCCGCCGTTACTTCGACGACCTGCGCATTGGCGAGTCGCTACTCACCCACCGGCGCACTGTGACCGAAGCCGACCTGGTCAACTTCGGTTGCCTGTCGGGTGATCATTTCTATATGCACTTCGACGAGATCGCGGCGAAGCAGTCGCAGTTCGGCAAGCGCATTGCCCACGGCTACTTCGTGTTGTCGGCGGCGGCCGGGTTGTTCGTCTCTCCGGGCGAAGGGCCGGTGCTGGCCAACTACGGGCTCGACACCCTGCGCTTCATTACGCCGGTCGGGATCGGCGACACGATTCAGGCACGGCTGACCTGCAAGCGCCGCATCGACCAGGGCAAGACCAGCCCGCAGGGGCAGCCGCAAGGGGTGGTGGCGTGGGATGTGGAGGTGACCAACCAGCTGGGTGAGCTGGTGGCCAGCTATGACATTCTGACGTTGGTGCTCAAGCGGCCCGAGTAAGGATTTCTCGTTTGGCACAGTCCCTGTAGGCACGTACCGCGAAAGGGCTGCGCAGCGGCCCCAGGATTTCAGCCTTCAGCAAAGATCGCAGGGGGCCGCTTTGCGGCCCGTTCGCGGCACAAGGCCGCCCCTACAGAGGAGTGCGCGCCGCCAGTCGCGCCAGCTGCCGGTCCTGCTCGGCACAGCGTTCACGTTCCGCCTCCAGTTGCCGGCGTATCTCCTCGCTCGCTCCCTGGGCCTGGCCAAGGATGGCGCGCAAGCCTTGCACCTGGGCATCGCGTTGCTCCAGTTGTTCACCCATCATCTTGCGCTCCGACTGCGCCTGGCGTTGCTCGGCCTGCAATCGCTCATTGTCGCGGTGCAGCCGAGTCAATTCTTCCTGGCGCGCGCTCATGCCCAATTGAACGGTCTGCAACTGCCCCTGCAACTGGCGAACCTGAGTCTCATGGCGGCGCTGGTCCTGTTCGCGTTGCTCTCGGTTGCTGGCACGCAAATGCTCGATGTCTTCATGGGCCTGGCGGTGCTTCTCTTCCAATGAGCGGACTTGTTGTTCCTTGTCCGTCAGGCGCACCTGCAGTTCACTCAAGGCCTGCCGGGCCAGCTGCAGTTGCGACTGCAGCGCCCGGCGCTGGTTGTCCACCTCGGCCTGGGCGGCATCGATGCGTGCCTGCCCCTCCTCTTGCAATTGTGTCGCCAGTTGTTCCACCAACTTGGCCAACGGTTCGCTGAGGCTGGCCATGCCGTTGAAGCTTACGGGTTCCAGCTCTTTCAGATAACGATGAATCGTGGTTTTCGAGCCGGTATTGCCCAATTCGATACGTACTGCATCGATACTCGGATGCACGCCCCGGGCAATCAACAATTGCCGCGCACGCTGCACTGCTGCCTTGTCGATTCCGGTCCTGGCCATGTTCGCTCCCGAAGTTTCGTACCGTGGTACGTACCATGTAATTACGCGAATTCTGCACCTGTAACGACGGGATTTCAAGGCGCCGCAGGCGTGCCCCTCACCTCGCCGCGTTGCAGGCTACCCACGGTGTTGCCCATGGCATCCCGTGCGTCCAGGTCTGCGCCGCGCGCCTGCAGGGCCTGCAGCACTTCGGTGCGCTGGAACAGCGCGGCGTACATCGCCGCCGTCTGCCCGGAGGCGTTGTGCTGGTCTGGGCTGCAGGGGGCGTCGATCAGGCGCCGGGCGATACGCACCTCGCCCTTGAAGATCGCTCCCATCAGGGCCGTGTTGCCGCGCAGATCCTGCACGCAAGGGTCGGCACCGGCCGCCAGCAGTTGCTCGACGGTTTCGCCCTGGCCGTGATAGGCCGCCAGGATCAGGCCGGTGTAGCCCTTCGCATCACGCACGTTCAGGTCGAACCCGGCCTCGATGAATGTCCGCAGCATGGCCTGATCGCCGCGTCGCGACGCATCGAAAAAGTAGTCGCGCAAGCGCTGCTCGACGGCCAAGCCCTGCGCATCAGCCTGAGCAGTCATCGTCGTCAGCCCGACCAGAGCCGCAAGAAACCATGCCCGCATGGTGGTCTCCTCCAATGGAACAGAACATAACTGATTGATTTGGCGCGGCCTTTGTAGGAGCGGCTTCAGTCGCGATCATCCGCGAAGCGGGTATCAGACACCGCGTCGCCTGCATCGCGGGTGAAGCCGCTCCTACGTCATCAGTCCTGCAGCTTCGCCGCCAACTGCTGGACCCGTTTCAGGTCGGCTTTGGCCACCTTGGCCAGGCCCGTGCCGTAATCGCTGTCGGCCTTGTAGAAGAACGACAGCATGATGTAGCGGCTCTCCTCGTCCGCAGTCGCCAGTGCCGCGCCCAGGCTGTTGATCAGGTCGGCCTGGTCCTTCTTGCCGTACGAACGGAACAGTTCGCCGGTCTGCTTGAAGTTCTGCTCGCGCTGGATCTTCGCCTGCTGGGTACTGCCGCTGAGCGGGGTCGCGACGTAGCGGGCGCTGGCCTGCTCATCCCGCGGCTGGCGGCGGCTCGGTTGATAGTTCACGCCACTGTCGGTGCGGCCGGCGTTCATCGCGCCATCCTGGTTGATGCTGTTCACCTCGGCGCGCGGACGGTTGACCGGCAGGCTCAGGCCATTGGCGCCGATCCGGTACATCTGGGTGTCGGCGTAGGCGAACAGACGGCCTTGCAGCAGGCGGTCCTCGGACGGCTCGATGCCCGGCACCAGGTTCGACGGCGCCATGGCGACCTGTTCGGTCTCCTGGAAGAAGTTGTCGACGTTGCGGTCGAGCACCATCTGGCCGATCTTGCGCTCGGGCACGCCGGGCCAGATCTTGGTGGCGTCCAGCGGGTCGAAGTCAAACTTTGCCAGTTCTTCAGGCTTGAGCACCTGGATATACAGGTCCCATTTCGGGAAGTTGCCCTTGCCGATCGCGCTGACCAGGTCGTGGGTCATGTGGCTGTAGTCGCGGCCCTGAACTTGCTCGACCTGTTTCGGGTCGAGGTTCTTCTGCCCTTGCAGGCTCTTCCAGTGGAATTTCACGTAGTGCGTCTCGCCCTTGGCGTTGACCAGCTTGTAGGCGTGCACGCTGTTGCCGTCCATCTCGCGGTAGCTGGCCGGGGTGCCTTCGTTGGAATACAGCAGGGTCAGGGTGCGGGTGGCTTCGGGTACATGAGAGAAGAAGTCGAAGCGGCGCGAATCGTCGTCGAGGTTGCTGCGCGGATCGGGCTTGAAGGCGTGGACCATGTCCGGGAACTTGATCGCGTCACGGATGAAGAAGGTCGGGAAGTTGTTGCCGACCAGGTCCCAGTTGCCATCGGCGGTGTAGAACTTGGTGGCGAAGCCGCGCGGGTCGCGCAGGGTTTCGGGGGAGTGGTTGCCATGCACCACCGAGGAGAAGCGCACGAACACCGGGGTCTTTTCGCCGGGGCGGAATACCTTGGCCATGCTCAGGTCGCTGATGTCGGCGCTGGCGGTGAACTGGCCGTGGGCACCGGTGCCGCGGGCATGCACCACGCGCTCGGGGATGCGCTCGCGGTCGAAGCGCTGCAGCTTTTGCAGCAGTTGCACATCCTGCAACAGCACCGAACCGTTGGGGCCGGCGGTCTGCGAGTTCTGGTTGTCGCCCACCGGGGCGCCATTGTCGCGGGTCAGGGTGGCGGCCTGCACGGACATCGACAGCAGGCTGGTGGCGAGGCTGGCCGCTACCAGCAGGCGGCCGGGCTGGAACAGCTTGAGGGAAGGGATCATGAATCTACTCCTAATGGCTCTATCAGGCGTCTTTGGTGCGCCTGACAGAGGGTAAGGAAGTGGGTCGTGATCGCTAAATTGATACTCCGTATCAGTTCGATTGGTAACTTTTATGGCTATGGATATTCGTTTCGGATATATCAGAGTATTCGGCGGGAGGGGCAGCGCCTATCAGATCGAGCGCCGCTGGCGCGGCGCATCGCGGATAAATCCGCCCCTACAGAGGAAGTTGCGTCGCATGTAGGAGCGGATTCATCCGCGATGCGGCGCGCCAGCGGCGCCCTACCCTCGAAGCAACGCCTCCACACGTTGCGCCGTGGCCTTGGCCGACTGCGGGTTCTGCCCGGTGACCAGGCGCCCGTCCACCACCACTTTGGAGGTGAACGGCAACAACGCCTTCTCGTAGCGTGCGCCGCGCTCGCGCATCAACGCCTCGGCGTTGTAAGGCACCTTGCCCGCGACGCCCGCCAGCACTTCCTCTATCCAGGCATAGCCAGTCAGGCGCCGCCCCTTCACCAGCAGGCTGCCATCGGACAATCGCGTATTGAGCAAGCCACAGAAGCCATGGCACACCGAGGCAACGACGCCACCCTGTTCGTAGATCTCGCGGGTCAGGCGCTGCAGGCCCGGGTCGTCCGGAAAATCCCACATCACGGCATGGCCACCGGTGAAATAGATGGCATCGAAGTCTGCCGCCACCAGGTCTTCAGGCCTGGCGGTGTTGTCCAGCAGCGCCAGGCTGACCGGGTCGTTCAACCAGGCCTTGCCGGTGCCATCGAGCAATGGCCATTTCAGCGAGCGCGGTTCCAGGGGCGACTTGCCGCCCTTGGGACTGACCAGGCGTTGTTCGTAGCCCTTGGCCGCGAATACCTGCCAGGCATGGGTGAGCTCCCCCAGCCACAGCCCGGTCGGTTCGTTCGGGTCGGTGTAATGGGCGACGTTGGTGACGACATGCACGATGCGCTTGGTCATGGAGCCATTCCTGCGGGTGATCGGTACCCCTGACGTTAGCCTTCAAGTCAACTTCAAGGTCAAGCGCAAGGCGACACGCCGAAACGGCGCTTGACATTAAAGTTGCGTTGAACGTTAGGGTGATCCCGCATTCAACCCTGGAGAGCTCGAACTGTGAAACTTGCAACTGTTGCGGCAATGACCGGAATGCTCTTGGCGCCCTGCGCGGGCAGCGCCCTGGCGGACACAGCCGACACCACGGTGATCGACATCGCCGGCCACCCGGTGCCCGTGCTCAAGGGCGGGCTGTACGACCGCTACCGCTCCAACCCGCCCCTGTCGGTGATCCAGGCGCAGGCACCGGAGCTGGACCTGAGCTGGTTCAAGACCTTGCCCAAGACCAAGGTCGATATCGGCTTCACGTCCTACTCGCCGAACTTCTACTACCGCAACAGCCGGGTCACCGCGGTGTACACCGCCGACCTCGAGCGCCTGCGCGCCCTGATGCCGGCCAAGGTGCTGGAGCAGGTGCAGCCGCTGCAGGTGTGGCCTGGGCGCGGCCTGGTGGCGTTCACCGCCTACACCTACGACTACTGCGACAACGACAGCTACAACGAGGTCGCCCTGTCGATCATCACCAACCAGCCGGGCAAGGCGAACCTCGGCCCCATCACCTTGATCGGGCAGTCGATGTCGAAGGACTTCTGGGGCTATGTGCTGAAGCTGCCGGTGAACACCGAGCTGGCCCGGGTGCGTGGCGTGGTCGGCTACAACCTGCCGAAATGGCTGACGGGCATCGACCGCCATGAAGATGCTGGCACGGTGACCTACGACATCGTCGACAACCAGACCGGCAAGGTGGATGTGGTGTTCAAGGCGAACAAGCTCGACGAGGTGTCCGACGACGTCGGCATGGTCACCAACAGCTTCACCAACCTCGACCACGCCGGCCAGTTGACCTACGGCTACGCCACGTCCCGGCAGACCCGCCATGCCAGCAGCACGAACGCGGATTCGGTACAGATGCAGTTGGGCGATGGCAGCCTGGCGAGCTACATCCGCTCGCTGGGCCTGGGCAAGATGGTCAAGTACGAGTACGTGCCGGCATTCCAGAGCGCGCTCTACGCGCCCAAGCCACTGGCATTGCTGGGCAAGGGCAACTGAGGCGCCGGCTCAGTTGCCGCCGCCAGCCTTGCTCGCGGCGAGGTCCTCGCGCAGGCGGTCCAGCACCCGCTGGGTGTTGTCCACGCACTGCATGCCTTCGGGCTTGCTCTCGATGCCGTCGATCACCAGCAGCAACTGCGCCTTGTTGCGTGCCAGGCGCTGCTGCAACAGGTCGATCTCCTCGACCTTGCGCTTGAGCCCGTCGAGCAGTTCGCCATGCTGCCAGCCGCTGGCGTTCACCGGCAGCAACTGGCGGATTTCTTCCAGGGAAAAGCCCGCCGCCTGGGCGCTGGTGATCATTTCCAGCACCCACACCGCATCGTCGGTGTAGTCACGGTAGCCATTGGCCTTGCGCCCGACCGTGCGGATCAGCCCGCTGGCCTCGTAGAAACGGATTCGCGAAGGCGCAAGACCGGTAATTTTTGCAAGCTCTCCTATTCTCATCTGGCACCTCGAAAACGCGTTGACCTTAAAGCGCACTTTAATCCTACAGTGGCGGCGTGGCCAAGTGGCCCCGCACCACATGTGCAATCCTCAGACCTCGAACAGGAGAAGCGAAATGGGATACGTCACGACCAAAGAAGGTGTCGAGATCTTCTACAAAGACTGGGGCCCCCGCGATGCCCAGGTCATCTTCTTCCACCATGGCTGGCCGTTGAGCGCCGACGACTGGGATGCGCAGATGCTGTTCTTCCTGGCCCACGGGTATCGGGTCGTCGCCCATGACCGCCGTGGGCACGGGCGCTCCAGCCAGGTGTGGAACGGCCACGACATGGACCACTACGCCGATGACGTGGCCGCGGTGGTGCAACACCTGGGCGTTCAGGGCGCCATCCACGTGGGGCACTCGACCGGTGGCGGCGAGGTCATCCACTACATTGCCCGGCACACCGAAGACCCGGTCAGGAAAGCCGCCATCATCAGCGCCGTCCCGCCGATCATGGTGAAAACCGCCAGCAACCCAGGCGGGCTCGACAAGTCGGTGTTCGATGGCCTGCAGGCCCAGCTCAAGGCCAACCGGGCGCAGTTCTACCACGATATCCCGGCCGGCCCGTTCTACGGTTACAACCGCCCCGGCGCCAAGGCGGACCAGGGCGTGGTGCTCAACTGGTGGCGCCAGGGCATGATGGGCTGCGCCATTGCCCACTATGACGGCATCGTCGCCTTCTCCCAGACCGACTTCACCGAAAGCCTGAAGAAAGTGACGATCCCGGTGCTGGTGATGCACGGTGACGATGACCAGATCGTGCCTTACGAGAACTCGGGGCCGCTGTCCGCCAAGTTGCTGCCCAACGGGACGCTGAAGACCTACGCCGGCTTCCCCCATGGGATGCCCACCACCAACGCCGACGTGATCAACGCCGACCTGCTGGCGTTCATCCGCAGCTGAAAGGCTTGGGGCGGGCGCTGCTCGCCCCTACTCGCCAAACTGCTCGAGGAAATCCACCGCCGGCACGAAGAACAAGCCACCAGTGACCGCACGGCTGAAATCGAGCAGGCGATCGTAGTTGCCCGGTGGCTTACCGACGAACATGTTCTCCAGCATCTGCTCGATCGGCGCGGGCGAGCGGGCATAGCCGATGAAATAAGTACCGAACTCACCGGCACCCGGGCGGCCAAATGGCATGTTGTCGCGCAGTATCTTGATCTCCTTGCCGTCTTCTTCGAGTGTGGTCAGCGAGCTGTGTGAACAACTGGGCTTCACATCATCGTCCAATTCGATATCGGACAATTTGGTGCGGCCGATAATGAGTTCCTGCTCGGTGGTGGACAACTTCTCCCAGCCCGCCATGTCATGCAGGTACTTCTGCACCAGTACATAACTGCCGCCGGTAAATTCAGGGTCTTCATTACCGACCAGGGTGAACTTCTCCACTTCCCGCGGGCCCGGGTTCTCGGTGCCATCGACGAAGCCGATGATGCTGCGCATGTCGAAATAACGGAAACCCTGGACCTCATCGACCACCGTCACCGCTGAACCCAGGCGCTTGATCAGTTGCGACGCCAGTTCGAAACACAAGTCCATGTGTTCGGCACGAATGTGCAGCAGCAGATCGCCCGGTGTGGCGACGGCAACGCGCTCGCCCTCGCCAAACTCCCGAAAACCGTGCAAGCCAGCGGGTTTCGGTAGCCCGAACAGCCCTTCCCATACCCTGTCGGCGAAACCGATGACGCAGGAAAGATTGCCTGACGGCACGCGCTTGCCCACGGAACGCACCAGGGCAGCGATATCGCCACACAGCCCTCGCACGCGGTCACGGCTGTCATCACCGGAGTTGAGCGTTGCCACCAGGAAGATCGCGCTACGGGTGATCGGGCTATCGACCGCCTGGGGCTCTGTTGCGTTGTCGTCCATATAATGCGCACCTTCTTATACAGGCTCATGTGAAGTCATGTTATTGCCAGCAAGACAACTAGCGGAATAACATCACGGCCTGTGTGGTATAGCACAGTTTATCCTCGAACAATGCCCTCATAGATGACATCTATCGGTCGATCCAGCCTATCGATTTGACTGCGTCAATTTGCCCCAGATAATGAGCGACGCTTTGCTGAAGTTACCGCCAAGTCCGCCTGCCCGTACCTGAGCTGTTCCTACCCCTATAAATATGACCCACGGCCTGCCCATCGACCGTGCCTGTGTCCCTGCGTCCGAGTTGTTGAAATGTCTGTCAATGCCCCCTCCCAGATCACCGAACTGGTCATCGAAGCCGGTGCCAAGAAGGCCCACCTCCCTACCCGCGCGACCTTGATCCTCGGGTTCCTGGCGGGTGCGTTCATCTCCCTCGGGTTCCTGCTGGCGATCCATGTCAGCACGATGATCCCGGGGCCCTGGGCGTCGTTCGGCACCCTGCTGGGCGCTGCGGTGTTCCCCATCGGCCTGATCCTGGTGATCCTGGCAGGCGGTGAACTGTTGACCGGCAACATGATGAGCCTGCCGCTGGCGATGTTCGCCGGGCGCATCCGCCCCGGCGCGGTCGCCCGCAACTGGCTGCTGGTGACCTTGGCCAACCTGCTGGGCGCGCTGTTCGTGGCCTATTGCTTCGGGCACCTGCTGGGGCTGGCCGAAGGGCCCTACCTGAGCAAGACCCTCGCGGCGGCGACCAGCAAGGTCAGCGCCGATTTCCTGCATGCCTTCATTTCCGGTATCGGCTGCAACTGGCTGGTGTGCCTGGCGGTGTGGTTGTCGTACGCCAGCCGCGAGGTCAGCGGCAAGATCCTCGGGATCTGGTTCCCGATCATGGCCTTCGTCGCCATCGGCTTCCAGCACGTGGTGGCGAACATGTTCCTGATTCCGGCGGCGATCTTCGCCGGCTACCTGAGCTGGGGCCAGCTGGTGCAGAACCTGGCAGCGGTGTTCCTCGGCAATGCGGTGGGCGGCGCGATCTTCGTGGGCCTGGCCTATTACGTTTCCTACGCCGTCCCGGCCCAGGAGCAAGCGCTCGAACGCTAACCCCGTAGGAGCCGGCCCTGCTCGGCCAACCAGCGCTTGAGCATCCAGCGCTGCTGTTCAGAATAGGTAGCCAGGTAGTCGTCCACGCGTTGCCCAGCCTTGACGGCCCGTACCACCGGCGCCAACTCGATGCCCTGCAGGTGCCAGATACCCAGCGGCTGGTCCGCCGTGACCACCACCTGCGCCTCTTCCACCAGCGCGTCACGCAACACCGGCCGGGACTCGACCCGCACGCTGTCCCAGTTCGCCGGCACATGGATCGGCTGTGCGTCCGGCCACGCACTGCGCCGTGCCCAGAATGGCGCAGCGGCCCGTGATCGCTCCTGGGCATGGAAGTCCCGACCGATCCGGGCAAAACGCATGAACAATTGCTCGATACGAGACTGGTGGAAACGCCGTGCCAACTCGGCGCGCGCCGGGTGCTGGAGCAAGGTGTTGATCACCCCGGGCGCCTGCAAGGCCGACGACAGCGACTGGAAGATCCCGTTGCCCGACAGCGGGTCGACCGCCATCGCCGCATCGCCAACCCGCAACCAATCCTTGCCACAGCAGTCGCCCGCCAGGATCGCCGTGCTGCTGCGCGCATGAACGCTGGCCGGCGCCAGGGCCTGCTCGTCGAACAGCTGGGCAACCAGCGCCGAACGCCGCCGACGCTCGGCGCAGTAGTCAGCCAGCGCCGCCTTGCCCGGCAGCCCGGCCGTCGCCGCGTCCAGGGTGACCTGCCAGTAGCAGCGACCATCGGCCAGGCGCGCCATCCACGCCCAGCCATCGTCCAGGCTCTCCACCGCCGACGCGGGCAAGCCGGGCGCGGATTGCCAGGCATTGAGCAGGCTCACCGTCTCCGGGCCGCGCACCCGCCCGTCGGCCAGCGGCGCCTGGCGGCCACGGGCCTCGACCAGGAAATCGGCGTGCAACATCTGGCCGTCATCCAGGCGTACCTGGTGAACTGCATCAACGAGCACTTCGCGAACCCGGCCCTCGATCAGCGTGACGCCCGCACGGTGCAAATCATCACGCAGGGCCTGGTCGAACCGCTGGCGGTCGAGCAGGAACTCCTGGTTCAGCCGCAGTTGCTCGCCATTCCAATGCACCTGCCGTTCGGCCGGGGTGGTGGCCTGCGCCAGGGCGGCGCCCAGGCCTGCATGGCG
Organism: Pseudomonas entomophila; assembly: GCF_018417595.1. NCBI lineage: Bacteria > Pseudomonadati > Pseudomonadota > Gammaproteobacteria > Pseudomonadales > Pseudomonadaceae > Pseudomonas > Pseudomonas entomophila. Next base: position 3,034,515 of record NZ_CP070982.1, read on the forward strand.
CAAGCCCTCCAGGACCCGTTGCGAAACGCCTTCGAGCGCGGCGAAGCGGCGCCAGTCGGACACCACCGTCACCGGGTAGCCCAAGCGCCGCAGGCCCAAGGCCGTCGCCGCGCCGGCAGGCCCCGCACCGAGCACGAGGATGGGTTGTTCACTCATCCGCCAGGCCCTTGCGCTCAGGACCACTGAACGCCGCATGGGCTTTCAGCCATTGGAACAGCGCGACGCGATCCAGCCCTGGCCTGTCGTGCAGCAACGCCGCGATGCGCCCGGACAACGCGGCACAGGCCTGGCTCGCACCCGCGCCATCCGCCATACCGACAAAGGCGCCGAAGTCGGCCTGGGCGGTGCCCAGCCACGACCATTGGCCAGGTGCGCAACGCGCATCGCCGGTAACCCGTACCACCCCAGGGTAGCTGGCCGGATACACCGCCGCACCCCGTGCCGGGCTCGAGGCACAGAGCAGCACGCCGGCCGCCTGGGCGGCGGCACAGGCCTGGCGCAGCACCGGACGGTCCTGGTGCAGCCCCAGGCTCAGGTTGATCACGCTCGCGCCCTCCTCCACCAGCCACAGCAGCGCCGCAGCCACCTGCAGGGCGCTGGTGCTCCATTGTTGGGTAAACACCTGCGCCATCATCAAAGGGACTGCGCCGGCCTCGGCGCGAATGCGCTCGATCACGGCGCTGCCATGGCCGAGCGCGTCCGGTTGGGCCTCGCCTTCCTGAAGCAGGCCGCCCTCCAGCCAGAACCGTCGCGCAGCGCACAACGACTGCCCCGCCAGGCAACCGCTGTCGACCACGCCAATACGCAACTCACGGGGCATTGTCGATGGGCTCCTTGGCAAGCAGCCGGCCGTCGCGCAGTTCCAGGTGCAGGTCGGCATCGGCCAGGGTCGAGGCACGGTGGCTGATGAGGATTCGCGTGCGGCCGACGAAAAGCTGATCGATGGCAGCGATGACTTCGCGTTCGGTGGCTTCGTCCACCGCCGAGGTGGCCTCGTCGAGCACCAGGATCGCCGGCTGCTGCAACAGTGCTCGGGCGATGGCGATACGCTGCTTCTGCCCTCCGGAAAGTTGCTGGCCGCGCTCGCCGAGCAGCCCGTCCAGGCCCAGCGGCAGGCTTTCCAGCAAGCTGTCCAGACGGGTCAGGCGCACCACTTCCTGCAGTTGTGCGCGGGTGGCCTGCGGGGTGCTGTAGGCCAGGTTGTGGGCCAGGGTGCCACGGAACAGCACGATATCCTGGCTGACCACGACGATGCGCCGGCGCAGCGCTTGCAGGTCGAGCTCGCGCAGGTCGACGCCGTCAAGCAGGATGCGCCCCTCCTGGGGGTCGTAGAACCGTTGCAACAGGTCGATCAGGGTTGACTTGCCGACGCCCGAGGCGCCGCTGATGGCGATTTTGCGGCCACCCGGCAGCCGCACGTCGACACCCTGGAGCACGCCGCCCTGGCGCTGGTCGTGGGCGAACCGCACACGCTCCAGGCGCAGCTCGCCGGGGCCATCGGGGATAGGCCGCGGCGCGTCGGTTTCCCGCACCGCCAGTGGCTCTCGCTTGAGCTCCATGACCCGCCCCAGGCTGACGGCCATGCGCTGCACCGCGACATACAATCCCAGCAGGCTCTGCACTGGCCCCACGGCCATGCCCAGGTAAGTGGAGAACGCAATCAGGGCACCCAGCTGCCAGGTGCCCTGGATCACCCACCAACCACCGACCAGAAAGGCGCAGGCACGGCACCAGGACGTCAGCGTGCCGGGTACCGCCTGGGTGACGAACTCGGTGAGCTGCACCTTGAGCAGCTGGCTCATGTAGCCCTGCCCCAGGCCCTCCAGGCGCTCGGCCTCGCGCGGTTGCTGGCCGGACGCCTGGATGAACTTCATCGCCGGCAGGGTCTCGACCAGGAATGACGAGACATCCGCCGAGCGCTCGCGCAGGCTGCGCACTTGCCGTTCGACCTTGCGCCGCATCCAGCGCAGCCACAACACTTCCAGCGGGATCAGCAACGCCAGCAGCAGCGACAGTTGCCAGGACAGCATCAGCATCAGGGCCACCGCGCCCACCAGCCCGATCACCGCCGACACCGCCGAGAACAGCGAGTCCACGGCAAAGCGCTGGATCTCGGCGACATCGCCGTCCAGCCGCGAGAGGATGTCGCCGGTGCGACGCTGGCCATAGAAGGTCGGCGACAGTTGTTGCAGGTGCCGGTACAGGTCGTCGCGCAGGGCGAACAGGATGCGCCCGGACAGCCGGGTGTGCAGGTAGCGGTTGATACCTGACAGCAGCGTGCCGAGCAGGCCGGCGGCGATCATGATCGCCGCCATGTGCCAGAGCGTCTGGTAGTCGCGAGCCAGCAGCCCTTCGTCGATCAGGGTCTTGACCAGCCAGGGCTGCACCAGCACCAGCAACGAGGCTGCGAAGGATAGCGCCAACAGCACGCCGATGGCCCGCCCCTGCGGGCGCACGAAACCGTACAGCCAGGCCAGCGCCTGGCGCATCAGCGCGGGGTCGCTCGACTCGATCAGCCGTGAGAACAATCCTCCCATCGCTCAACCCCGCAATTGCTTGAGCTTGCGATACAGGGTCGCGCGGCTGATCCCCAGCGCCTGGGCGGCGGCCGTGACATTGCCCTGGTGCCGGGCCAGGGCGCTGCGGATCTGCTCCAGCTCACTGTCACGCAGGCTGCCGGACGGCGCCGCGCCGCTGGCCAGTTCGTCGAGCAGGCTGTCGGTCAAGTGGTCGAGGGTCAGCACCGGCTCGTTGTCTTCGCGCATGGCCAACGCAGTGCGCACGACCATTTCCAGCTGGCGGATATTGCCCGGCCAGTCGAAGCCTTCGAGCAATGCGGCCAGGGCGGTGTCCAGGCTCACGCCGCGGGCGCCGGACTTGTCCAGCAGGCCCTGGATGATCGCCGCCAGGTCGTCGCGCTCGCGCAGGGCCGGCAGGCGCAGGGAGACGCCGTTGACGCGGTAGTAGAGGTCTTCGCGGAACTGTTGTTCGTTGACCAGGCGCTTGAGGTCGCGGTGGGTGGCGCAGATCAGCGCCACATCGATTTCCTGTTCGTCACCCGCCCCCAGCGGCGCCACCCGGCGCTCCTGCAGCACACGCAGCAGTCGGGCCTGCAAGGCCAGTGGCATGTCGCCGATCTCGTCGAGGAACAAGGTGCCGCCATGGGCCTGCATCAACCGCCCGACCATGCCGCCGCGGCGTGAACCTGTGAAAGCGCCCTCGCGGTAGCCGAACAGCTCGGACTCGATCAGGCCTTCGGGAATCGCCGCGCAGTTGACCGCGACAAAGGGTTTGTCGGCCCTCGGGCCGGCCTGGTGCAGGGCGCGGGCCGCGACCTCCTTGCCGGTACCGGTCTCACCCAGCAGCAGCACCGGCAGGCCATTGGCCAGCCCCTGGCGGGCCATGCGCAGGGCCCGGGCCAGGCGTGCGTCGCCACCGGCCAGGGCTTCCAGCGCCTGGGTTTTCGGTGGCGCGTGCGGCTTGCCGTGCACTGGCGTGCCGTTGACCTGGCCATGGCGAGGCATCTGCAGGGCACGGAAGAAGAACTCGCCCTTGGCGGTCTGCACGCTGCTCGTCCCGCCCTGCCAGAGGCGGGCGATGAAGGCTGGCGAGCGCTCGCCCAGCAGGTCGCTGCAGCGGCGCCCGAGCAGCGCCGCGCGCGCCACCTGCAACAGCTGGCAGGCATTGTCGTTGGCGGCCAGGACTTCGCCATCCAGGCTCAAGGCCAGCAGCCCCTGCCAGGCACTGGCCAGGTACTGGGGGCGGCAATGGAAGGCCAGCACCAGGTGTTCGGGGTGACACAGCCCGAACAGCCGGCTCTCGATATTGCCGGCGGCCAGCAGCAAGGTGGACAGGTTGTCCTGGGGTTGCGCCATCACCCCTTCACGGGTCACGTCGAGCACGCCGATCACCTCGCCGTGCGGGTCGCGCAGCGGCACCGAGGTGCAGGAAAACGGGCTGAGGCGGTCGAGGTAGTGCTCGCCGCAGTTGATCAGGGTCGGCTGGCCTTCGACCACTGCCGTGCCGATGGCGTTGGTGCCGCGCAGTGCCTCGCTCCAGCAACTGCCGGGGTGCAGGTCGCGCAGGCCCTCGCGCTGCAGCACGTGTTTCTGCCCCTCGATGGCCAGCACGTTGGCCTGGGCGTCGCCGAGGATGACGATGCCGCTCTTGCCCTGGCGCTTGACCAGGTAGTCCAGTTCGGGGGTGACCGCGTCGATCAGCAGGCGGTTGTGTTCGAGCAGCGCGCCCAGGTCCAGGCCATGGCGAATGCCCAGGCCCACCTGCTCGCCCTGCAGGCAGTCCAGGCCATGGCCCAGGCTGCGGCGCCAGGAGGCGTCGATTTCGTCGCGCAGCACGCCCGAGGGCAATTCGCCCTCGCTGGCCAGCCGCAGGCGGGCCAGGCGGGATTCGTGCAGCGGGTCATGGGCGGTTGTTATTGGTGTTTGTCGCGCCATTGCGTGCTCCAGTTGTGCCCTGGTCAGGCAGGGCAACGGGCATCGGATTTTTTGGCAGTGTGCGTCAGAAATGGTCGAGAGTCATCAGGTGCATGCCGAGAGAGATGCAGCGCCTATCAGACCGAGCGCCGCCCGCGCGGCGCATCGCGGATGAATCCGCTCCTACATTTGTTGCAACGTGGCCATGACCGATAGGCCATGGTTGTTCGCCTTGTTGGTTCGACGCGGTCTTTCGGCTGGCGCTACCGACTCCCCACCTGACTCACGCCTTGCGCCAGGGCTGACAACCATGGCCTCACAGGTGCGGTACGTTGCAACCGATGTAGGAGCGGATTCATCCGCGATGCGCCGCGCGGGCGGCGCTCGATCTCACAGCCGCAAAAAATCTATCGACGGACCCTTGCCGCCATCACGCAATCTCCCCAAGTACGCCTGGCACCATTCCCCAATCCTGGGTCTACTTGCCCACCTGCAATACCTTGCCGGGCGATCCAGCACAACGCTGAAACCATTGCCCCAGAGCCTCGAAACCGCCCCCAAGAAAACCTGGCACAACTGTTGCCGACTCCTCCCCAGACGCCCCATCCCCTGGGCCCGTTCGCAGGAGGAAGCGAGTCATGCATCGACCCAAACCCCATCCGCTGGCCGTGGCGATCTTCGCCGGCCTGCTCCAGCTCCCGGCCCAGGCTGCGCTGTACGCGGTCGACAGCGGGCCCTACACCCTGCCCAACGGCAAGTTCCCGGCCTGGTTCCAGGACAGCCATGGCCGCACCCTCGACCTGTGCCTGTCCAAGGCCGTGAGCTCACGGGTGGCCGGTGCCCCCGGCGCGCCGTCGTACATGTGCACGCTGCTGCCCACCCCCGGGGTGTTCGACGACACCCAGCCCATCGTCTTCCCCAGCAACTTCCCCGACGAAGCGTTCTGGTTCACCGCCGACGCCGCGCTCGTCGACGCCGCCCGCGGCATCGACCTGGGCTACGTCTCGGCCATCGAGGCGGCGTTCAGCGCCGAGGAGCCGGTGGATGGCGACCAGGTCAGCTTCGCCCGGGTGCGCATCCGCGTCGATGTGCCGGTGGCCGGCACCTACGTGATCACCCACCCCTATGGCGTGGAGGTGTTCGACGTGCAAACCCCGGGGCGCCGGGCAATCAACATGACCCGCGATATCGGCATTGGCTCGCCGGGTGACCATACCGGTGCGCTCAAAGGCGATATCGGGCCGTTCCTGCGCAGCGTCAACGGCCCCTACACCGAGACCAACCCCAGCAACGGCGCCAGCGAGCGCTTCGTCGGCGACCCGAACCTGTCGGAGCCGGTCACCGGCAGCCCGTTCAACACCAACTTCGTGCGCATCGAAGGCCCCAACGGCCTCGACCTGCGCACCGAGCTGTTCGCAGTGTCCGGCAAGCTGTCCACGGTCACCCGCCCCACCCCGTTGATCCCGCAGCGCAGCACCTATTCGCGGCACACCGAGAACGGCGACCTGCGCGCCCAGCAGGACGTGTTCGTGATGGCGCCCCCCGCGCCGGCCACGGTGACGCTGTCCAGCCAGAACCCGGCGCTGCCACTCGGTGAAGCCAACGGCACCGGCGCCTGGTACGGCCAGTCAGTGCTCAACCCGACCCTGCCGCTGACCCTGCAGGTGACCGCCGACAACAGCCTGGCCATCGCCAGCAGCACACCGACCACCACGCCGATGCCGCTGACCGACCTGGTGGTGATCAGCCGTGCCGAATACAGCCTGGCCAGCGGCCAGCTGACCCTGGTGGCCAGCAGCAGCGACGAGACCAGCCCGCCCGCGCTCACCGCCCGCACCGGCAACGGCACGCTGATCGGCAGCCTGAGCGGCAACGGCGCGGTGAAGACCCTGACCACCGGGCTGTCGCCCATCCCGCCGGCCAAGGTGCAGGTCACCAGCGCCAGCGGCGGCAGCGACAGCGAAGACGTGGTGCTGGTGCCATGAACAGATTCCTGGGAGGCAGCATGAACATCTGGTCACGCCGGGCGCTGTGCGCCGCCGGTTTCACCCTCACCGTCAGTGGCGCGGCCTGGGCCGCGCTGACCGAGGTCGACCCGGGCCCCTATACCTTCGCCACCGGGGGCTACCCCATGTGGTACAAGGATGCCACCAACCTGTCGCTGGAACTGTGCCAGTCGCGCGCCACCAGCACCCGTGCCCCGGGCGCGCCCGGGGCGCCGGCCTACCTGTGCACCCTGTTGCCCGAGCCCGGCGTCTACGACGATGCCCTGCCGCTGGTGTTCCCCGACAACTGGCCGCCGGAGATGTTCTGGTTCCTCGCCGAGACCGCGATCCCGGCGGTGGGCAACAGCGGTTACGAGCTGGAGGTCTATGTCGCCGGGCTGGAAGCGGCCTTCGCCGCCGAGAACCCGGTCGATGGCGACCAGCAGAGCTTCGCCCGCATCCGCATCCGCGCCTCGGTGCCACAAGCCGGCACCTACACCGTCACCCACCCCTACGGCGTCGAGACCGTCACCGTGGCGGCCAACCAGGTCGGCCGCCGCGCGATCAACATCACCCGCGATATCGGCATCGGTGCCCCCGGCAACTTCAGCGGCGCGCTCAATGGCAACCTCGGCCCGTTCCTGCGCGGGGTCGGTGGCCCCTACACTGCGGTCAACCCCGACACCGGTGCCACCGAGACCTTCATCGGCGACCCGAACATCACCGAGGCGGTGACCGGCAGCCCGAACAACACCAACTTCGTGCGCATCCAGGGGCCGGCCGGGACCATCCAGACCAACGTCTTCACGGTCTCCGGCAAGGTCCTCGACGCCCGCCAGCAGACCCCGGTGCAACTCGAACGCGCCACCTACCAACGCAATGGCGCCGGTACCCGCGTCGAGGTGTTCGCCAAGGCCCCGAACAACGCCAGCCTGTGCCTGCGCAATGGTCTGGCGCTGGTCGGCTCGCCGCCTTCGCCGTGCCAGTTCAGCCTGCTCGCCGACAACAACGGGTTGTTCTTCAGCCAGCAACTGAGCCAGGCGGTACCGCCGTCGGTGGTGGTGGTCACCGCCAGCGACCCCACCGGCACCACGCGGCCGACTGCACTGTCGAGCAAACTCAGCGATGTCGTGCGGGTGACCAACGCACGCTACGACTGGGCCAACAAACGGTTGCTGATCGAGGCCCGCTCCAGCGACGAAGTGCTGGTGCCTGACCTGCTGGTGCAGGGCTTCGGCCGCATGTCCAAGTCCGGCGTGCAGCAGAGCCTGACGGTCAACGACCTGGCCCAGCCGCCGGCCAGCATCACCGTCAAGTCCGCCCACGGCGGCATGGACGTCGAACCGGTGGTCGTGGTTGGCAACGCCCCGGTGCAGGCTGCCAACCAGCCGCCCGTAGCCCAGGCCGACAGCGGCGCCACCAGTGTCGGTGTGCCCATCACCCTCAACCTGCTGGCCAACGACAGTGATCCCGACGGCAACGTGCCGCTGAGCATCAGCGACCTCACCCAGCCCGGTACCGGCCTGGGTGGCGTAGTGATGAACGGCACCACTGCGGTGACCTACACCCCACCGGCGGGGGCCACCTCGCCGCTGGTGGCCACCTTCAGCTACCGCGCCATGGACGCCAAGGGCCTGAAGTCGACCCCGGCCACGGTGACCGTCAACGTGGCGCCCAACCAGCCGCCGACGGCGGTGGCCGACAGCGCCGCCACCCTCGGCGTGCCACTGACCATCAACGCCCTGGCCAACGACACCGACCCGGAAGGCAACCTGCCGCTGGCCATCGCCAGCGTCACCCAGCCGACCCCGGCCGGCCGCGGCACGGTCAGCACCGACGGCAGCGTGATCACCTACACGCCACCGGCCACGGTCACCGCGGCATTCACCACCAGCTTCAGCTACGTCGCCCGGGATGCCCTCGGTGCGTTGTCCAGCCCCGGCACGGTCACCGTGCAGGTGTCGCCAAGGCCCGCCCAGGAGACCTTCGCGGTCACCGCGGCCACGGTCACGGCGCGCTCGAACAACCGTTACAACTGGGACATCAGCGGCACCTCGTCGGTGACCACCGGCAACACCATCACGGTGCGGGTGACCACCACCACCGGCGTGCAGACCCTGGGCACCACCACCGTGCCGGTGACCGGCCGTTGGCGCCTGGCAGTGAGCAACAGCACCACGGCGATCCCGACCGCCAATCCGACGGCGACGGTGACCACCAGCCAGGGCACCACGCGCACCGTCAACGTGACCGTGCAATAGGCCAGGGAGAACGCCATGCCACGCCTGCCCACCCTGCTGCTGTGCCTGGCCCTGCTCGGTCAGGCACAGGCCGACGACCTAATGGACAACGCCGACCTTGCGGCCGGCAACGACCTCGGCGAACCACTGCTGGTGCGCCTGCTGCCGGTGGGTAGCGGCCAGGCGGCAGTGATCGAGCAGCAGGGCAACGGCAACCGCGCCGCCCTCGACCAGAACGGCCAGGCCCTGCTCGGTCGCATCGTCCAGGCCGGGGGCGCGCAGGAAGCCTACATCCTGCAGGAAGGCAGCGACCTGATGGCCACGATCAGCCAGCAGGGCTACGGCAACAGCGCGACGATCCGCCAGAGCGGCAGCGGCAACAGCGCCGCCATCGAGCAGATCGGCAACCTCAACAGCGCCACCATCGACCAGCGCGGCACGGGGCTGAACAGCAGCGTGACCCAGGCCGGCAATGGCCAGCACATCCATATCACCCAATACCGTTAGCAGACCTGGAGGCACCACCATGAACAAGCTCGCCCCCCTGAGCGCCGCCATTGTCCTGGCCCTGGCCGGCCAGGCCATGGCCGCCGACAGCAGCTCGACCCAGAACCAGCAGGGCAACAAGCACATCGCCGAAGTGAAACAGACCCTGGCGCCGTTCGCCTCGGCCACCCAGGACCAGACCGGCCACGACCACAACCACATGGCGGTGCAGGACAGCAGCACCAGCCACATCCAGCAGGGTGCCAGCGGCGCGTTCAACGCCGGCTACGCCGAGCAGTTGTTCGAGAACGGCAGCCAGATCACCCAGCAGGCCGGCGGCACCCTCAACGATGCCTTCGCCAGCCAATCGGTGGGCGAGAACAACCAGGCCCTGCAGGTGCAGGACGGCACGGGCAATCATTCGATCATCTGGCAGGACACCCAGCTGGGCAGCCAGGCCACCACCCTGCAGTCGGGCCAGCGCAACGATGCCACGGTCGAGCAGTTGTTCGGCGGCAGCAACAACAAGAGCCTGGTCATGCAGGCCGGCAGCGATAACCAGGCGGCCGCCGAGCACCTGACCCACAACAACGGCGATATCGCCATCTACCAGGACGGCAAGCAGAACTGGGCCTACGGCGACCAGCGCGACGGCCTGGGCGGCACCATTGGTATCAGCCAGTACGGCACCGGGCACTCGGTGGAGGTCTGGCAGGACAACCAGGCCGCCAGCCAGGCCAATGTCTACCAGACCGGGCAGCTCAACGAGGGCTACATCGACCAGAGCTTCGGCCAGGGCAACAGTGCCAGCCTGAGCCAGAACGGGCGGGCCAACGCCAGCTGGTCGGACCAGTTCGAGAGCAACCAGTCGGTGACCAGCATCAGCCAGACCGGTAACAACAACCTGCACTTCACCTACCAGACCGGCGACAACCACAGCCTGAGCATCAATACGACGGGCAACGGCAACAAGATCATGGCCAGCAACTGGAAGGGCGACAAGTCCGGCGGGCAGTTCGGCGACAGCCAGCGGGCGGTGGTCAACCAGGCCGGCAACGGCAACAGCGTCAACTTCGAACAGAAAGGCAGCAGCCAGCTGGCCCGGTTGAACCAGAACGGCAACCGCAACCAGATGGAGACCAAACAGGCCGACAGCAACAACGAGCTGTACTTCGAGCAGAACGGCAGCGACAACCTGCTGATCGCCGACCAACGTGGCAACGGCAACTACGCCGAGGGCGTGGCGGCCGGCAATGGCGGCAGCGTGACCCTGGATCAATCGGGCAGTGGCAACCAGAGCTTCACCTACCAGCTTTATGGCAGTGGCAACCAGGCTACCGTCAAGCAAGCCGATGGGGTCAATGTCGCCTATGTGACCCAGGGAGGTAACGGCAACCAGGCGTTTATCGACCAGAGCGGGGCCAGTCAGACGGCGACCATTACCCAGTTCGGCAATACCAACATGGCGACTGTTACGCAGCAGTGATCCTCTCCCCCTTGGACCGCGGTGTCAGGGTTTCCTGGTGCTGCGGTTCCTTCTTTATAGGATTTGTCGGGAGAGTTGCAGCGGCTTGGAGATCGAGCGCCGCCGCGCGGCGCATCGCGGATGAATCCGCTCCTACAGGTTTTCAGCCACCCACTATACAATCGTCCAACCCAGCCCAATTCCCTGACCATGATCCAGTCCGACCTCGACCTGTTCGGTCATCAGCCACAGCATCTGGCCAGCCGGACCGTGCTGCTGCCTGGCTTCGCCCTGAACGACATCGAGCCCCTGCTGGACGCCCTGCGCCCGATTCTGCGCGCCGCACCGTTTCGCCACATGCGCACACCCGGCGGCCAGCGCATGGCAGTCGCGCTGACCAATTGCGGTGCGTTGGGCTGGGTCAGCGACGAACGCGGCTACCGCTACACCCCCACCGACCCGAAAAGCGGCCAGCCGTGGCCCGCCCTTCCCCCAGTCTTGCTGAATCTGGCCCGCCAGGCAGCGGCGGTCGCGGGTTTCGAGGGCTTCGTGCCCGACGCCTGCCTGGTCAACCACTACGTGCCCGGAACACGCCTGAGCCTGCATCAGGACCGCGACGAGCAAGACTATGGGCACCCGATCGTATCGATCTCACTGGGGTTGCCGGCCGTGTTCCTGTTGGGTGGCCTTCAACGCAGTGATCGCACCCAGCGCATACCCCTGAACCACGGTGACGTACTGGTGTGGGGCGGCGAAGACCGCCTGCGCTTTCACGGGGTATTGCCGATCAAACCCGGTGTGCATCCCCGCCTGGGCGAACGGCGCATCAACCTGACCCTGCGCAAGGCCGGATAACCACACCGCCCCCTTGTAGGAGCCAGCTTGCTGGCGAAGGTTCGCCAGCAAGCTGGCTCCTACAAGAGTATGGCGGCATCCTTGAACCACTCCCGGCGCTCATCGAACGCCGCCCGGATCACCCCCACCATCACCTGCACCAGCGGATCGCCCTCGGTGTCGGTATTGACCGCCAACCACACACGTCGCCGCATCGGTTCATGGAACAAACCCGGCAATGCCAGCAAGCCACGGTCCAGATGCCCCGCGTAGTGCGGCAACAGGCCCACGCTGGCACTGCACTTGATCAACTGGCAGTACATTTCATAGCCCTGGATGCACGTCACCCCCGCAGACCTGCCTGCAAGCAGGGCCTGCCACTGGGCAAGCGCGGCCACGCCCTCCTCTCCCTGCCATTGCACCAGCATGTAGTCCTGCAGGTCCGCCAGGCTGCTTGGACGATTCGCTTCGCGCACATAGCGCTTGGCAATGTGCGGCAGGTATTCGAGGGTAGCCAGGGCCTCGGCAGACACACCAAACGGATCGGCTGCGCGTAGGTCCCCCAACCATAACGCCACGTCGACTTCCTGGTCCGGCCCCCGGCGCCCATCGAGGGTGACCACTTCAAGGCGCATGCCCGCGTGTTGGCGCACCAGGTTGATCAAGCCGCGGCCTAATAGGTCCTGCAGCAGCGGCTCGGCCACCGCCAGCCTCACCGGCGTGGTCTGCACGCGCGCCAGCGCCGGCTCATCGGGCTCACGCGCCTGCAAGGCCAGCAGCAACCGCTCACCTTGCTGGCTGAGTACTGGCGTGTTGTTGCGATTGATGAACAGGCCATAGCCCAGACGTGCTTCCAGCACGGCCAAACGCTTGCGCAGCGCCACCGGCTTGAGGTTCAACCGCCGGGCCGCCTGCATGAAGCAGCCGCAACGGGCGGTGATGACAAAACAGTCCAGGGTCTGTTCGTCCAGGGCCAGCGGCACCTGGGGGCGAACGACGGGCACGGCGGTTTCCGGGGTTTGGCCCCGGGACAGGTCGATCGGCATCCCTTGCCTCCCACGGGCCCGATGCCCGGGCCCGGCTCTTCCGTGATGGGTCTAGTGGCTGCTCTCCAGCACCTGGTTCAACGCCGCGCCATCGATGCTCAGGGTGGCGCTGTCGAACATGCCTTCGACGTAAGCCTTGGCCACCTGCTCCTGGCGCTGGGCACGCAGCAACTGGCGCAGCCGCGGCGCGACCTCGTCGAACGTCGCCGCGCGGGCCGGTTGCTGCTCGGCCAGCTTGACGATGTGGTAGCCCGCCGCGCTTTGCACCGGTTCGCTGACCGTGCCTACCTTCAGCCTGGACACCACGCCGCGCACCTCCGGCAACAGCTGGGCCAAGGCTTGCAAGCCGGTGTCACCGCCGTTGGCAGCCGTGCCGGCATCCTGCGAGTGCTCCCGGGCCAACGCGGCGAAATCGGCATCGCTGGCCTGGGCCTGCTTGGCCAGCACCTGGGCCTGCTTGCGCACGGTCTCGTCGTCCCTGGGGTTCTCCACCCGCAGGAAGATCTGGCTCAGGCGGTAGCGCGCCGGCAACTGCAAGCCGGCCTTGCCGGCCTCGTAGGCCTGCTTGAGTTCTGCCTCGCTGGGGTAGTCGTCGGGCACCTTGCTCACCGATTCGAGGTAGTCGCGCAGCACGATCTGCTCGGTGGCGGCACGGGTCTGGGCCTGGATGTCCGGGCGTTGCAGCCAACCCTGGGCTTCGGCCTGCTGGTACAGCGCCTTTTCCGCCAGCCGCGCGCGGATCCAGGCCTCCAGTGCCGGCCGGTCGCCGCGCAGGCTGGCGCGGGCGTCCTCGGGCAATTGGGCGAACAGTGCCTTGAGCTCGCCGCTACCGACCTGCTGCTCCCCCAGCCGGGCCAGGGTCGGGCCATTGTCGACCGCTGCCTGGATGACCGACGCCGCCGGGCGCGCCGCAGCCACCGGCTGCTCGCCCGGGCGCAAGGCCAGGGCGACCGCCACCGCGACCAGGGCCAGCGCACCAGCGCCGGCCCAGAGCGCACGCGCCGTCATGAGGCGCTCACCGCTGCGCTACCGGTCTGCTCGGCGACATTACGGCTGTAATCACGCAGGTAGACGATGAACTCCTGCAGCAGCCGGTCCCACAGCAGCAAGCTGCCCAGCAGGTGCTTCTCGCTGACGCCGTCGGCGACCACCACATCCTTCTCCATCACCAGGAATTCGCCCTGCACCGACAGGCGGGCGAAGCGTCGCGAGGCGTTCCAGCGTTCGGCCAGGCCTGCTGGCAACTCGCCCTGGATGCGCAACGCGCAGCTGAAGGTGAAATCGAGGAATTCGCCCTCCTGCCCCTGCGCACGATTGCCGAAACGTACGGCATAGCCCACGCCCTGGCTGGCACTGAGCAACTGCACCACGGCATTCTGCTCGCTGCGGTTGACCCGGCAGCCGGCGTCCTGCAACAGCTTGGTGAGGGAGTCGGCGCTCACGGTTTCGATCAGGGTGACTTCGGTCATGTGTTGCCTTCCTTGTGGTGGTTGAATCGTCACGGCTTGACGCCCTTGGGGGCATCGAACTGGCTTTCATAGAGTCGATCACCGTAGGCCTGGGCGAGCTCCTCGAAACGTACCCGGGCTCCGCCGGCGAAGGGCTGGCGCATCTTCACGACATCGGCGATATCGACCTTCTCGTAGGCGGCCAGCATCTCCTTGGCCACCCCGTACATCTGTTGGTTACGCGCCTGGCACTGGCTCACCTGGCCGTCACGCTCGGCCAGCTGTGCCAGCAGCGCGGCGCGCTCGCCTTCCTTGCCCCGGGCCATGCCCAGCAGCTCTTCATAGGCTTGCTTGTATTTGTGCAGTTGCTCGCTGCTGCTGGCCACCAGCGCCTGGGCCTGGCTGTGCATGGCTTGCTGCTGGCCGGCCAGTTGCTCGGTCTGGCCGCGTGCCTTGGCCAACTGCGCGGTCAGCTCGCGCACCTGCGCCTGGGCGGCGTCGCGCTGTTGCTCGGCGGCCTGGCGGGCGGCGCTGGCCTGGGCCTGCTCGCTCTGCAGGGCCTGCAATTGCTGGGTGGTGCTGCGCAGTTGGGCGCGCAGGCGTTCCTCGAGGGTGTCGGCCGACACCGAGGCCGCCAGGCTCGCGCCCAGGGCCAGCATCAGCCAGGTGCAACGACGGCGATAGGCTCCCTTGTTCATGCCCATGCTCCTTCCCTAGAACCGCGTGTTGACTTCAAGTTGTAGCACATCGATATCAAACGGCGCGCCGTAGACTGCTTCGCTGCTCAACCAACGGGCGGTCGCGTAGACGTTGTCGGCCAGGCCGTAGTTGCCACCGAGGAAGTAGCCCTTGGCGTTGGTGCCGCCCAGGTGGAAGCTAGAATCGTTGAAACCGTCCGGCAGCGCGTCGGGCTCGATGCGCTTGTAGCCGGCGAACAGGTTCCAGTCGCCCGCCTTGCGCATGTCCAGGGCATTGCCCAGGGTGAACTGGAACATCCAGGCATCGCTGCCGCTCTTGATGTTGCCGTTCTCGTCGACGTTGTTGGCCAGCTGGCCGGCCGCGCGCTTGCGCATGTCGCCCTCGTCGTAGGCCAGGTTGTGGATGTAGTTGGCCTGGCTGCGCAGCTTGAAATCGTGGGGCAGGTCGGCGTCCCACACCAGGTTCAGGTCGAGCAGGTCGAACTCCGAGGCGATCCCCACGAACTGCGGCTGCGGCGTGGCGGCCGGGTTGGCCGGGTTCGGCGTGATGTCGCGCAGCAGGAACAGGGTGTTGCCCTTTTGCATGAAGGTCGGCCGGGTCTCGTCGCTGTCGCAGCCCGGCTGGCCGTTCCAAGGCGCGCAGGGGCTGGAGCGCTGGCCTGCGATATCGTCGAAGCGGTAGTAGGCCATGGCGCCCTTGAGCCGGTGGTGGTCGTTGATCGCCCACTTGGCGCCGAACTGGGCGCCGTACAGCCACTTGTTCTCGCTGTCCTCCTTGTCGAAGCCGTTGCTGCTGGCGCTGTCGTCGCTGTACTGCACCGGAAACGCGCCGACGGTGCCGAACAGGCTGAGGTCGCGGTTCAGCGGCTGATCGAAGATCGCCGCCAGGCCGTCGAAGTTGAGGTCGTGGGAGTACAGGATGTCGGTGGACATGAACGGGTTGGCGATACGTCCGCCGGTCAGGGTCAGCCGCTCGCTGGGGCTCCAGCTCACATAGCCCTGGTCGAGCCACAGGTCCTTCTTGCCGAAGCCACCGCCCAGGTTCTGGGTGGTCGACACCGGGTTGTTGTTCGAGCCGGTGGCGATGCGGATGCCCGCCACCCAGTTTTCCGCCAACTGCGCTTTCAGGCCGAAGCGCGCGCGCAGGCGCAGGATGCTGTCACGGTCCTCGCGGGTATTGAGCAGCGGCGGCAGGCTGGAGCTGCTGTTGGGGTTGACGTCGTACGGCCCCTTCTCGTTGAGCTTGGCGAAGTCGACGATCTCATTGCTGTTGCCGTCGGCGTAGTAACGCGACTCGCCGCGCAGGCGCAGGTCGCCATCGAAACTGATGCGCGAAGCCCAGTCGGGAAAGCTGTTGGGCGCAGCCCAGTTTTCCTGCTTGGCGGTGTTCAGCACCTCGGCCTTGATCTCGTCGCGGATCTGCTGGCGGACGATGGCCGGCACGTACTGCACGCGCACCTCGCCATTGGCCGCCGGGGCCTGGGCGACGATCGGCGCGGCGCTGGTGGCGGCGCGGGCCTGCTGGGCCTCGCGCTCGGCCTGGGCGATCAGCGCGTCGGCCTTGTCCTGCTTGAGCAC
The DNA here is from genome assembly GCF_018417595.1 of Pseudomonas entomophila. NCBI lineage: Bacteria > Pseudomonadati > Pseudomonadota > Gammaproteobacteria > Pseudomonadales > Pseudomonadaceae > Pseudomonas > Pseudomonas entomophila. The sequence continues at coordinate 3,050,728 of NZ_CP070982.1, forward strand.
GCCCTGCTCCACCAGCAGGCGGATCAGGTTGACGGTCGCGTTCTCCGACGGCGCGGCGTGGGCGACGGCCGGACCGACCGCGGTGGCGGCGGCCAGCAGGCCGAGCGCCAGGGTCAATCGGTTCACTGGGCACTTCATGGGTTTGCAACTCCTGTGGGTCAGTCGTGCTTCGTTGTTCATGGCCGGCGCCCCTGCAGGGCGATCTTCACCGGCAACGTCAGGCTGGCGGGTGGGCGTTGGTCGAGGGCCGGCGCCGAACGCAAGGCGGCGATCACCTGGGCGTCCACCTCGGATTCGCCGCTGCCGCGCAGCAGCTCGACGCGGGTAATCTCGCCGGCGGCGCTGAGCCAGATCTCGGCCTGCAGGTTGAACACCAGGTTGCGCAGCTCGGGGTTGTCGCGCAGCAGGCGCTGGAAGGCGTAGGCCAGGTACTGGCTGTAGGTGCCGTTGCCCAAGCCCCCACCGCCGCCACCGGCCATGCCACCGCCCTTGCCGGCGCCGACGTTGAAACTGTCGCCGCCGGTCTGCGCATCGCCGTCCATCTGCATCGGCTCGGCCAGGTCCTGGGCCGGGTCCGGCGCGTCCTCGGCCGGCTTGACCTCCTCGGCCTCAGGCACCGGTTGCGGCTCGACGATCTTCTCCTCGACCGGTGGCTCCGGTTCCTTTGGCGGCTCCGGCGGCGGTGGCGGTAGGGGCGGCGGCAGCGGGATGATCGCCGGCACCTTGGGCGCCTCGCGGCGCACCCCGGCCATGTCGTTGGCCCACTGCCACAGCAGCCAGGCCAGGCCCGCGCCCGCTACGGCGAGCACGGCCCAGGTCAGCAGGCGACGGGGGTTGGCTGTACGTTCCATGCCTGCCCTCACCCCTGGTTCGGCTTGCCGGTGACCAGCCCGACCTGGGCCAGTTCGAGACGGCGCAGCAGGTCGAGCACCTCGACCACCTTCTGGTACTGCACGCCGGCGTCACCGCGCACGATCAGCGGGAAGTCCGGGTTGCGCGCCTTCTCGCTGCGCAGGCGGTCCTCCAGCTCCTGCAAGGTCACCGGGTAGGCGTCGAGAAACACCTGGCCGGCGTCGTTGATCGAGATCGCCTTGGTCTTGGGCTGGGCCAGCGACACCGAGGCGCTGGCCTTGGGCAACTGCACCTGGATGCCCGACACCTGGGCGGTGGCAGTGAGGATGAACATCACCAGCACCACCATCAGCACGTCCACCAGTGGGGTGATGTTGATGCTGTCCACTGCGGCGTCGGCGTCGTCGTCATGGGCGTTGTTCACGGATGCCATGGCTGCCTCCTCACGCCGGGACCGATGGGCTGACCGCGCGGCCCTGGGGGCGCTGCGCCGCTTCGCCGGCCTGCCCTTCGCCATGCAGCTCGGCCAGGCGGGTGATGAACTCGTCGACGAACACCCGCATGTCGGCGCCGACTTCGCGGTTACGGGTGGTCAGGCGGTTGTAGCCGAACAGCGCGGGGATCGCGACGAACAGGCCCATGGCGGTGGCCAGCAGCGCCGCGGCCATGCCCGGGGCGATGGCGTTGATGTTCACATCGCCGGCCATGGCCGTGCCGAGGAACACCACCATGATCCCCAGCACGGTGCCCAGCAGGCCGATGTAGGGGCCACCGGCAATGGCGTTGGACAGGGTCGACAGCTTGGACGACAGGGCCTGGTTCTCGCGGGTGCGCACACCGTCCATGGAGCAGCGGATCGCCTCGATGGTGGCGGCGGACACCAAGGTGGTGTCGGCACCTTGGGCGCGGCGGGTGCGCAGCTCCTGCACCGCCACCAGGTACAGGCGCCAAAGCGACGAACCCCGCAACCGCTCGTGCAGGTCTTGATCGTCGGCGAACTGCTCGAGGTGCGTACCCACCGTGGCGAAGTGTTCGCGGAACTGCGCATTGGCGGCGGTGATCCGGCTCAGGGCGCGCTGCTTGCGCAGCATGATCACCCACGACTGCACCATCATCAGTACCAGCACGGCGATGATCACCCAGGCATCGACCGGCACTGCCTTGAGCAGAAAGCCCAGGCTGCCGAAGCCGAAGCCCGACTGTTCCTCATCGACGCCATAGGCCACCAGGCGCGACTCGGCGCCCTGGGCCAGCACATCCGCTTGCAGGCTGGCCTGGCTGCGGGCCACGCGGGAGATGCGCAGTTCATCCAGCGCGCCGACGAAGGGGGCGAAGCCGCTGGCAGGCGTGCCTTCGCTGGCCGGCAAGTCGCCGCCGATGCCCACCGCGCCAGTGAACGCGGCCAGGCTGACGGCCAGTCGGGCCACCGGCTGGCCATCGACCAGCACGCTCAGGCTGCCGCCCTCGCCCACCAAAGCCAGGTGTTGCCACTGGCCAGCCGTCAGCGCCTGGTTGGCGCTGGCGCGCTGGCCATCCACCTCGACGAAGGCCACGCCCTGGGCCAGGCCCAGCAGCAGGCTGTGCCCCGCCTCGCGGCGGGCCAGCAGCAGCTGTTCGCCCACCGCCTGGTCCTGGCGTAGCCAGGTGCTGAAGGTGAAGGCCGCGCCGGCAGGCAATTGCAGCGAAGCACTGGCCGGCAGTTGCAGGGCCTGGCCACCCAGCTGGATGGCCCGGCCGATCACGCCGTCGACCGCCACGGCCTGGCCTTGCAGTTGATTGCCATACGGGCTGGCATCGCGCGGGCCGGCGCCGTCGAAGTGGTACAGCGCGGTGTAGTCGGCGTCGAAGCTGGGCTGGCCGTTGGCGGGCTGGACCTTGGGGTTGCCGTAGTACATCCAGATGTCCTGGCGCTGGCCGGGCTCGATGCGCGGCACGTCGACCCAGATCAGGGCCATGCCCATCAGCGGGTCGAACTGCTCGATATGGTGGTTGAGCACGGTCTTGTCGTCGGCGCCGACGAAGCGGATATCCGCGCCGGTCTCGCTGACACCATCGAAGGTGAAGTTGCCGGTGTGCAGGCGCACCAGCAACGCAGTACGGCCCAGCGCCTGGGTCAGGCCGGCGCCTTGCGGGGTGGTGTCCACGGCAATTTGCTTGCGGTACAGCCAGTCGTCCTGCCACCAGGCGCTGGCGCTGCCCGGCAGGGCGAAGCCCAGGCACAGCAGCAGGGTCAATATCAGGCGTTGCATGAGGGCTCTCCAGGGCGATGCCGGTCGGTGATTCAGAAAGTTGCCTGCACGCTGAAGTGCACGCGCGAGTCGTTCTTGTCGGTGTTGGGGGCGTCCTTCAAGGGCACGGCCCAGTCGAGGCTGCCGGACAACCAGTCGTTGAGCGTGGCGCGGGTACCCACGCCGACGCTGGCCAGGCTGTAGCGGTCGTCCTGCTCGGGCAGGGCATCCTGCAGGCGCAGCTGGGCGCCTTCGGCGAACAGGTAGAAGCGCCAGTCGCTGATGTAGCTGCCGACATAGCGGCCCAGGGAGGGGGTGCGCAGCTCCTGGGACAGCAGCACGCCGTCGTCGCCGGTGCGCTCGGCGGCCAGGTAGCCGCGCACCGAGGTGGCGCCGCCGGCGGCGAACTGCTCGTTCGACACCAGTGGCCCGGAGGCCAGCTGGAAGGCCAGCTTCGAGGCGCTCTGCCATTGCCCGGCGAAGTCGAAGGTGTAGCTGGCGTCGCCCTTGAGCGCGGCGAAGCTCGAATTGGCGCGGTAGCGCTTGTAGTCGAACGCCTGGTCGTCACTGTTGTACCCCAGCAGCCCACGGGTTCCGGCCACCAGGCTCAGGCCCAGGCTCAGCTGGTCGCGCTCGGTGAAGCGATAGCCGTTGTAGCCCAGGGTGATGGGCGAGTACTTGAGCGGGACCTTGTCGTTGTTGCCGCCCAGGGCGACCTTCTCGTCGAAGTCCTTGAAGTCGATGCCGATCGACAGCGCGTTGGCCCAGGCGCCGACGCCCGGCAGGTTGTAGATGGCGGACACACCGTAGGAGTGGCCCTTGCCCAATACGTTGGTGCCGCCCACAGTGGCCACGTTGCTGTCGGAGTGGTAACCGGAAAATTGCAGCGTCCAGCGCTCGTTCAGCGGCGCGGCGTAGGCGCCGGACCAGACCTGGGCGTTGTCGCGGTCTTCGGGGGCGGTGAACCAGGTCAGCGACACGCTGTGCCCGGCCTGCCACAGGTTGTTGTAGCCAAGGCTGACGACGCTGCGCAGCTTCTCGGTGTCGGCGCTGTGGTCGTTGTTCAACCCCAGGCTCAGGTTCCAGGGCTGCTTGTCCTCGACCTGCAGGTCGACGTCCATCGTGCCCGGCCGTTGGCCCTCGCGCACCAGCGGCAGCACCTGGCGGCCCGGCGTTCGGTTGAGGGTGGCCAGCTCGTTCTGCACCTGGGCGAAATCGGGCACCTTGCCCTCCTTCAGCGCCGGCACCTGCTCGCGGATCTCCACCGGCGAATAGTGCTTGGCCCCGACCACGCGCACCCGGCCGACCTTGGTCTCGGTGACCTGCAGGTAGACCACGCCGCCCTCGACCTTCTGCTCCGGCAGCTCGACGAACACAGACTGGTAGCCCCGGGCCTGGTAGCTTTTCTGCAGCGCCTCACGGGCGCCCTCGAGGTCGGCCAGGGTTCGGTCCGGGCCGAGGTACGGGTACACCGCCTCCTCGATGGCCTGGGCGTCGAGCACGGTGTTGCCGCGCACCACGTACTCGTTGATCTCGACCCGGCGTTCAGGCTCGTTGGCAAGCGCCGTGGCGGACAGCAGGCACAGCAGTGCCCCTGCGCCCATGCCGCATCGTTTGAAGAAAAAATGCTCCACACCGCCCCCTTGAGCGCCAGGAATTCGTTGGGTTTCTAGTGGTTGTGATCGGGCGCGCCCGGACCGTGGTGACGGGCCAGCCAGCTGTGCAGCAAGGCCAGGTTGAGGCTGAACTCCGGCAGCGCCTGCAGGCTGGCGCCGAGCACTTCATCGACCATGCGCTGCAACAGCGACACCGCCATGGCGCTGCCCAGCAACAGCCCCAGGTCGTGGCTGAACAGGTTGAAGTTCCACACCCGTGACTTGAGTTCGAGGCCGGCGAACCAGCGGAACAGCAGGTTGTAGTTGAGCTGTTCGTAGAGCTGCTTCTCGCTGGGCACCGAATACAGCAGCTGCAACAGCAGCACGTGCATCAGCGTGTGCGGGGCGATGGTCATGCCCTGCTGCTCGGCCAGCAGGGCCAGCGGCGCCTGGTACTCGCCCAGCAGCGTGTCGATGCGCGGCTTGAGCAGGGCCAGCGAATGCCCTGGCGGCACGCAACTGGCCACCTCGCGCAGGGCGCCCTGCCAGTCCTCCTGGGAGACGATCCATACCCACGGCGCGCCGTAGCGGTACACCGAGACCGGCTGCTTGCGCGCCGCTTCGACGATCTTCGCCAGGCGCTGGTCGAGCTCCTGCATCCCCACTTTGGTGTAGCGTTCCATAGTTCCCATCGCCCCACTCCCCGCCCGCTCCTACGGTGCGCCCGGCCTGCCGGCCAGACGCGTCGTCCGTGTCCATGGCTTTGACGGAGATGGCGCTTTGCTACCGAACTTTTGTCATGAAAGGTTCATCAGTGAGAGTGTTTGGCGGGAGTGTTGTGGCGACCATGAGATCGAGCGCCGCGCGGGCGGCGCTCGATCTCAAGGGCCAAGCAAGACCATCGCCGAGCACCTGGCCGCCATTACGCGATCAACAGCCCCACCTTGTCGGGGCCGGGTCTCCAGGTGCCACCGGTGGTGGCCGCTTCGCCAGCAAAGCTGGCCCCTACAGGCAGGCGGCAACCCCCGACCACCTACGGCTGCTGATACTGGCTCAGGTACTTGTCCAGCACCGCCTTGTCCCCCACCCCGTCCGCCGCCACCTGCCACAACCGCCGTTCGATGCCCTGGGCCAGCAGGTGCCCCACCGCCGCCTCGATGGCCGACAACACACATAACTGCGCCGGTTCGTTGGTGGTGTAGCCCACTTCGGCTTCGAGCAGCTTCTTGAACTCGATGAACTTGAACACCCCGGCGCTGCGCCCAACCGAATAGATGGTCTTGCTGGTCATCACATTGGCCAGCACCTGCCCGGTACGCACGTCCACCGCGCGCAGGTTCACGGTCACCTGGTCGACCCGGTACTCGCGGGAGATGTCGATACCCAGGTAGCGCGCGCCCTCGCCGCCGCTGCGCACGTTGGTGTCGTAGGCGATGATGCCGCCTTCGAGCATCAGGTTGGCGGCCTGCAACGGCGGCAGCTCGCCCTGGATGTTCTCGGCCACGTCGGGCTTTTTCTGCGAGGCGCGGATGATCTTGCGCTCGGTCAGCAGGTTCTGCAGGCCCTCGCGTTCGAGCACCACGAACCAGCCGCTGGCGTTGAGCGCGTCCATCAGCATGCTCGCCGCGCCCTGGGTGACGCTGGTGGAGAACGAGCTGGCCGGGGTCGGCTTGTACTGCCCGGTCTGGTCGCGGAAACCGTACACCACCGCCATCAGCCGCCCGCGCGGCCGAGGCATGTTGATCAGGTCGTAGTAGGTCGAGGCCCGTGGCGTCAGGGTCGGGGTCTCGGCATCCTGTTCGGCGGGCATCGGCTCGCGCAGGCCGCAGCCTTGCAGGGCGGCGAGGATCAGCAACGTGCTCAGCAGGCGTTTCATGGTGTTCTCTCCCCGGTAATGATCCTGCCCCTCTCAGGGGTTCAGGCCGCTCACGTCGATGATCGAGACTTCCCCCGTGGCCCGGTCGGTGACCCGGATGCTCAGGGCTCCCGAGTCGTCGAGCACATCGATGAGGAAGGCGTCGGTGGCCATGCTGCCGCCCTTGCCGTTGCCGATGTTGTCCAGCAACTGCCCCAGCAACCGCGACTCGAGCTGGTTGCTGAAGCGCTCCAGGGCGCTGGTGCCGCTGAACGCCGAGGCGCGGTCCTTGAGGTCCGGGTCGTCGTGGTCGTTCTGCGCCTGGGCGTTGTTGAGCAGCCAGGTGCCGTTCAGCGGGTTGCCGCCGAACGCCGGGTTCACCGGCGTGTACACCAGCTCCGTGGCCAGGGCCTGGCCGGCGAGGCTGGCAGCCAGCAGGCAGGCGGCGATACGCAGGGGGGTGTGGGTGCTCATAGCTCGTCCCTCTCCAGGTCGGTTGTGTCCTGCAGCAGCCGTTGCAGCTTGCGCTGGACGATCTGCTGGCGGACCAGGTCCGCGGCCTCGATGGCCTCGTCGTTCAGTTGCGTGGTGTTCGGCGGCAGGAAGCGCCGGTACACCACCTCGCGTTCGTACTCCACCGTCACCAGGCTGCCCCAGCGGGCATCCGGGCGCTCGCGCACCACGAGGTTGAAGTCCAGCCGGCTGGTGGCGCGCAGCCGGTCGCTGAAGGCGTAGTAGAAGTCGTGGCCGATGTGCGAGATGGTGTTGTCGACGATGAAGCCCATCATCTCGTCCTCGTCGCCGGCACTTGCCTGGCCCGGCAACACCAGGCACAGGCACAGGGCGATGGCCAGGCGGTTCATGGCGCGTCTCCCGGGCCGTTGTGCCGGCGCGCGCCACCGGCGCCTTCGGCGAAGGCCTGCTCGGCAACGAACTGCCAGTCGCTGTAGTGCTCAAGCCCCTCGAAGCCGCTCCACTGGGCATCGAAGCCGCTGCGCTTGAGCGGCAGCGCAGCGGAACGGCTGTGCACACCGGTGATGCGGCCATCGACCGCGCGCAGCAGGCCCCAGTCGTCGCTGCCGGTCAGCGGGTCGGGGTACAGCCTGCGGATATGCCGGCGTGGCGTGGGGAAGCGGTTGTCCTCGACCAGCTCGCCCAGGTCCTGCGGGTACTGGGCCAGCCCCGGCGAAGCGCGGTAGTAGCTGCGCAGGGCCTGGGCGTACTGGCCACCCACCCACAGCAGTTGGCGCTCGTGCTCGCGCTGGGCGCTGGTGGCCCACAGCATGCCGGTGGCGGCCAGGGCCACGCTGCTGACCGCGATCAGCAGCAGCACGCCCAGGTAGGTGAAGCCGGCTTCACCATTCGGCATAGAGGCTGCCATCGCGCGCCCTCCCGCTGGCTCCGCTCTTGATGTCGGCCACGCCGCCCGCCACGCCCTCGGGTGGCGGCAGCAGTCGCCAGCCATCGCGGCGTTCGCTGATCGGGTCGACCGGGGTGTTGCGCAGGTAGCGCTGTTCCACCAGTTGCTCGAGGGAATCGGGGTAATGCCCGGTGTCGCCGTAGTAGTGGTCCAGGGCCTCGCGCAGCACCGCCAGGCTCTGGCGCAAGGTGGCCTCGCGGGATGCCTCGAGGCTGTTGAAGTAGCGCGGCAAGGCGATGGTCATCAGGGTCGCGATGATCGCCATCACCACCAGCAGCTCGATCAGGGTGAAACCTTGGCTGCGTTTCATCACTGTCACCATTGCCCGTAGGGGATGCCGTTCAGGCCTTTGCCCGTGGCCGTGGAATACACGTCGAACACGTCCTCGCCTTCGCGCGGGTTGTCGGCGCTGCTGTCGTAGGCGCGCAGCCCCCAGCCGCCCTGGTCGTCGGCCTTGGCCGGGCGCAGCGGGTCGCGGGGGATGCGGCGCAGGAAGTAGAACCGGGCGCCCTTGGCGCTGCGCACGTCGCGCACGCCCTCGACCAGCACCTGCAGGCTCGGCGGGTAGCCGCTGGCATTCAGGCGCTTCTCGATGTAGCCGGCGTCGAAGGCGCGCTTGTAGGCGTCGATGGCGTCGCGGATCTGGTACAGGGCCTCGCGCAGCTGTTGTTCCTTGCCACGGCGCACCACCGTCTCGGTCAGTGGCGCGGCCATGCTGGCGAGCAGGCCCAGCAGCGCCAGGGTGAGCACCACCTCGATCAGGCTGAAGCCTCGTTGGCGGTTCATGGCCGCGGTACCACGGCCATCTGGCCCTCGACCATGGGCACGCTACCCGGCTGTTCGTCGCCATCGCTCGCGGGCAACGGCCGAGCCATCTGCCGGACCTGCATGCTCGACTCGGTGCCGGTGCCGAACTCCATGTCCGACGGGCTCTGGTACGGCAGGTTGCGCACGATGCGCGGGGTGATCGCCAGCACCAGCTCGGACTTGCTCATGTCATCCTTGTTGCTGCCGAACAGCCGGCCCAAGCCGGGAATGTCCCCCAGCCCCGGGATCTTGTTGCCGCTGGCGTTGTGGTCGTTGCGCACCAGCCCGGCCAGCACCTGGGTTTCGCCATCGTGCAGGCGCAGGCTGGTCTGGGCGTTGCGGGTGTCGACCTGGACCGGGATGGTGCCCTGGCGGGTCGCCTCCAGCGGCGTGGCATTGCTCACCTCCAGCGCCACCTTGATCGCCACTTCGTTATTCAGGTGCACCGTCGGCTGCACCTCAAGCTTCAGGCCGACGTCGAGGTAGGTGACGCTTTCGGTGATCACCGGCCCTTGGGTGGAAGGCACCGAGGTGGCGCTGATGATCGGCACCCGCTGGCCGATATGGATGCGCGCCTGCTCGCGGTTGCTGACCCGGATCACAGGACTTGCCAGTGTGTTGATATCCTTGTCCTGGGCGTTGATCTTGGCTTGTGGCGCGGGCGAGATGCTGATGCGGCTGGAGTCGATGCCGCGCAGCTGGTCGAGCACGCTGACCGACTTGCCGTCGCTGGTCAGCACACCGAAGGTGTTGGGCCATTGCAGGCCGAGGTCGAGGATGCGCGAGGTGGCCACCTCCATCACCTCCACCTCCAGCACCACCTCGGGGTTGGACTGGTCCTGGGACTGCAGCAGCTTCTCGGCCATGCGCACCGCGTCGGGGGTGTCGCGCATGGTCAGGGTGTTGAGGCGCTCGTCGACGAACACGTCGCGGGTCTTGAGCATGGTCTTGAGCATGTTCATCGCGGTGTTGGCGTCGATGCTGGTCAGGTAGAAGGTGCGCATGACCAGTTCCTGGTAGTCCTTGGTCTTCTGCGGCGAGTCCGGGTAGACCAGCAGGGTGTTGTCGTTGACGATCTTCTGGCGCAGCTGGTTCTGCTCCAGCAGCAGCGCCACGGCGTCCTCGATACGCACCTCGCGCACGAAGATGGTGGCTTTCATGTCCGGGCGCAGGTCGCGGTCGAAGATGAAGTTGATCCCGGCGACCTGGGCCAGCACCTCGAAGATGGTCTTCAGGTTGGCGTCGCGAAACTCCAGGGTGACCGGACGCTCCAGCTTGCTGCGCAACTGCGGGAACGGCTGGGCGGTGCGCGCCTGGACGTTCTCGATGTCGCTGCGCAGCATGATCCCCTTCTGGTTCTGCGGGTCCAGGCGCAGCACTTCGCGCATGTAGCGCTCGGCACCGAACAGGTCGCCCTGGCGCAGCGCCGCCTGGCCCAGGGCGACACGCTCGTCGAGGGTGCGGATCAGCTCCAGCTGGCGGATGCCCTCTTGCGCGCGGCGGTTGTTCGGCTCGAGGGTCAGCACCCGGCCGTAACCCATGCGCGCACCGGCAAAGTCATGGCGGATACGGTCGCTGTCAGCCTGGCCCAACAGCGCCTCGACCGCCGCCTGGCGGCCATGGGCCAGGGCGATGTTCAGCTCGGTGTCGCGCGGGTCGTCGCGCAGGGCCTCTTCCAGCCGGGCGATGCCGGCTTCGTACTGGCCCTCCTTCATCAGGTCCGCGCTATCCTTGCGCACCGCGCTGGAGCCGCATCCGGCGATGGCCACGCACAGGGCCAGCAGCAGGAACGGCGCAGGTTTGCACGACTTCGAAGGCTTCATGGTGCGCTCCCTACAGACAAGGTCTGTGGCTGGTGCAGTGGCAGGTAGACCAGGCTCAGCTCGCTGGCCGAGACCCGGTCGAGGCGGTAGGTGTCTTCGATCACGTCGCCTTGGCGCACGACGTAGAGCTTTTCGCCGTTCTGCAGGAACACCTGCAGGTCGTCACGGTCACCCAGGCGGCCGACGAACTGGAACGGCAGCGCCGGCGCCGTGGGCGCGGCCACCACCGGGGCGGTGACCACGGGTTGTTCGGTGACGGTGGCCAGGGTTTGCGGAGGGGTCCATTGCTGGGCCGGGAACAGGTCTTTGGAAGCCTGTGCCGGCCCTTTCGCGGCTGAAGCCGCTCCTACAGGTTTCGTGCCTGTAGGAGCGGCTTCAGCCGCGATTGAAGCCAACTCGTCTTCCTGGTCGAACCAGTGCCCCGGCGCCCAAGCCAATGCCGCGCTCAAGCCGAGAAACCCACCCCACAGCACCACGCGCTGAATGTTCATCACGACCTCGACAGGTAAAGGGTCATGCGTACCCGGCCGGTGAGTTCACGCTCGCCGATCCGCTTGCGTTGCAGTTCCAGGTCTTCCAGCACCAGGGTCGGCAACTGGCCCAGCAGCGCCTTGAGAAACCCGCGGATCTGCGGGTAGCTGCCGCGCACCGGCAGGACGATCTGGTAACGCGCCAGCTGGGTCTTGGGATCGACGCCCAAGGCGTACTCGCCACGGGCCAGGCTGATGCGCTCGGCCTCGGCCAGCCGGTACAGGCGTTCGATCAGCTCGCTGGCCTGGGGCTGGCCAGGCAGTTGCTGGCGCAGATCGTCCAGCGCCTGTTGCTCAGGCTGCACCTGGACCTTCAGCTCGCCACGCGCCAGGCGCTGCACCTGGACACTGGCGTCCGCCTCACTGGCGCGCAGCTCACGCACCTGCTGCCACAGCGGCAGCACCCCGGCCAGGGCCACCGCCACCACCAACAGGGCCATCAGGATCGCGGCCAACCCCACGCGCCCCAGGCGCTGGACAGCCTCATGCAGGATCAGGCTAGGGACGCGCATGGCCGGTCTCCCAGGTGGCGGTGAGGTTGAAACGCACCGGATGCTCGGCCTGCCCAGCGACGATCTCGTGGTTGAGCAGCGACACATCCGACAGCTCTTCGCTGCGTTCCAGGCGCTGGTGGTACTGCAACATGGCCTCCAGGTCGCGGGCCTCGGCGGTGATGCGCACCTGCCCCTTGCGCGCATCGGGGGTGAGGCTGAGCAGCGCCACATCCTCCTGGGGCATGGCCTCGAGCATGGCGAACAGCTGCTGCCAGGGCCGTTGCAACTGCTGCGACACGCTGCGCATCTGCGCCAGGCGCTCGGCCTGTTCGCGGACCACCGCGCTGCTTTGTGGCGCGGCGTTGGCCGGGCGGCGGCCGAGTTGCAGTTCTAGCTGGTGCACACGGGCTTCCAGGCCCGTCTGCTCGCTCACCAGCTGTTGCTGGGCCAGCACCAGTACCGCCAGCGCGGCGCCCCCCAGGGCCAGCAGCGCCCAGGCCAGCGAGCCGTTGCGCCGGGGTTGGAATTCCAGGTCGAGGCGGCGCATGTCAGGCCACCGCCCGCCACATGGCGCACAGTGGATCGGCCTCGGCGGCCGGCGGGCACAGCTGCACCGCACCGATATCCGCGGCTGCCTGGCGCCCTGGCGCATGCAGATAGACCCGTGGCGGCTGCCCGCCGTACAACTCGCAAGTACGCGCGATCAACGCCCGCAGGGCCTGGTCGGTGTCGGCGCAGCCCTGGGCCAGCACCTGTTGCCAGGCGCCGTCGGCGGCCAGCAGCAGTACGCTGCGGCGTGGCTCGGCGAGCACGAAGAGGAAATCCCCCTGGGCCATCTGCGCCGCGCAACGGTTGTAGGCGGCCATCAGGTAGGGCTGTACCGAACGCAGGCTCAGGCGGCGTTCCCGGCCCAGTTCGCGCAAGCCCAGCAACAGCGCCTCAGGCAGTGCCGTGGCGATCCGTGCGGCCCCGGCAGGCTCCGGCGACAGCACGATGCGCCAGTCATCCAGCGGTTGCCCGTAGAGCTGTTCGAAACAAGCCCGGGCATAGGTTTCCAGCTCACGTGGCGTGGCGATGGCAGCGCTCCAGGGCACCAGGCAGAAGCGGCTGAAGCGCGCCGACAGCAACACCCGCAGTTGCCCACCTTTAACCGGATGCGCGGCGAGCAGTTGGTCGAGGGCGGCCAGCGCCGCGCCCCAGGCCGGTTGCGCGGCCTGGCAGTCGAACGGGCGGCTGCCCAGCCAGTGATGGTGACGACCGTGCCAGCCGCCCAGGCCGACACCCTCGGCGCCGAGCACGGCGCAATAGTGATCAGGCAATGAATGTGACACGGTTGATCTCCTCCAGTGTGGTGCGGCCCGCACGGACCAGGTCCAGGGCCGAGGCCCGCAGCAGGCGCAGGCCGCGCTGGCAGGCCAGCTGGCGGATCTGCGCCAGGGGCCGGCGTTCGACGATCATCTGCCGCAGGTCGTCGTCCAGGTGCAGCAGTTCAGCGATCGCGCTGCGCCCGCGGTAACCGCTGCCGCGGCACTGGCCGCAGCCCTGGGCGCGCATGAACCGCCAGCCCTCCACACCGTCACGGTTCAACCCCGAGGCCGCGAGCAGTTCGTCGTCCGGCACGCAGGCCGCCGCGCAGTGCGGGCAGGCCAGGCGCACCAGGCGCTGGGCCAGCACCGCGTTGAGCGCCGAGACGAAGCTGTAGGGGTCGACCTGCATCTGGCTGAAGCGGCCGATCACGTCGAACACGTTGTTGGCGTGGAGGGTGGTGAACACCAGGTGCCCGGTGAGCGCCGACTGCACGGCGATTTGCGCGGTGTCCGGGTCGCGGATCTCGCCGACCAGGATCTTGTCCGGGTCGTGGCGCAGGATCGAGCGCAGGCCGCGGGCAAAGGTCAGGCCCTTCTTCTCGTTGACCGGGATCTGCAACACCCCGGGCAGCTGATACTCGACCGGGTCTTCGATGGTGATGATCTTGTCGACGCCGTGGTTGATCTCGCTGAGCATGGCGTACAGCGTGGTGGTCTTGCCGCTGCCGGTGGGGCCGGTGACCAGGATCATGCCGTAGGGCTCGCTGGCCAGGCGGCGCAGGGCGCGCAAGGTGTGCTCCTCGAAGCCCAGGGCCTGCAACTGCACGCCGCTGACCTTGTCCGACAGGTCCTGCTTGTCGAGCACCCGCAGCACCGCGTCCTCGCCGAAGATGCTCGGCATGATCGACACACGGAAGTCGATCTGGCGCTCGCCGATGGCCACCTTGAAGCGGCCGTCCTGGGGGATGCGCTTCTCGCCGATGTCCAGCTCGGCCATCACCTTGATCCGCGAGATCACCTGCTCGGCGAAGGCGCCGCCACTGGCCTTGCCGGCGCTGTTGAGCACGCCGTCGATACGGTACTTGATGGTCAGCCCCTGGCCGGTCATGCTCAGGTGGATGTCGCTGGCATGCTGCTTGAGGGCGTCGTAGAGGGTGGCGTTGACCAGCTTGACCACCTGGCTCTGGTCTTCGCTGATGCTGGTCAGCGACAGACGTTGCAGCGGGTCGGCATCAGCGCCGGCCTCAGCGTTGCTGTCGAGGGTATCGACGGCATGGAAGCTCTCTTCGTGACGCGCCAGGAACGCCGCCAGGTCGGCGGCGTGGGCCAGGTACAGCGGCGCGCCCTGCAGGCAGTCGTCGATCCAGGCCAGGCGAGCGCTGTCGAAGGGGTCGGCGAATACACCGACCAACTGACCGCCGTGTTCGACCAGGACGAACTCGCGTTTCAGGCACTGGGCCAGGTTGACCCGGTCGAAGGCTGGCTTGCTGGCGAACAAGGCCTGGGTGTCGAGCACCGGGTAATGCAGGGTGGCGGCCAGGCGTTGGGTGAAGGTGGCGGGCGGTTCGCCGGCGAGGCGCTCGAGGTGGGTCAGCAGGCGGGCTTCACCTGCCTGGACGCGGGCCTGGTTCAGGAGATCGCGGGAGTAGCCCTGCGCTTGCTGTGCGTCTGTATCGAATGCCTGGGACATGGCCTGCGACTCCGCTCAGGGGCGCGTCGCAGGCTGGGGAAGTGGCCGCGGGCGCCGCTATTCCCCGGTGAGCAGTTGGTCGTCGTCAGGTTCGGGGGGCTGGCCACCGTTGCGTCGGCGGTCGGCCAGGACCCAGCTGCCATCGTACAACTGCAAGGGGAACGACTCGTTCCGGTTCTGGCGTCGCTCGACGAAACCCTCGGCCGGACGGTCCGTGGCCCTGCGCTGGCGCTCGATGCCCATCAGGTCGAAGATCGCGCGGGCCAGTTCCATCAGCGGGAACGGCTTGAACAGGACGTGGCTCACACCCAGCTCGGCGGCCCGCTCACGCACCTCGACGGTCGGGTGGGCGGTGATCAGCACGAAATGGCACGGCCTGTTCCTGCGCACGGTCTCCAGGACCTGAAACCCCTCCATGTCGGGCAAGCGATAGTCCAGCACGATCACATCCGGTGCCAGGGCTTCAGCCTCGCTGATACCGCTGGCGCCATCGTGGGCGACGTGGACTTCCAGGCCTTGCGCTTGCAGATACGCCTGCAGGTTCTGCGCAAGGGTCTGTTCGTCGTCGACTACCAATACTCTGTTCACCAAGGTCCACTCCCATGAACTGCCCGGTCTCCCGGTCTGCGAAGTGCGGCCTTGTAGAGGCTTGAGCAGGCTTCGTGCCAGGCATGAAGGGTCATTGCGCACCACATTCAACTAACTGTTTCTTATCGAAATTTTTATATCGCCAAGGGCTCGCGGGCGCGCACTCCCCCATAACCGGGGAAGTGATGGCATTTGGCCAAACCCGCTTTCCCCACAGTTGGGGAAACGCTTTGTCGCACCGCTCAGTCAGCGCGCTCCACTGTAGCGGATTCGCGCAAACGTTGGCGCACGGCCTGGCGGGCCTGGGCCTGCAACTGCGCGACCAGCGCGTCCCTGGCCAGGCGCTGGTCCGGTTCCGGTAAGACAGAAGTGTTATCACTTTGGTTCTGCGTCCCTTGCAGTCTTTGCCGATTGGCGTGTTGGAAGGCCGCGATTTCGGCGGCGCTGGGCTCGTCGACCACGGTCAGCCGCGCGAACGCTTCCTGGGCGGCCATCTCATGTCGAGTGTAGTCAGCGAAGCTGTCGCGATCGAAGCCTGCGTCTTCCAGGCGGCGGGCGAACACGGCTGGGCTGCCGAAAGCAGTCTCGACTTCGGCGATCTGTGCCCTCACCTGCGCGTCGTCGATGACGATGCCTAGCCGGCGTGCTTCCTGCCACAACAGTTCCTTGTCGATCAGCTCGTCCAGGGCCTGGTCGCGCAGGCGCTGGTACAGGTTGGGGTTGCGGATGCTCGCCAGCGCCCGCCCCTGGGCTTGCAGGTACTCGGTGAAGTAGCGCTCCAGGCGCAGCGCGCCGATCTCCACGCCGTTGACCCGGGCCACAGGGACGTCGGCGAGAATGGCCGGGGGGACGCCCAACAGCAGGCACAGCAGCAGGATACGCATGGCAGCCTCCTCTCAACATCTGTACGGCCCTTGTAGGAGCGGCTTCAGCCGCGATCACCCGCGCAGCGGGTGCCCTGCATCGTGTTGGCTTCATCGCGGCTGAAGCCGCTCCTACAGTATTCATGGTGCCTGTGGCACGGCGCGATACGGCGCAACCTCGGTGAACCCAGGCCCCGGCAAGCTCACCGCCACCACATGGGCACCGGCCATGCCCTGACGCCGCCCCGGGCCAAAGCCCAGGGGGGGCGTGAGGCCGGTTTCGACCGTGTGCAATTGCTCCAGGGCGGCGTTCAATTGCTCACGGCTGGCGTCCCGTCCGATCCGCTTCAACGCTTCGGTCATCAACCGCCAGGCACACAGAGTGCCGACCTGCAACGATGCCTGCCTGGCGTCCAGCCCTTGGCGTTGCCGAACGCCGGCCAGCATCGCCCGGCCAGTGTCGGTCCAATCACCCGGGACGAACGGATACGCCAGCAACAGGTGCTGCGACCATTGCGCCGAAAGCGTCGGCACAACGCTGGCCACCTGGCTGGAAGCGGCGAACAAGTACGGTGTTCGCCCCTGCTTTTGCAATGCCTCGGCCAGTTCGGCAAAAGCCGGCGCGCGACCGAGGAAAACAATGCCCTCACCGCTCGGTGCCTGGCCGTTGAATACCTGCGCCTCAGGCACGGCAAAGCCCAGGCTGCGCAAGCGGACCTGCAACGCAGTGGCAGCGGCGGCCTGGTCCTCACCGGCATAGATCACCTGCAAGGCATCGGTGGGCATGCCGAGCCCATCACGGGCATGCACCGCCAGGCTGAGCAACTGCTCGGGCAGCGAAGGCAGCGGGTCGAACACCTGCGCGCCACCGCCGTCACGTGGCGTGCCGCCCACCAGGGGCACGCCTTCCCGGGCCAGCGTGGCACTGTCGAGCTGAGGTGCCAGTGGCGCGATCAAGGCGAACACCTGCTTCTGGCGCAACAGCGTGTCCAAGGCTTGCCCGGTGCTGGCCGGATCGGACCCGGGGTCCAGCGCAACCAGCTGCAAGCGCCGCCCATGCACACCGCCCTGCTGGTTGATCTGGGCCACACCGTCTTCCAGCACCGCCCGTACCACCCGCCCGGCCTCGGCCAGGGCGCCGCTTTCCGGCAGTAGCGTGCCCAAGCGCAAGACACCCTCCTCCACGCCAGGATCGCGCTCCTCACCCAGGCGTTTGAGATACGCGGTGAGGTTACGCTGGTCGGCCAGGCTCAGGTCGAAGCGCGGCATGGCCGGGTCCAGGCGGTTGCCGGCGGGGTCGATGCCACTGTGGATGACCCGTGCCAGGCTGGCCTCGGTGTAGGCCGGGTAGCGCCGGTTGTTGGTTTCACGCACGCTCGGCCCGAGGACCAGGCGCTGCCAGTCCAGGCTCGGGGGTCGCACCCCGCCTTCGCTGCGGCCACGCCCGTCGTTGCCGTGGCAGCTGGCACAGGGCAGCACGCTGGCGGGCACCGTCATGTCACTGGCTCCCACCCGGGCCAGCAGTTGGGCGTCGCTGCTGGACAGCCCTTCACGGTACAGACGTTTACCCGATAGCTCCTGGGCCGTCAGGTCGAGGGCGTGCGTGGTGCTGCACAGAATCAGGATCAGCATCAGGCAAAGAGACTGCCCATATCTGACACTTGCCCCGCTCCCACAGGAGCTGTGTCGCCCAATTGTCCGGCGACTCATGATGCTCACCGCCCTGCCAGGGGCTGTGCCAGCAACTGCATGCGCTGGGCAATGGCCGCAGGCGGCGCGTCGGGGCGGATCTTGCTCCAGCGCTTGCCTGCCACATCCCCGGCGATCAACTGCGTCGAGTGCTGCTCGGGGCTGGGCAGGAACTGCCCGAGGCGCCCCAGCACAAGGTCCACGCTGGCCTTGTCGCCGGTCAGGAACACCCAGTTGGGCCCGTCCACGCCCTGCTTCACGGCAAAGGCCTTGAGCGCCTCGGGGGTGTCGTTGAGCGGGTCGCTGCTCACCGAGACGAAGGTCACCTGCGCCGCCAGCTCCGCGCCCATGGCCTCGCGCACTTCGCGCAGCTTGCGGGTGATCAGCGGGCAGGCATCGTTGCAGTGGGTGAACATGACATTGAGCATCACCACCTTGTCCTTGAGCACGTCGCTGTAGAAGCGCAGTTCGCGGCCGTTCTGGTCCTTGAGCACGGTGTCGGTGAACCAGGTCTGCGCATCACGCGTACCGCCGCCGCTGACCATGGCCTGGGGCGCGGGTTGCGGCGGCGGAGCGTGGCCTTCGTGGGCATAGGCCACCGAGGCGAGAATCCACAGGCAGGCCACCAGCACCACCCAGTCGAAGCTGCGCATGCCCGCAGGGCGTGGGCTCAGGCTGCTCATGGCTGCACCTCCTGGCCAGCGATGGCCGTGGTCTTTGCGTGCACGCGCCGCGCACTGAGGCGGTTGAGCTCGGCGATCAGCACGTTGGGGTCGGTGAAACCGTAATAGCGCGTCCAGTGTCCGGTGCGGCCGTCGCCCACCAGGATCAGCGGCGGGTGCTCGCTGAGGTTGGCGCTGAAGCTGCCCAACCCCTTGAGCGTCTCGCTGATCGCGTAGGGCGAGCCGGTCAGCCAGCTCCAGCCCGGCCCGTGCTGGAAGGCCCGGGCATAGCTGGCCAGGCGCTTGGCGTCGTCGCGCTGCGGGTCGACGCTGATCGACACCAGGCGAATTTCCTCGCCCACCCGCCCGCCCAGTTGCTGCTGGACCTTGCCCATGATCGACGACACCACCGGGCACACCGTGGTGCAACTGGTGTAGATGAAGCCCATCACCACCAGGCGGTCACCCACCAGGTCCTGCTCCAGGCGCACCGGCATGCCGTCCTGGTCGAGCAGCGACACGTCGGCGAAGCGCACGCTGGCCTTTTCCTGATGGGCCGGCGGCGGTGGCGCGGGCGGCCCGCCATGGTCGTGGCCGCCATGGGCCAGGGCCAGGTGGCTGGCCAGCAGCAGGCTCAGGGCGATCAGCTGACGAGGATGGTTGGCGTTCATCGCACACTCCTGGGTTCCCCTTGGGAAGCGGTAGGCGCCGCGGCGGCCGGCAGGACCCGCAGGCTGGTGTAGTTTTCTTCGGCGAATTTGCGCCCCAGGCTCGGCGACTGCACATGCAGGTACCAGGCGCCGGCTTCAGGCAATGTCAACGCGGCCTGATACTCGCCCTCGCCCACTTCGTCGAGCGGCAGGTTGCGCGGCAGCGACGACGGCGCCAGGAAGTAGCGCAGGCTCAGGTCACCGAGCCCGGTGCGTGGCTTGCCGTCCTCACCGAGGATGCGCACCCGCGCCATGAACCGGCTGTGCTGCAACAGCGGCCGGTCGATTCCGATGAACTCGGCGCGCACGGCCTTGTGCCCGCTGGCCTGGGGCAGCGCCGCTACCACGGTGCTGAAGCAATGGATGATCTGCGGCTGGTTGAGCAGGAACGCCACGTCGAAGGTGCCAGCCGCCGGCAGCCTCACCGTCGAGCCATACACCCCGGGCGCCACCTCGCGCAGGCTGCGGTCGATGACGATCGCCGCGCGGGCCTGGTGGCCACGGTTGTTGTAGCCGGACATCGGCGCGTTCATGCCTTCGGCATAGAAGTAGGTGGTGTTGTCCACCGGGTTGACCACGAACACCGCGTTGTCGTCGCGGGACACGCTCAGCCCCTGGGCCAGCGGCAGGTCGCCGGCCTGGCGCGGCGCGGCGGGGCCGGCCTCGAAGCCCTGGACGATCGGCGTGCGGCCCTGGCCGAGGCTGGCCAGGTTGATCATGCTCACCTTTGGCGAAGCCAGGCCGCGCACATAGGCGTAGGCCTTGGTGAAGGTCAGCTGGTACGGCTCGGCGGCCACGGGGATGCGATGGATCAACTGGTCGGTGCTGGCATCAATCACCAATGCTTGGTTCTCCAGGGTGTTGAGCACCACGCCAAAGCGCCCGTCGCTGCTGAAACGCATCGGCCCCAGGCCCTGCTCGGCCTTGACCGTGTGCCGAGGCTGGTGGCTGCGGGCGTCGATCACCCGCACCGTGCCTTCCTGGCCATCGACCACGTACACCGCCTGGGACAATGGCGAGTAGGTCACTGACAGGGGCTGCGGGCCGACCTCCAAGGTCTTGGCCAGGCGCATCTCGGTGATGTCGATCACGCTCAGGGTGCCGGCGTCGCGATTGCTGACGAAGGCATAGCGCGAGTCGGCGCTGAAGGCGATCTCGTGGTGCCCGGAGCCGGTGCTGAACGACTTCAGCGTGGTGCGGCTGGGCACATCGATCACTGTCACCCCGCCTTTGGCCGGGTCATCGCTGTTGTTGCCCACCCACAGCAGGCGCTGGTCGGGCTGCAGCGCCACCCGCAGCGGCTGCGCGCCGGCCTCGAGGATGGCCACGCGGCGGAAGGTCTCGGTGTCGATCAGCGCCACCTGGCCGCGCTCGGGCATCGACACGAACACCTGCTTGTCGTCGCCGGTGGCCACCCAGTCCATGGGCCGGCCCGGCAGGTCGATGCGCGCCAGGGTGCTGGTGACCCCGCCCACCGACACCGTCGGGTCGATCACCGTGAGGCTGGCGTCCTTGTTCAGCACCAGCAGAAAGTAGCTGTTCAGGTCCAGCAGCGGCCGCGCGCCGATGCTGCTTTTGAGGAACAGCGCCACCCGTGCCTTGCAGCTGCTGTCGCGATCGCCGGGCGGCGCCGATTGCGCTGGGTCCAGCCAGGCGCCGGGGGCCATGCCCGACAGCGGCTGGCCGCTGCTCTGGTCGCTGACCTTGAAGCGGATGTTGGCAAAGTCGCCCTCGCGCAACTCACTGCCGGCCAGGGGGCTGGCCTCGAACTCCACGGTCACGCCGTCGCGGCTGAGGCGGCGTTCGGCCAAAGGGTCGGCGGTTTCCTGCAAGAGCTCGCGGGGGTCGCACCAGAGTTTTTCGTAAGCTACCCCCAGGCTGATCAGCGCCAGGCCGATCAGCAGCCCCAGGTAGGCCGGGCGCACCTTGCCGCTCATGTTGGCGCGCCTCGGTGGTGAGGGGTTGGATGCGGCGCGCACGGGGCGGCGCCTTTGAGCGGGATGACCATGCTGCACCTCCACGGGGCCTAGGGTTCTGTGGAGGAAGTAGCAAGCGTTGTGCCACTGAAGAAGTGCTTTTGGATCAGTGGGTTGGAGAAGCAATGCGAGAAAGTTGGGGAGCAGTACCCAGGGGCATTCCCCGAAGACGGGGGCAAGCCTCAAGCCTTGCGCGATTTCTGTGGGAGCGGCCTTGTGTCGCGAAAGGGCTGCGCAGCAGCCCCAGGATTTCGGTGATGGCGCAGATCGCCGGGGCCGCTTTGCGGCCCTTTACGCGACACAAGGCCGCTCCCACAGGGCAAGGGGTAAATCCCGATCACTGCGCAAGGCAGGTGCTCCTGCGGGTCAACCCGCGTAGGGCCGCTGTGCGGCCCGAAGGTTCAGTGCGCCATGCCCAGCTCGGCATCATCCATCAGCGCCTTGGCCAAGGCACTCAGGTAGTGGGCCGCCCAGACCATGCGTTGGTCGTTCTCCATCACCCCGATCAGGGTCAGGTGGCGCACGCAGTCCATTAGCTCGGAGGATTGTTCGCGGGCGTGCCGGCATGGGATGCCGGGCTCGATGCAGAACAGCGGTTGGGTGTTGTTTTCACCCTGGTAGAAGCGGGTCTGGCCGACGGTGGTGTTGGGGTCTTCCGGTGTCATGGGGATCTCCTTGAAGTGGGTATTTCAACCATCAGTGCAGGGTCGCCTGCACTTGGGCCAGCGCCGTATCCAGCAGGGCCTTCACCGTTTCCATTTCGTGCAAAGCAGCCAGCACGAGCATCGAGCCGGGGGATCTGGAAATGAGCGGGATGGATTGCTGGGCGACGGCCAGGGCGCAGTGGACGTGTTCGGCGGTTTGGACGAGGGTGTCTTCAAGGATGGTGGGGGGATCGGGGACAATTTTTAGCACGTTCAATTCCTCAGTCGGGCTGTCCCCAGTCTGCTGTCAAACAGGTGGGTGGCAGCTGTACGTAGGTTGACAGACCGGCGGAATTGACAAGTTCCGGCGCACGCGAGCGTGCCCTACGCACAGCCGCCATAGAACGCGCAGCCACGCAGTCAAAACCGTCGCGGCCTGTCAAAGCCGCGTCGCTGATGTGCCGCGACCCGGCGAGACTAGAGGGCGAAAATGACCACCGCAACGGAAAAACGGCGCGCGGATTATCTTTGGGAAAGGGACTACAAGAAAGCGGTTAAATCTGATGGTTCGGGGCGGGAAAGACCGCGTTGGGGCAGACAGGTGCTTGGCATCAGCCTTGTAGCGCTCTTGAGATCGAGCGCCGCCCGCGCGGCGCATCGCGGATGAATCCGCTCCTACGTTTGTTTCGGGCCAGTTATGCCTGAAAGAGCACCTGGACCGCCTTGTTTGTACGGCGTGGTTTTTCGGCTGGCGCTGCCGCCGCCCCGCCCGGCTCACGTCATGCGCCAAGGCTGGCAACCATGGCCTTGCAGGTGCGGCATGTTGCAACAACTGTAGGAGCGGATTCATCCGCGATGCGCCGCGCAGGCGGCGCTCAATCTCATCGGCGCTGCATCTCTTTCGACTAATACCTGGCGGCCTCCCCCATCCCCGCCAAGTCACCAGGCGCCCTCTTTCACTGCGCCGGCGCCACCGCCGGCGGCGCCTCATTGGTCACCCGCAGGATCCCCCACAACCCCGAGGTATTGCCATACGCCGCATAGTCGCGGAACAGGTAATCCCCCGGCACCGCATTGGCCCCACCCGCACTGGGCAGCATGAAGCTGAAGTGCGCCGCCGGCAGCACGCTCTCCTGGGCGCCGATGTACATCGCCATCGGGTTGTAGCCGAAGCGCACCGACCCAATGCCCGGCAACCCCATGGGGTAACCGTCCACATCGCTCTTCTCGGCCTGGTAGTTGTGCAACGGCCAAACATGCCCATCCAGCTGGTAGGTCATGCCACGGCTGCCACCGCTGGGCATCACGATATGGTTGCGCACCGGCTGCCCCGGCTTGGCATACAGCACCGGCGTCTGCGGATCGCCACCAACCAACGCGTTGCTGTAGGCCATGTGCACGTTGGGTATATCCGCGAACCCAAGCCCGTCGGCACGCCCGAACGGCGCGTCCGGCGCTACCCCAAAGCGCAGCCACAGCGGCTCGGTCTTGTAGTTCACCGCCATGTTGCCGTTGTCCTGCGGATCACCCGCCGCGCCATTGCCCTCGGTATTGATGCCCGCCACCGGACGGCCATCGGCCCAACGCATGTTCAGCGCCCGCTGCCAGACCGTGACGAAATCGCGGTAGTCCGGCTGGCCGCTGACCTTCACCGTGGCCTGGGCGCGGCTGGCCGTGTCCTCGGTCCAGGTGGCGGTCTGCGGCAGGATGCTCATGCCACCCACCAGGCCCTTCTGCGGCTGCTTGATAACATCCGCCGGGGTGAGGTTGAGGCCACCGAACTCGATGGCGGTGGTGTTGATGTTGTCCACCGTGCGCCCCAGTTGCAGGGTCGGCTTGCCTTCGCGCTCCAGGTGCCCGGCGTAGTACTGGTACACCTTGGTCGGCCAGGCGCCGCTGCCGCCACTGCGCGGTGGCACGGTCTGCACCGGGTTGAGGCCGACGTTGACGCCGTCCGACTTGGTGATGTCGTAGGCCAGCAGTTGGGCGTGCAGGCCCACATGGCTGGACGGGCGCATCAGGTTGTTGGCAAAAGCAGTGGCACCCTCGCTGTCGAAACGATCGCGCTTGACCACGTTGTGCATCACCGCGGTGCTGGGCAGGTCCGGCATCACCAGCGGCAGGCGGTTCTCCAGGGTGATGCTGATGCAGTCGCCGGCATTGGCGCGCAGGATCAGCGGCTCCACCGGCACCCCGGCCTTGAGCTTGCCGGTGCTGGCGTCGAGGTCGGCCTTGCGCACATACAGGATGGCGGTCGGGTCATGCAGCGGCGCACTGTGGCCGCCGATGGTGAAGGTCTCGCCATCCTCCGGGTCGACACCACTGACCAGCGGGATACTGGTACGCCGGCTGTTGAACACCAGTGTGCCGCCGTTGGCCTTGAGCGGGCCGCCGACATGCTGGCCGATCCCGGCCGGGTCGCCGATGCTCACCCCCTGGCGGTTCTCGAGGATGTCGTTGGCCAGCGCCGCCACCACTTCATAGCTGCGCTTGACCGTCGGCCGGGTACCGACGCCGGTGGGGTTGGCCGTGGTTTTCGGGCAGATGCCGTCGAAGTTCACGGTGTTGCGCATGGCCACCGGCTGCGGGTTGTTGGGCAGCGGGAACAGGTCGGCACGCTGGGCGGTGTAGTTGCGCATGATGCCCCAGATGCCGTTCCAGTAGCCCTCCAGGGCCGCATCCAGCGAGTACAGGTAGTCGCCGTTGGTGGCGGCGGAGCTGGAGATCATCGACACCGGCGCCATGAAGCCCAGCTGCTCGGAGATGCCGATCATCTGCGACGACTTCCACCCCGAGTTGGAGCTGTTGCCGAAGCCCGAGCCGTTCTGCAGCCACTTCACGCCGTGCAGGGTGACGTTGTGCTCCTCTTCATGGCCGCCAGCGTGCATGCGCAGGCGCACGTTGTCGCCGGAATAGGTGCGCAACATCGGCGTGAACGGGTCGCCCGGCTCGCTGCCAGCCTTGTTGATGTGCGGCGGGAACAGCGTGGTGCCGCCTGTCGGGCCGACCGCCTGGGTGATCGCCGAAGGCGCCAGGTTCATCGCCGGGATGGCGCGGTCGGTGCGGGTCTGCAGGGCGTAGGCCAGGTCGCCGCCCAGGCCGTCGGCCTGCATGCCGCGCTTGCCGTCGGGGCCGACCTTGTTGGGGTCGAACACGCGCAAGGCCAGGGGCTCATTGCGGTAGTTGACGACGAACATGCCTGGGTCATCCACCGAGATCGCCTGCGGGCAAGGCCGGCTCGGGCAGCCGGGGTTGAGGCCACCACGGGTCTCGACGATGGCCTCCAGCAGGTTCGAGGCCTTGCCGCGCACCGGCGGGTTGATGGCGTAGCGGAAGCTGTCGGCGGTGGCCGGGTAGCTCTGGCCGTCGGGGATGCCGTTGGGGCCGGCGCCCACGTACACACCGGCTTCATAGGCATGCTGGAAGTCGCTGTACTCGAGGAAGAACTCGCGGTAGCTGTCGTTCTTGCCGTCGCCATCGTGGTCGCCGGTCTGGATCACCGCCTGCCACGAGGTCGGCCCGCCGTCCTGGCGGGTGGCCGGGTTGTACAGCTGCTCGCCGGTCTCGGCGTGGTACCAGGTGGAGCCGGCCGGTTCGGCCAGCACGGTGGCGTACAGACCCAACTGCTGGTGGGTCGATGGCCCGAGGTGGTCATGGGTGAAGATGGTGCCCAGGCCACGGTCGACGTTATGCACATTCACCAAGGGGTCGGCGAACCAGCGTTGCATGGCGCTGCGCGCCCCCAGCCAGTCGGCCCGGCCGAAGCGCCCGAAGTACGGGTGCTGCTTGGCTTTCGGGCAGGCGGCGGTGCCGTCCCGGGCATCGCCATCGCTGCAGTTGTTGTAGGCGCGGATGGCGTGCACCCGCTCCACCACGCTGCCGGGCGAGAGAATCCCGTCTTCGTAGTTCCAGCCGTTGGCCGAGCCGTCGGCGGCGGTCAGGTCCCACTTGGGCAGGTGGATATGCTGGCCGATCACATCAGTCGGGGTGCGCACCTGGTAGTCGTCCATCTCGTAGAACGACGGGATCAGGTTGGTGTGCACGTACTGGGTGCAGTCGAAGGTGTTCATGCGCAGCACCATCGGCTCCGGCGGGCGCTGCTTGGTGATCACCGGCCAGGCATCCTCCCACAGCGCCAGGATACGCGCCTGCGGGAAGTGGTAGCCGACCTTGTTGTACACCGCGTCGAACTGGATGTTGGCGGCCTTGTAGATGCGCGGCCGGTCGGCGGTGAAGGTGGACGAGCCACGCAAGCTCATGCCCGTGAGGTTCTCGCCGCTGAAGAACTCGCCCACCCCCGAGGACTGGGTCAGGCGCTTGCCACGGTCATCCATGCACGGCTCGTAGTACGGCGCGCCCGCCGTGGGCAAGGCGCCATTGGTGCGGAACGCCTTGGCCACCGGCGCGCTGCCGGGGATCAGGGCGAAGCTGGGGTGCTCGGCCTTGGCGTGGAACTGCATGGCCGCCTGCTCGACCTCGGTGCCCTCCTCGGGCAGGTAGATCGGCTTGGCCTTGTGCACCACCTTGGAGAAATCCAGCTTGGTGGTGGTGGACACCGCCTCGCCGCCCGCCGATACGCCATCCAGCGTGTGGCGACCGAGGCCACCGTCCCAGCCATCGACCTGGTTGGGGTCGAGGTTGGCCCACAGCGCCTTGCCACTGTCCTTGAGCTGGCGCGCCAGGGCCGGGTCGAGCATGTCCAGCGGCGGGGTCGGCGGGCGCTGGCCGACGCTGCTTTCCATGCCGCCGATCCAGAACGGGTAGCCGGGGTTCTTCAGCGAGCCGTCGGCGTTGCGGTTGGTCTCGCTGCGGTCGACCAGGGCCAGGGAGCCGACGGCGCGTGGCGTGGCAGGCTCATCAGGGTGGTCATCGCCCTCCTCGTCATCGTCATGCTCGGCCACCAGGGTTTCCGACAGTTTCGGCACCACGGTCACTTTGCCCGGCATCGGCGCCATGGCCTTGCCAGGTAGCGGCACGATGGCCGGGATCGGCGTGCCGGCGACGATCTCGCCGTCCGGCAGTGCCCGGGCGCCCGTCGCAGGCTTGCCGTTACGCAAGGCGAACGGCGTGCTGTGGTAACCATTGGCGCCCTCGCCGCTGACCTCCAGGCGAGTACCCGGCTCGAACACGTCGTGCACCCGCCACATGGCCCACATGCCCTGGGCGAAGTGCGGGTAGAAGTGGCAGTGGTAGATGGCATCGCCTGCCACGCGGTTGCGGTTGCCCGAGCCGCCGTTGGCGATTTCGTAGGTGTAACCCACGCCCGGCCCGATACCCTGGGCATCGATGTAGTCGGAGTTGTCGTCGTTGGGGTTGAACAGCCACTGGTGGCCATGCAGGTGGAAGATGTGCTGCTCGTGGCCATTGTGGGTGTTGCGGAACTTGGTGAAGTCGCCGATGTAGCTGTGGTGCACGTTGGCCGGCTCGGCCGGGTACAGGGCCATGGTCGCCTTCACGCCCGTCGCGCTGGCCGGTGGCACCTCACCCGGGCGAATGTGCTCGAGCCCGACGTTGGCCGGGATGTCCACCAGCGTGCCGATGTCACCCACGGTATGGGCACTGAGGAAGAACTCTTCATAGGCGCACGACAGGCAGTCGTGCATCGGCCCCACCCCCAGCCGGTTGGCCACCACTTCGGCGCCCATGCCGCCGGCGGCGTAGTTGATCATGAACGAGTCGCGGGCCGGCTCCAGCACATGGCCCATCACCGGGTCCGCCCAGTAACCGGGGAAGGCCTGGGTGCCGGCCACTTCGTCGGCGAACTGCGCGGCGAAATCACGGAACGCCTCCAGCCGGTTGGGCAGCGCCGGGTTGCGCTTGCCCACGCTTTCCAGCGGGTAGGTGGCTTTGGGGAAGCTGCCGTCGGGGTTGGGGCCCATGACGATGGCGTCGGTCTCGCTGTTGAGGATCTCGTTGCCGTCGACCATGGCGATGATCGGCTTGCCGGCCTTGCCTTCGGCGATCCACGGCTCGGCCTGCGGGTAGCGCGCCTCGTAGTCGATCACCGGCTGGCCGGTGGCCGTGCGCCCGGTGGTGGCCAGGCGCATTTCCTCTTCGGTGAGGGTGTTGCGGTAGGTGCGCCCGCCTTTGGGTATCACCACCACCTGGCCGAACAGGCCATTGGCGACGTTGCCGGCGTTGCCCTCGCCGCCGAACGGCGCGCCACGGCTGGACACGGCGAAAGCGCCTTCGCGCTCGGCGTACAGCGTATAGCTGCGGGTGCTGCCCGGGGCGACCAGGAAGTTGCCGTTGCGCCCAGTGTTGGCGGCGATGTCGGCGATGCTGTTGACCGCCTGCATGCCGTTGACCTGGAAGCCGGTGTGGCGGTCGGTGACCTGCTGGTCGGCGACGAAGTTCTCGTCATCCTCAACCTGCGGCACTTCGGCCTCCTCCCCCTCTTCGCCTTCGGGTGCCTCGGGGTGAATGCCGTGCTTGTTGGGGTTGGCCTGGTAGGCCAGCAGGTTGCTCAGGTTGACCGTCAGGCAGTCGCCCGCGGCCACCCGCAGCACGATCGGCCGCGGGCGTTTGTCCGGGCGCAGGGTGACCTTGCCCGGTACCGCCGCGCCGCCCTTGTTCAAGGGCACCTGGTGCTCGTCCACCACGTCCTGGCGCAGGGCGAACATCATGCCGTTGGCGTTCTGCGCGCCAAGGCGGTTGAACATCAGCGGCTGGTCCAGGGCCACCACGTTGGCCGTGAGCGTGCGCTGGCACTGCACGGCGGCCTCGCCGCTGGCCTGCCAGCCCAGCAAGGCCAACAGCAATGTGGACAGGACAGGGCCTTTGCGCGGGGTCGACATGGGGCACCTCCGGAGGGCACAGGGACTCTGGAGGGGGCGGAGCAAGTCCTATGCCATGAAAATAAACGTGTATTTTCAATGGCCTGAAACGACAAAGGCAGCGAACTGGGGCCTATCCCCCAGTCGCTGCCCCTGAAACGGGTGAAGCTCAGCTGACGGTGTGCCCGGCTTTCTTGCCGGCCTGCTCCAGGCGTTGCATGAACTGCTCGGGCGGCACCGGTTGTCCCAGCAAGTACCCCTGCAACGAATCGCACCCCAGGCGGGTAAGGAAGTCCTGCTGGCGATCAGTCTCCACGCCTTCGGCAACGATGCGCAGACCCAGTGCCTGGCCCAGGGCGACGATGGCCGAGACGATCGCCGCGTCGTCGCTGTCCTGCTCCAGGTCGCGGACGAAGCCTCGGTCGATCTTCAGCTCGTTGGCCGGCAGGCGCTTGAGGTACATCAGGCTGGAGTAGCCGGTGCCGAAGTCGTCGATGGACAGGTCGACGCCCATGTCGGACAGGCGCTGCAGCACCGTCAGGCTGGCGTCGGCATCGCGCATGGCGGTGGTTTCGGTGATTTCCAGGGTCAGGCGGTTGGCCGGCAGGCCATTGTCGTTCAAGGCCCGGGCCACGCTGTCCACCAGCCCCGCGTGGCAGAACTGGATCGCCGACAGGTTGACCGCGATGCGCCAGTCGTCGTGGCCCTGGTCCATCCACTGGCGCATCTGCCGGCAGGCTTCGCCCAGCACCCATTCGCCGATGGGGATGATCAGGCCGGTCTTCTCGGCCAGGCCGATGAAGCGGTCCGGCAGCATCAAACCATGCTGCGGGTGCTCCCAGCGCAGCAGCGCCTCGGCACCGATGGGCTGGCGCGCGGCGGCGTCGAACTTGGGCTGGTAGTGCAGGCGGAACTGGCCCTGCTCCAGTGCCGTGCGCAGGTCCTGCAGCAGTTGCAGCTGCTGGCGTGCGTTGGTGTTCATCGAGGCGTCGAAGAAACTGTAGCCGTTCTTGCCGGCGCTCTTGGCGTGGTACATGGCGGCGTCGGCGTTGCGCAGCAGTTCGTGCTGGTCGGCGCCGTTGCCCGGGTACAGCACGATGCCGACGCTGGCCGTCAGCTGCAGGTCGTGCTCGGCCACGCGGAACGGCCGCGACACCAGGTTGACCTGCTTGACCGCCACGCCCATGGCGTCGTCCGGCTCGCCCAGCTCCACCAGCAGCACGAACTCGTCGCCACCGATCCGCGCCAGGGTGTCCTGGCTGTGCAGGTGCCCGCGCAGGCGCGCCGCCACGGCCTTGAGCAGCAGATCGCCGACATGGTGGCCGAAGGCGTCGTTGACCGGCTTGAAGCCGTCCAGGTCGATGAACATGAGGGCGAAGCAACCGCCCTGCTCCGCCACCCGGCCAATGGCCTGGTCGATGCGGTCGGCCAGCAGGGTACGGTTGGGCAGGCCGGTCAGGGTGTCGTGCAGGGCCAGTTGGGTGAGTTCCTGGTTGGCCAGGGTCAACGAGCGCGCCAGCTCCGCCGTGCGCGCCTCCAGGCGGGCATCGAGCACCGAGGTCAGCAGCGCCACCGCCAGCACCGCGAGGGTGGTGATCAGCACCAGGTAGTCCAGGCCATCGCCGGCCAGGCCGTCGACCAGCGCGCCGCAGTAGCTGCCCGTGGGGAAGTTGGCCGCGGCCATGCCGGTGTAGTGCATGCCCACGATGGCGATACCCATCACCACCGCCGCCAGCCCGCGGAACTGCCGCACGTAGGGTGTGTGCTGGCGCAGGCGGAAGGCGATCCACAAGGCTGCAGCCGAAGCGCCGACCGCGATGCCCAGCGAGGCGCCGAACAGAGTCGGGTCGTAGTCGATGCCCGGCTGCATGCGCAGCGCGGCCATGCCGGTGTAGTGCATGCAGGCGATGCCACTGCCCATGATCAGCGCGCCAAAGCCCAGTTGCTGCCACGGCAGCCTCGGCTGGCTCACCAGCCACAGGGCGAAGCCCGAGGACGCCACCGCGATCAGCAGCGACAGCGCCGTCAGCGTGGTGTCGTAACCCAGGTTGATCGGCAGGCTGAACGCCAGCATGCCGATGAAGTGCATCGACCAGATGCCGATGCCCATGGCGAAAGCACCGCCCAGCATCCACAGGTGCACCGCGCGGCCCTTGGCGGTGGCGATGCGCCCGGTGAGGTCCAGGGCCGTATAGGAGGCGAGAATGGCCACGCACAGCGAGATCAACACCAGCGAGGAGGAGTAGCTACCGATCAGCATTTGCACTTCCAGGAACAGGCCGAGGGAAGGCCCTGAAAAAGCCGATGATTGTACTCAAGCTTTGGCGAAACGCACGGGGTTTTCATGCGGTGGAACGGATCCAATCGTGGGGTTTTCGCCGGGCAAGATCAGGTATATGCAGCGTTCCGGGTGGGCCTATCCCTACCACTATGGCGTCTGTCGGCAAGCGCGCGGCGCCAGCAGGTTCGACCTGTTATTTTTGCCAGTTGTCGTAGGCGCCAGTGTTGCGCATGCTCATTTCACCCGCTTTGCAAAGGAAGGCTTAAAGTTATAGCGGCGGCGTTGGCAAATGCCGATTGATCGTTATCAATATTTGTTGGCTGCGGAGCTTAATATGAGTGAAAAACCTTATGCAGACGAAAGCGCAATAGGGGCAGACCAATATATGGGTCGTGTTACTGCCCCCAGACATCACCCACATATTCAGCGGGGCGCTTTTTTCCCGAACTACTTATCCGAAGATTTTGTGGGCGATAAAAATAGCACTACACTGCGAGCATACGGCAAATTCTATAAGCATTTTTCCGATAACCCAAACTATTATATGTACGACACCTACATGCAATACATCAGCATCAAAGTTCCAGCAGAGCTGTGGGAGGCAGCAAGACTGGCAGCAAACTTACTTGCCATCAGTGAATACTCTTCAATATTCTATTTGACTCACGAGAGAGAGCAAGTTTACAGTGTTAATGAAATATCCATCGGAACGATTCCGCCTTTCGCTCCTAAACCTGTACAGGTAGCAAACCCTTGAAGCACCAGGAGCTCTCCGACCAAGTCAGCACAGGTCAGGCAGCCTGTGTTGACTTGTTCAGCGTTTTCCCAAACGGCCAACCTAAGCAAAGTGATCATAGAGCTGTCTGCGGCTGGGCAATTGATCACAGTGAGGTGGCTAATCTCATATCCTGGGGGTTTTGCGCATTCTTTCGGGCCGTTACCCTGTAATCGGCACCAATGCGATCTGGCTGACCACCGAGCCGATGGACTTGTGCGCCGGTACCAAAACGACACTGCCTCAGGCGCTTCCCATGTTCGGTGCAGCGACGCCGCACTGCGCTTACCTGTTCGCCAATCGCCCGCGCCACGCGCATGAAAAACCTGGTACATGGCAGTGTCGTTATCTGGCTGGCAACTTGACCAGATGCCCCCCGGAAGCGCTTCTCGCCCGGGCCGAACACACCCTGCGGCAGCGCTCCCAAGTCGATGCCATGGGCAAGAAAACCCATCGTCTTGAGACGAGTAACGAATAGCTCGCCTTCGATATCGCCATGCTCAAACGGCATAAGTTCGCCAAGTGCAGCGAGCAACTGAGTCCTTATCAAGGCCGTCTGCTCGACGAGCTGCTCGATACCAACATGGCCACAGTCGAAACCGAACTCCAGGTGGTCAACCCATCTGCCGTACCAGCCGAACTTCGTCAGTAGCCTAAATATGCACCCTCGCCACCACGGTTTGCCCGCAACGTGTCCACCTGCTCGCTGTCGCTGGGCACAGCTCCATCGTCCAGCTAGCGCATCGCTGGCACTTTGTCGATACGCCGGCGTTGGCGGCCGCCGGTGCATTGAGTGTTTCGCCCCGTTGACGCAACCTCGACTCAAACGACCAGGGAATGCACGGTAGGGTCAAGCCTTAGGTACTATTTCGGCATGAAGGCCCATATCGGCGACGATGCTGAGTCGGGTCTGGTGCGTTACGTTCACGGCACTGCGGCGAACGTGGCCGACGTGACGGAAGTTGCACATCTACTGCACGGCACAGAAAACGTCATCTGTGCCGATGCGGGCTATACCGGCGTTGAGAAAAGAGCGGAGCATCAGGGGCGGCCAGTGATCAGGCGATTCGCACAGCATACAGCCGCTGAAGGGCTCAGCCCTTCAAGCCATTGCCCTGGCCAGATGAAGCGAGGGAACTGGGTGTATCGACATCGTGCAATACCCACTGTCCTCCACGTCAAGCACGACGACGCAATCACGATGCCGCTGCAGCAGCGAACGTGCCCCTTCAGCCCTTCCCAGTCGGGTCAGCTCGGTCCGGAATCTCCAACCAAACAGCAGTAGGGTTCGCCGAGCAAGATCAGGCCTCTGCGGCGAGCGCCTGTACCAAATGGTCGATCACCACGCGCTCGCGGGCGGTGTGGCACAGGTTTTGGTGGGCCACCGTCCGTACCTCACAGGGTCTGTCGGCAAGGGTACAGCCCAGCAAGTTCGAACTGTTATTTTTGCTAGTTGTCGCAGGCGACGATGGCGCGCATGCTCATTCCAACCGTTTTACAACGGGAGACGTAAAGCTCAAGGGCAGCCAGGCGAAACAACTTCGACATATAGATGTAGGGTTTAAAGGTGCGCCATGCCTATGAGTGCTAGGGTCTGTACGAAAAGTCTTGAGACGAAGGTCAGGCAAGGCGAAAACAGCCGAGGAAGCGGAGTTTACGGGTTGTAAATGAGCATTCCGAGGCTGTTTTCAACGCAGCATCACCGAGTATCAAGGCTTTTCGTACAGAGCCTAACAACACTTACCACTTAAGGAGCCAGACATGAACAACAGTCCTCGTGAAGCCGAAGACCAGGGTAAAACAGCAGAAAACCCTATTTTTAATGACGTCCCCTTTCCACGGGACGACATATACATTAAACCACACACCCTTATTCCGTGCTATTTATCCGTGGATAGCACTACCGAAAAAGACATGACACTGAGCGCACAGGGCAAGTTGTATTACAACAACGCACACGACCAGGACAACTTCATATACAAGGTCTCACTTGAAAACATCAGAATCAAAGTCCCAGAGCGTCTAGTGGAAGATGCAAGATTAGCAGTAAACATGATCGTCAACGGCATAAGAAACTCCTCTGTTTTCCATATGAGTTTAATTGAGGGTCGCATTTACCTTGCTACATTCATTAGTACTGGGACCATCCCAGATATCCGCCCTTTAAATTTGACGTGCCCTGAACCACTCGCAAAAAACCTAGCACTCCGCATGGCTACTTTTGAATGTTCTAGGTGCAACCAGATGCCCCTATCTTAAACCCCCTCAGCGGAAAACCGTAAAAAGTCGATAAATCTCAAAATAAAAAGTGCGCCCTTCCTCAGGGAAGCGCTTCTTTACGGAAGCACTTTTCCCGCCGCAGCCAATCGATGCCTGCGCACCCTCCACAAACGCCAAAGCGCAAACCCTGTGAGCAGACTTGCGTATTACCTGCTCACGGGAGCGGGCCTTCATACAGCCGAACACGCGCCCTCACCTGGGTGCAGCAGAGCGACTCGGATCATTCAACTCTTGGCAGTGCGGCACCACGTTTTCCTCCACCCTGCCCTTTTCGACCTGTTTAAGCAACATCGATTCAAGGGACCAGGCTATCCACGAGCACCACAACACATAGTCAAGCCAGATCAATCCTTCGCTTTATCAGGCCTGGTAACCACCGTTGACATTGACGCCAAGGGCGATTCCATTTTCAACGCTACGCTGAACTCAACCGAATCCACCTTCGTGTACATCGTCCAGCCCAGTCCAGAGGAGGAGGTCAACGACCTAGCACAATCATAGCCAGGGAGCACATTCACTCGCGACTCTACTTTGAGCATGCTGCATTGGTAGGCTTTACCAGCCAAAGGACTTCCGACCTTCGGAAGCACTCGAAAAAAATGAGTCTTTGGTGTGATACGCAGCAGAGGGCCGGCGACCGGAACATGATCAAAATACAGGTTCAATTCATCCTGCAGTTGCTCAGAGATCAGCATCACTTCCGGTATTTCCACTGATTTTTTGAAGCCCTCCACCTCAACCCCCAAGGCAAAGGTACCGCTTTGGGTATTACCTTTGCTCCGCGTCCAGCTGAGGAGGCCAGCAGTGTTCATCGATTCTGCGTAATCATAGGGCGGTTCTACTGGCACCTGGTCCTTGGCCAGGCTATCCGGTATGAAGATCAGTGCCCCCTTCAATGCGGTTTTCCCCAACGGGCTGTGAATATCGTCCCTGGGCTCCAGTGTGATCGTGCTGATGTTCTGCCGATACATGACTATCAAGGTGCTGCCCACCTCTTTGTCATCGATGCATACACGCGCCTCATCACTTAGCACACTCGACATCAAGAATGCCTGCTCCAGCTTCAGCGGGGTCGAGAAGTCCGTCACCTCCACCCTCAAGCCGAACTGGCCACGGGCCTTGGCGGGGTCGATCGTCCAGGTGACATCGGTTTCTGGAGCCAGGTCGCATCCTTTATCGTAGGGCGGGTCGGCAGGCAAGGATGCTTGCTTCAGGTTCGCTTCAAGCTCAACGAACTTCAGCGTGGCAGAGAGCCCCGCCAGCAGCAGCGGGCTGCCAGCCTTGGGCTTGAGGCTAACCCGCTTTGACTCGCCGATCCAGAAGTACGGCGACAGCGGGGTTCCGTCGTTGGCGTTGACCAGATCAGCTTCGTCTGCCAGGTTTTGCGAAAGCAGGATCACGTGCGCCAACTTCAACGTGGTGTCGAAGGTCGACACATGGACATCCAGGGTGCAGGTGCCGCTGAACGCCAGTCCTTTCAGCTCCCAGCTCTGACCGCCCGCCTCCAGCGGCTGTTCTTCTTTGAACTTGGGCTCGGCTTCCACGCTGCCCGGCTCCAGCGTGCCCTTGGTGAAGGTCATCCAGCACTTGTATTCCGTCTCTGCCAGCGGGCTGCCCGTCTTGGGTTTGAGCGTGATCATGCGAGGGTTATTGCGCCGCAAGATAACTGGAGAAAGTACCTCCTGCTCGTCAATCAGTACGTCAACCTCATCCACCAGGTTGGCCGACATCTGCGCCCCCTCCAGCACAAACGGAAGGTCTATGCTCGGTGTTCTCGCGAACAAGGCAAAACGCCCGCTTACCATACCGCCGGTGATATCCCAACTGAGCCCTTCCTCAGGCATCGGTCGCTCGTAATCGGGATCGTCGGGACCGGGAGTGAAGACAATCCCCAACTGGCTTTCATCTGGCCACGCCAGGCTGACCGCTTTGCCGATGAAATAGCTGTCCGCTTTGGGCTTCAGGGTTAGCTTGTGCTTAACCTTGCGAGTCAATCTCATCGCCAGCGCCGTGGGAGGGATGAGCGACCCACGCTCATCACGAAGCTCCACCTCCAGTTGATCAGGCCAAGGATTCGTGGCGAAGACAGGTACTTCCTGGCTTAACTCGTTGCTGCACTCATCCAGCTCATCTATGCAGTAGGCGCTGAAGGTCACGCTGTGGGCAGCACCAAAATCCTCTGGCTTGGGTGCGTACACCAACGTCGCCGTCCCATTCGCCGCGGTCGTGGCTTCTGCGTAAACGTTGCCATTGAGTGTGAACATCACTTTCTTCCCTGACAGGAGGCGGCTACGGTCGAAAAGGCTCTCTACCGTCGCAGTCAAGGTTGTCTTGGTGAGCGGGTCGACAATCGGTACCACTCTGTCCCATTCAAGTTTGGCAACTTCATAATGGAAATCGCCCACCTGCGCCAAGAACTCATATTTCCTGGCCTGCCAGTAACTGCCCAGCCCCAGCTTAATCTCACCCGATACCTCCTCGACCCCAGCCTTTGCCGTCAGCGTCCATTTGGCTCCATCTACGGACAAGACCTGGTATTGACCCTCATCATCCACGCCAGCTTCGGATTTCAGGGGAGGCGCCATGTGCGAGAAAAATGTGCCTGCGTCTGCCGAGTTGCCCGCCATCCACAGCACACAAAGCTTCTGCCCAGCCCAGGTACTGCCTTCAGGCGCCTTGATTTCCAGGCGATGCGGGGCACCACGGCACAGCTTGAACGGCAGCGTGTCCTGGACGATTTCCTTTTTCGGCGATACCACGATCAGTCGCCCGGGCGACGTGACAGGCTTGGAGGCTGAAGAGGTACTGGCGTCTTCTGGGGTTTCACATTTGGACATGACGGTCTCCGGCGTGTGTATACACGGCTTTCCGAAGACTGTATCGAGCGGGGCAGCCGCTAGAAACTGGCAAAAATATCAGGTGATTAGCGCAGCATACAGCCCTTCACGTCATTGCCTTGGCCAGATGAAGCGAGGGAGCTGGGTATATCGACATCAAGATCAGGCCTCTGCGGCGAACGCCTGTACCAGATGGTCGATCACCACGCGCACCCGGGCGGTATGGCGCAGGTCCTGGTGGGTCACCATCCACACTTCGTAGGGTTTTGCCCGTGCGCACTCCGGCCAGATCCGCTGCAGGCCATCAAGCGAGCCAAGCTCCACGGGAATCTCGCCGATGCCCAGGCCCTGGCCGATCGCCCGGCGCAGCATGAGGCTGGCATTGGCCGCCAGTACCACCCGGCCCTCGCCGATGGGCACGTCTACCAGGGTGGGCTGGGCCTGGCCGCGCCAGTACGGCTCGTACACCACCAGTTCGTGGCCCTCGAAACTGCCGACGGCCGGCATGCCCCGGCGCTGCACATAGTCCGCCGAGGCGAACAACCCCATGGTCCAACTGGCCAGCTTGCGCAGGATCAGGTCGGGGTTGTCCGGGCGCTGGTTGCGGATGGCGATGTCGGTTTCGCGCTGGGACAGGTTGACGATCCGCGAGCTGCCGCTGAGCACCACGCGGATATCGGGGTGCTCGCGGTGAAGTTGGGCCAGGGCGGGAATGACGAAATCCTGGGCCAGCGAGTCGGTGGTGGCGATGCGCACTTCGCCGGCCAGTTCGTTGTCGGCACCGCCGATGCGGCGGGTCAGTTCGAGGGCGGCCTGCTCCATTTTCAGCGCCATTTCCACCGCCACTTCGCCGATGGCGGTCAGCTGGTAGCCGGCCGGAGTGCGCAGGAACAAGGTCGAGCCCAGGTCCGCTTCCAGCGCCGCCACCCGCCGGCCCACGGTGGCCTGGTCGACCCGCAGCACCCGCGCGGCGCGGCGCAGGGTCTGTTCGCGGCTCAGGGCCAGGAGCATGCGGGCGTCGTCCCAGTTCAAATGATTGACTCCTGTCTGTAGGAGCGGGTTTACCCGCGAATGCGTCGGTGAGTCCACCATTGTAATCGCGGGTAAACCCGCTCCCATAGGATCATGTACCCAGCCTGCCTGAAGAGATTTCGCAGCGCGGCGCCGCAAAATCGCCGCGCGACCGCCTCGTGGTTGTTCCCTACCCTGTCATCCAACGGGCCACCCAGGCCCTTGTTCAGCATGATAGAGGTTCCCATGCGTCACATCATCCCATCCCGAATGATCGCCATCGACATCCCCCACCCCGGTGGCCCGGAGGTCCTGCAACCCACCCCCCGTGACACGCCCCGCCCCGGTCCACGGGAAGTGCTGGTCCAGGTCCATGCCGCCGGCGTCAACGGCCCGGACCTGCTGCAACGCAAGGGCCTGTACGCGCCGCCACCCGGCGCTTCGGACATTCCGGGCCTGGAGATCGCCGGCAGGGTCGTCGCCCTCGGTGAACAGGTCAGTCGCTTTGTCATCGGCGACGCGGTCATCGCCCTCGTGCCGGGCGGCGGCTACGCAGAGTACGCGGTGGCCGACGAACGCACCACCGCGCCGCTGCCGGCCAACCTCACCATGGTCGAGGGCGCGGCCCTGCCGGAAACCTTCATGACCGTCTGGGTCAACCTGTTCCAGCGCGGTGGTTTCAAGGCCGGTGAGTCGGTACTGGTTCACGGCGGTGCCTCGGGCATCGGCACCACCGCCACGCAGTTGGCCAAGGCCTTCGGCGCTTCCAAGATCTTCACCACGGTCAAAGATGCCGCGCAACAGGCCGCAAGCCTCGAACTGGGTGCCGACCTTGCCATCGACTACACCCGCGAAGACTTCGTCGAACAGGTGATGCGGCATACCGACGGCCAGGGCGTGGACGTGATCGTCGACATCATTGCCGGTGACTACGTCGCCCGGAACTTCAAGGCCGCAGCCATGGACGGGCGCATCGTGCAGATCGGCGTGGTCAAGGGCCCGGCCACCGAGGTCGATCTGTTCCCCTTGCTGGTCAAGCGCTTGACCCATATCGGCTCGACCCTGCGTGCGCGCAGTATCGACGACAAGGCGGCGATCCTCGCCGAATTGCAGGCCAAGGCCTGGCCCCATGTACATAGCGGTGCGGTGAAGCCGCTGATCCACGCGACCTTCCCGCTGACTGCCGCGCGTCAGGCCCATGAGCTGATGGAGTCTGGCCGGCATATCGGCAAAGTGATGCTGAACGTGGCGCACCAGGGCTGAAGCGTTCAGCCCAGCACACCACTACCCAGGGCAACCTTGATCGCCTGGGCGGTGGTGGCGACACCCAACCGGCGACGGGCGGCACGCAGGTGGTTCTCCACGGTGCGCACCGACAACCCCAGGGCCGCGGCGATGTCGGCCTGGCGCTGGCCGGCGGCGGTCCAGGCCAGTACCTGCCGTTCGCGCTCGGTCAACATGCCGCCCTCCTGGCCGACCGGTGCCTCCAGCAGGCGCCGGGCATTGTGGAACGCCGCATTGGCCAGCAGCGTCAGGCACAACCGCGCAGCCAGCGAGGCGTCGATGCGCAGGCCGCCAAGACTCATGGCCCCTTCCAGGCCGGCCGGGCCGAACACCGGCACCTGCAGGCCATGGATCCCCGGCCCTGTTGGTGTGCGTACCACGCGGTAGCGCTCGCCCTCCTCGCCTTCGCGTTTGCTCCAGAAGAATGGCGCACGCGCCGCCAACAGGTGCCGCGTCACTGGACAGTGACGCACGTAGGTCTGCGCATCGACCCGTTGCCCGTCGCCGAACCAGTCGCCCTCCACCCAGTGGATACGCTCGACCACCTCGTCCCGCGCGGCACTGGCGCTGAACAGCACGAAGCGGTCGTAGCCCAGCGGCCGTGCGACGCCGCGCACGGCCGACTGGATGACCGCTAGCGTAGTGGCCTGTTCGATCTGCCGGATCGCCGGCACCACCTTGTCGAAAGACATGCCGCTCACCCGCCGTTGACCGCCTTGAGCAAGGCCGCCGCCGCCAACTTGCCCAACGCGTTGCCGGCCAGCGGGCTGTCGCCGGTGAGCAGCTTGCGGTCCTGGTGGACGGCGCCGGAAATGCCCTGGTTGATGATCTCGACCCCCTGGGCTTGCAGGCGTTCGCCGAACTTCCAGGTCAGATGGCCGGGCATGTAGCCGATCTCGGGGGTCTTGGCATCCAGCTCATCGGGGAAGGCGCAAATCTTGTAGCCGTCATGGAGCCTGCCGCCGGCCAGCAGCGCTGCCGGGCCATGGCACAGGGTGATGACGAACTTGTCGTTGTCCGCCGCCCATTGCAGCACATGCCCGACCTCCTCGCTTTCCGGCAGGCCGATCAGGGCGCCGTGGCCACCGGGGATGAACACCCCCAGGTAGTCGGAGCCCTCACCCAGGGCGCTTGCAAGCACATCCGCAAGCTTGCGCGGCTGCCTGAACGCCTGGCGGTAGCGGTCGAACAGGCCCAGCACCTCGGTGTCTTCGCCGGGCATGGCCCAGTACTCGAACTTGACCGGGTTGCCCGACAGGGTCGCCACATCGAAGGCGAAGCCGGCCTTGTCCAGGTGGTACATGGGCAGCAGGGTTTCCACCGGGTGGTTGCCGGTGGAGAACAGCGTGCCGTTGTCGGTGAGCAGGTAGCGCTCGTCGGCGCCGATCAGCAGGATTTTCCAGCGGCCGCCCTTGTAAGCATCGGGATAGTCGGCGCCGCTGAGGTCGGACTTGCTGGAGGTGAACTGGCTGAGGGAATACGGCGAGGGAAAGAAGGCATTGTCCTCGGCCGGGTCGGGGGTGGTGCGTTTGTCGTCGTTGGCGTTGGCCATGGTTGTGCTCCTGTGCCTGGGTGGTTGACCGAATCCATGCTAGGAGGCCACCGGATGAGCGGCAATGAGGGTTTTCCCTCAATGGTGGGTCGCGCTGTCCCTGTAGGAGCGGCTTTAGCCGCGATCACCCGCGAAGCGGGTGCCAGGCACAGCGTCGCCTGCATCGCGGCTAAAGCCGCTCCTACAGAAGTCCCTTTACAACGATCGTGCAGTTAGGGCGGCAGGCGTATCGACGTCGCGCAATACCCCAGTATCGTCCACCTCGACCACCCGCAGTTGCTGCCGATGCCGTTGCAGCATCGAACGTGCGCCCTCGTCACCGGCCAACCGGGTCAGCTCAGGCCAGTAAGTGCGCCCGAACAGCACAGGATGCCCGTTCTGCTCTCGATGACGTGGCACCACAATGGCCGTTGGACTGACCGCCTCGATCAGGCGACAGAAGGTCCGCGCCTGAATCCAGGGCATGTCGCCCAGCACGATGGCCACGGCTTCGGCGGCGCAATCGTCGAGCGATGCTACGCCGGCCGCCAAGCTATGCCCCATGCCGCGTCCCGCCTCAGGGCTGACCACGATGCGACAACCCGTCGGCAGCCCCAAGTCCTCGGCCTGCTCGCCAGCCCGCAGCACCACGCGCACCTCATCGAACACCGCCAACGCGCGTTCGACACTGTGCTGCAACAGGCTACGGCCATCGGCCAGCAACGCACGACGCTTGTCGCCACCGAAGCGCGACCCCTGCCCCGCCGCCAATACCAGCGCGACGACGCTCACAACGCCTCGCGGGCAACGCCGCTGCGGGTACGCAGGATATCGGCCAGCACCGCCAAGGCGATCTCCGCCGGGGTCTTGCTGCCCAGGTTGAGGCCAATGGGCGCGTGGATGCGCGCCATCTGCGCGTCGCTCAGCCCGCCGATACGGCGCAGGCGTTCACGGCGCTTCTCGGAGGTCGCGCGCGAGCCCATCACGCCTATATAGAAAGCTTCGGTCTGTACGGCTTCGAGCATGGCCAGGTCATCGATCTTCGGGTCGTGGGTGAGCGCCACCACTGCGGTGTCGCGATGGCAGCCGCCATTGGCGATGAACACCGACGGTAGCTCGCGACGGAGTTCTATCCCGTCGAGCACCACGTTGTCCATCACCTCGTCCCGTGGATCGCACAGTACCACCTCGAACCCCAGGCCCTTGCCGAACTCGGCGCAGAAGTGCGCGACGCTGGAGTAACCTGCCAGCAGCAACCGTTGGGCGGCACCGACACGAAGGCGTACATGGCCTTCGCCCAGCTCCACTCGCGGCCCCTGGCTGTGGTCGTCACATACATGACGTTCGCCTGTAAGCAGGTCGACCTCGCGCAGCAGGCGACGGCGCCCGAGCAGCGCCGCCTGCAGCTCGCCGAGGTGGGCCTGGGTGGCGCAGTCGCCGGGCAGGTTCTCCACCAGCACGTCGAGGATGCCGCCACAGGGCAAGCGGATG
The DNA here is from genome assembly GCF_018417595.1 of Pseudomonas entomophila. Classification (NCBI taxonomy): domain Bacteria; kingdom Pseudomonadati; phylum Pseudomonadota; class Gammaproteobacteria; order Pseudomonadales; family Pseudomonadaceae; genus Pseudomonas; species Pseudomonas entomophila. The sequence goes on from NZ_CP070982.1 coordinate 3,092,727, forward strand.
TTCGAGCGGCTGTCGCTGCCATCGCCATAGCGCACCACCGCCACCGCCTCGACGAACTCACCAGCGGCGACGCGTTCGAGGAAGTCCTCCTCGACGCAGCCACCGGACAGCGAACCGACCCAGTGCCCATGATCGTTGACCGCCAACAGCGAGCCCGGCGCACGTGGCGCCGAGCCGTAGGTACAAAGCACCGTGCACAACCAGACGCGCAAGCCATCACGCGACCACTGCGCCGCCTGTTGCACCACCTGCAGGTCGAGATGCTGCACGGGTCAGTCCGCCTTCAGCTGGGCCAGCTGCTGAGTGGTCAGGTCGCCCGGCAGGCCGCCCCAGGCTTCGCGCAGGTAATTGACCATGTCGGTCAACTGCTGGTCGTCGAGCTTGTCGGCGAAGCCCGGCATCGGCTGCATGCGCTCGAAGCCGGTGAACTGCTGCTCGCGGATACCGTCGACGATGGCCTTGACCAGGTTGCGCGAATCGGCCTGGCGCAGGATGGTGTTGCCCTGCATGGCCACGGCGATGTGCGGCTTGCCCTCGCCTTCGCCGCCATGGCAGCCGGCGCAGACGTTGAGGTACTGCTGGCGGCCTCGCTTGGCGCTTTCACCCATCGTCTCATGCGCGACGGCTTGCACCACCTTGGCCGCCGGCGGCTGATCACCCAGCAGGTAGGTGGCCATGGCCGACAGGTCGCTGTCCTCCAGGTGCTGGGTGCTGTGGTGCACCACCGGGTACATCTCGTTGAACATGCTGCCCTGGGCGCTCATGCCATGCTTGAGGAAGGTGGCCAGGTCGGCGTGGTTCCAGCCGCGATCAGCCAGGTCCTGGGCCAGCAAGCTGGGCGCCAGGTAGCCCTGCAGCAGGCCACCGGTCAGGCGCTTGTCCTGTTGCAATGCACCGATGGGGTTACGCGGGGTGTGGCACTCGCCGCAATGGCCGAGCACCTCGACCATGTACTGGCCGCGCTTCCACGCCTCGCTGTTGCCCTTGCCTTCCTCCAACTGCACGCTCTTGCCGTACAGCATGTTCCAGCCCATCAGGCCCAGGCGCACGTTGAACGGGAAGCTCAGGTTGGTCTCCGGCGCCGGGCGGTTGATCGGCGCCACGGTCTTGAGGTAGGCGTGGATGGCATCGGCGTCCTCGCGCGGGATCAGGTGGTACGAGGTGTAGGGCATGGCCGGGTACAGGTTGGCGCCGTCCTTGCGCTTGCCTGCGGTGAGGGCGGCGAAGAACTCGTCGTCGCTGTAGTTGCCGATGCCGTACTGTTTGTCCGGGGTGATGTTGGTGCCGTAGATGGTGCCGAACGGCGAATGGATCGGCAGGCCGCCGGCATAGGGCGCGCCAGCTTCGGCGGTGTGGCAGGCCATGCAGTCGGCGGCGCGGGCGAGGTACTCGCCGCGCTTGACCTGCGCCTGGTCATCGGCCTGGGCGCTGAGCGCCAATACCGCGCCGATGGCCATCGCCAGGCCACTCAGAACTTGCTTCATGCTCAACCCTCCTTGACCAGGCCGAGGTCGCCCAGCACTTCGCGGGTGGCCTCGTAGTAACGCACGTAGCCGGTGCAGCGGCACACGTGATGGCCAAGGCTGGCCTCGATGGCGTCCTCCAGCTCGCTCTTTTTCAGCGGCTTGCGCTGGGCCTTTTCCACCAACACCGTGGCGGCGTTGACGAAGCCCGGTGCGCAATAGCTGCACTGGAAGGCAAAACGGTCGACGAACTTCTGCTGGATCGGGTTCAGCTCACCAAGGTTGCCGGCTTCGTCGAGCTTGGCGTGGCCTTCGATGGTACGGACCTTCTTGCCCTCGAAGTAATGCGCGCCGGTGATGCAGGTGCGCACTTCCTCGCTGGTGCCGTCGGGGTTGTCGACGATCACCACGCAGGCGTGGCAGATGCCCTGGCCGCAGCCCAGGCGCGAGCCTGTGAGGTTCTGGTATTCGTGCAGGTAGTCGATCATCGCCAGGTCATCGGGGACCACTTCGGTGACGACAGGTTGACCGTTGAGGGTCAGTTGCAGCTTGCGGTCAGCCATTGAGGGCCTCCTTGACTCGGGCGGGGGTGATGGGCAGGTCGCGCACGCGCTTGCCGATGGCGTGGGCCACGGCATTGCCAATGGCGCCGACCACCGGGATCATCACCACTTCGGCGATGCCTTTGGACGGGTCGGTGGGTGACAGCGGCGGCAGGATCTCCGACGTCTGCTTCCACACCGCCACATGTTTGGCCATCGGCAGGCGGTAGCGGTTGAAGTTCCAGTCGCCCTCGCCCGGGCCGCCCTCGTACAGCGGCATTTCTTCCAGCAGCGCGTGGCCAATGCCCATGGCGATACCGCCTTCGAGCTGGCCCTTGACCAACTCCGGCACCAGCACCCGGCCGCACTCGACCCAGCTGTGGTGGTTGAGCACCGTCACTTCGCCGCTGCCCTTGTTCACCTTGACCTCGACGATGGTCGCCACCGGGCTGTAGTAGGTAACCATGGCGTTGTTCAGCTGGGTGGCCGGGTACTCGGCGTTCTGCCGGTCCAGCAGGTGGAAGCCGTTGCTGTTCATCTGCGCTTTCTTGGCGTTCACCGCGCCGTCGCCGTATTTGACCGCCAGGGCATCGAGCGGCAGGCGCTCGCGCACGCCGTCAATGACGAAGTCGGCCTCGGCCCAGCTCCAGCGGTTGAAACCGTGCACGCTGGCGCCAGTGACCAGGCCCATTTCGTGGGCCTTCTTGGCAAGCTCGGCGAACGGGATCGGCGCCAGGCCGTTGCCGGTCAGCACACCGTTGACCCACACCGCGTTCTCGCGACGCACCACCAGCGGGTTGGCCTGGCCGCCATACGGACCTTGGCTCCAAATCGCCATGGCCGCCGGCCACAGGCCATGGTTGAACAGCACGCGGGCCGCTTCGCGGGTGGCGTGGCTGAAGTAGAACGCCGAGTTGGTCGCCGATGACGGCGAGGCCAGCTTGCCGACCCAGCGCGGGTCGCGCAGCGCGGTGTCCTGCTCGGCCTGGCTGATCAGGTACGGGTTGCCGCTGGTGCTCAGTTGCAGCTCGGGCCACTCGGTCTGGGCGGTCTTCACTTCGTCGGCGACGCGGCCGAGGAAGTCGCTGACCACCAGGGCCTGGGAGGTCGACATGCCAGTGCCCAGCTCGGTACCGATATGGCGCAGGGTGATGCGGCCATCAGCGGTGAACTCGACAGCCGCCATCGGTGCTTCAGAGCCGGTGCCGAAATCCTTCTGGGTGATGGCGAAGCCCACCCCATACCAGTTGTCATGGTCCTTGGCGTCCTCAGCTTGCTTGCGCGCCTGGCGGTTCTTCCACCACTCATGCTCGGCGGCCTTGTCGAGGATTTCGTGCAGGCGCAGGGCGCCGGCGGGCACCGCGCCCTGGGTGTTCTTCATGCCCGACTTGAGCGCGTTCTTGCGGCGCAGCTCGATGGCATCCACACCCAGTCGGTCGGCGATCTCGTCGACCATCATCTCGGTGGCGGCCATGCTCTGCAGGGTGCCATAGCCGCGCATGGAGCCGGCCTCGACGCCACGGGAGTGGTAGGCGGTCACCGACAGGTCGTTCTGCGGCATGTAGTAGATCGACTGCGCCGCGGTCGCGCCCACGGCGGCCACCGACGGGCTGTAGTTGATGCGCCCGCCGCCGTCGACGGTCATGTCGGCGCGGAAGATCTTGAAGCTCATGTCCCGCTTGTCGACGGCCAGCTGGTAGCGAATGTCGAACGGATGGCGCTTGATGCCGCTCTGGAACTGCTCGTAGCGGTCGTTGGCCAGGCGGATCGGCACGCCGGCGCCGTACAGGGCAGCAACGGCGGCGTAGAACACGAAGATATTGTTGTCCTTGGAGCCGTAGCCGACGGTGTAGCCGGGGTGCATGTTCAGGTGCTTCAAGGCGAAGCGCGACGGCTTGATCATGTGCACGCATTCCTGCGCCACTTCGAACGGGCACTGGGTGGCCACGACGAAATGCAGGGTGCCGGTGGCCGGGTCGTACCAGCCGTTGCCGTTGTCCGGCTCAAGGGCCGCAGGCTCGATCGACGGGGTCTTGTAGCGCTCGTCGAACAGCAGCCAGTCTTCGGGCGGCTGCTTGAGCTGCTCGTCGATGCGCTGGGCGTAGAACATGCCCTGCTCGGTGAGGGTGCCGTGCTGCTTGGGCTCGGCGGTCCATACCGGTTTACGGGCGAGGATGGTGGGGAACAGCATGGTGTTCTTCAGGCTCGAGTACTCGTCCTCGTCGAACGGTGTCTTGCCGCCCACGCGCACGAAACGGAAGCTGCCGTAGGGGTCGCGCTGGTACAGCGGGGCCTGGGCGCCGTAGCGGATCGCCTTGTCGTTGAACTGCAGCTTGAGCTTGGCTTTGCGGAAGCGTTCGAAGTCGTTCCAGATCAGGATCGCCACCGGATGGCCGATGAACATCGGCACCTGGCCTGGTGGCAGCAGCGGGTCTGGCGAATGAGCTTCGGGCCAGGCGATGCCGTCTTTCTTCAGGTCGTCGGCGGTGACGATGCGGTCGGGCTGCAGGTCGGCGCCGAGCAGCGACAGGTCGTAGCCTGCGTAGATGCGGTCGGCCTTGGTGGCCTTGAGCAGCATGGCGTGGCCTTGCTGCTGCGGCCAGCCGGGCATGTCCTTGGCGCGGATGTCGCGGGCGAAGACTTTGTTGCCGCAGACCTTGGACAGCGCGTCGTTACGGAAGCGTGCCTTGCCGTCGTGGTTCATCCACTTTTGCGGCGAGGTGGTGACCTTGTTTTCCATCAGGGCGGCGAAGGCCTGGCTGCCCAGCGGGGCCAGGGTCACGCCGACACCGGCGATCAGCCCGCCTTGCAGGAACGAGCGCCGGGAAATATCACGGTTGGACATGGTTGATCCTCTGGGCGGTCGGGCGCCGCCCATGCTTTGTTCTGGTGCTGTGAGACACGGAGGGCGCGCAATTTCACAAAAACTGACCTTTAAGTCAAGATGCATGACTTGTTGCATGTGATTTAGTCAAGCAGACAACTTGTCGCGGGCTGGGGGGATTTGCCGGTGGCTTCGGCTTCGGCTTTCAGAGTTTGGGTTTCGGCTTTTGTAAGCATATCCATTGGCGATGGAGACGCTGATTCACCTTTCCGCCCTTACGGCGGCCTACTTTTTTCCTGGAAAATGTAGGCAAAACCGCTCGCTCCATCATCCGTCCCGCTCACAGCGGGATCCCCTCATGCCTTTGTTGCTCCCGTGGGTACCGCGCTGAACGCCCCATCCTGGGGCGCAGCGCTCGACGGCCATCCATGGCCGTCGCCCCACTACGCAAGAACTCCGCTCGGCCTCCTGAAGTCGCAATGGGCGGCGCCTGAACTACCGCGCATAAAGATCAAAAGCCGGGCGAGGCGCTGCGCGCTCGCAGAAGCAAAGAGCAAAGAGCAAAGAGCAAAGAGCAAAGAGCAAAGAGCAAAGAGCAAAGAGCAGAAATTTTGATAGCTATGCAGATCTTTCATTGGTGGATTGTTTGTGCCATTGGTTCGCCGGCAAAGCCGGCGAATGCGTATTACAGGCCAAGATTAAGCAACTAGCGATAGCTGCGCCTGCTCAGGCGCCGCCCGTAACTTCGCGACTTCAGGAGGCTGAGCGCAGGCGTCTGGAGGGCCAGGTGCGCAGCACCCTTCGGCGTTAGCCGAAGGCGCGAGATGTAGACTTGCGCAGCAAGTCGTAGGCCGCGCGGGCCCGGAAGGCGCCGGAGCGAAGGGACCCGGAGCGTAGCGTAGGGCCGTATGATGGAGCGAGCGGTTTTTGGTTACTTTTGGCCAAGACCAAAAGTAACCCGCCGTAAGGGCGGAAAGGTGAATCAGCGTCTACATGGCAAACGGATATGCCAACAAACTGAAGAACCAACAACAACAACAATCATGAAGCCCATACATAGGAGCGGGCTTTGCCGGGCATCGCCAGCAAGGCTGGCTCCTACGGGCGGGCCACCTGCCACAACCGCGCCACATCCCCTGCCCGCGCCTTGAGCAGCGCCCCGGCCTCGGCGCACGCCTGCTCCAGGGTCATCGGCCCACTGGCCAGGGCGAACGCGGCATCGATGCCATGGGCATACAGCTGCTCGTAACCTGCACCGAGGGTCCCGGCCAGCACGACTACCGGTACACCATGCTGCTTGGCCACCCGCGCCACGCCCAGCGGTGTCTTGCCGCGCAACGTCTGCGCATCGAAACGGCCCTCGCCGGTGATCACCAGGTCGGCGCCCTGCACCAGGGCATCCAGCCCGGCCAGCTCGGCGACGACCTCCACGCCAGGGCGAAAGCGCGCGCCCATGAAGGCCTTGGCCGCAAACCCCATGCCGCCGGCCGCGCCGCTGCCCGGCTCTTCACGTACATCCTTGCCCAGCAAGCGGGCGCAGTGATCGGCAAAATGCGCCAGGGCTTGGTCCAGCGCCTGCACCTGCTCAGGGCTGGCGCCCTTCTGCGGGCCGAAGATCGCCGAGGCGCCATTGGGGCCGCACAGCGGGTTATCGACATCCGCGGCAACCTCCACCTGCACTTCGGCCAAGCGCGGATCGAGATCGTTGGCGTCTATCCGCGCCAACTGCGCCAGGGCCAGGCCGCCCTCGGCCAATGGCTGGCCGTCGGCATCCAACAGACGCAGACCCAGCGCACGCAACATGCCGCTACCACCGTCGTTGGTGGCGCTGCCACCGATGGCCAGGACGATCCGCCGTGCGCCAGCGGCCAAGGCCGCAGCGATCAGCTCACCGGTGCCCCAGGTGCTGCTGCGGCAGGCATCGCGTTGGGCGCTGGGCAGCAACTGGATACCGCTGGCCTGGGCCATTTCGATCACCGCCGTGCGACTGTCGGGCAGCCAGCCCCAACCGGCCTCGACGCGCTCACCCAACGGGCCACGCACCTGAAGGTGACGCAGCTCGCCATGGCTGGCGGTGACAATCGCCGCCATGGTGCCTTCGCCACCGTCTGCCATGGGGCATTCGAGCAGCTCGGCCTCGGGCCAGACCTCGGCCAGGCCGCAGGCAATGGCTTGGGCGACACCGGTGGCGTCGAGGCTGTCCTTGAACGAGTCGGGGGCGATGACGATCTTCATGGGATTCTCCTGTCCTGATGGCCGCATGCTGACAGGTACGACTTACCTGCGCTTTGGTCGGATGCACAAAACAGGAAGTGGCGTGTTTGGGCGTTTCCAACACACCGGGGCCGAGCAGTCCGCCCGGCCCCGCGCGCCTCACAGTGTTTTCAGGTATTCGAGCAAGGCCATGCGCTCCTCGGGCTTGAGTGCACCGACACCATAATCATGGCCCGCGTTGCTGTTGCCACGCAGCGTGGTGTCGAAACGAAAACGGTTGCCCTGCCCCTCGGTGGCGACGAAACCGACGTTCTTCGGGTCGAACTCGGTCGTGCCGGTGTAGAACACCTTCATGCGCTGCTCCGGCGGCAACAGCAGTTCATTCAGGCTGGCGACAGAGCCGTTGTGCAGATAGGGGGCGGTCGCCCAGATGCCCGTGAGCGGCCGTGCCTTGTAGGCCAGGGTCGGCACACTGGCCGCAGCGTTGTAGCAATTGATTTCGCGCAGGTCCTGCTCGTCCTTGGCTGTGAACAGCGCGCGGTTACGGAAACCTGGCACGCGCTCAGGTTTCACCGGGACACCCAGGAAGCCCCCGGCGACCAACTCGGCGACATCGTCGCGCTGGCCCAGCAACGTTTGCTTGACCGTTACCGCCAGCATGTTGGCGACCCGATCATAGGGCTGGACAGGCTGCGATTTCTCGCCCTTGAAACCCGGTGCCGACATGCCTGCCAGCACGCCGGCATCGGACTTGTACTGATAGGCGTTGCAGGCCATCCCCGGGTCGGTGCCGATGCGTTCGGGGGACTGGGTTTCCTGGCTGGCGATCGTCACCATGTGGGCCTTGATCGGTGTGCGCAGGTCGGTTCGGTCGAGCTTGACATGGCAACTGTCGCACTTGAGGTTGCCGTACAATCTGGCGCCGGTGGCCACCAGCGCCGGGTCGGGCACGCCCAGTACCGCATCGGGCCAACGCGGTGGCTTGAGCGTACGCAAGGCCTCCTCGAGCACTTCCAGGTTCTTCACCTTCACGCTGGAGACGAAACCGTGCAGCCATTTAGGGTCCTTCACGGGCACCACATCGGCGAACACGCCGATCACCTCACCGACATTGCGCCCCAGGGCACCCACATCGATGCTCTGGTGCTTGAGCACGGTCAGGCGCTGGTTCTGCACCATGCCGTTCCACTGCACCTTGTCATGCTGCGGCACGTTCCACAGGAACGGATAGCTGACCGGTGCGTCGGCGGGGTTGGCCTGCGGGTTGGGCGCGCCGCTGATCTGGCTGACTTTGTTGAGAATATGGCCAACCGCATCGAGTCGCCCGGGGCCGTATTCGACGGCATTGCCGTTGAGTTCGCGATTGCGGGCATAGAACGCGTTGAGCCGCGCCAGAGACTGCATCAGCTGCTGGCGGTTACCTCGGGTGTCCTGGTCACCCAGCACGGCCTGGGCAAAGCGCGCGAACTTGGCGGCGTCGCGTTCGGTTTCCCGCATGGCGCGCTCCATGTCGTTGAAGAACGCCTGGAAGTCCGCATTGGTCGGCCCGCCCTGGACCACCATGGCCTGCCCGTTGTAGCGCACGGTGCTGGTGTGGCAGGCCGAGCAGTTCATGCCTAGCCAGGCCTCCCGGTCACCCTGGCCGGCGTACCAGCGCAAGCGGGTGTAGGACAGGTGGCGGTCATTGTTGTCGTCTGGGACGAAGCCGGCCGGCAAGAGCAACGCCCGCCCCTGATACTGCGCCTGATAGGCCGTGTAACCGTAGCTGGTCAGGTTGCGCTCGGTGATGAAACGGCTTTGCTGCCCCGGAGCCTCCAGCGCTTCGGCCCAGGACAGCGGTACGTAACGCGACCCTTGCGATAGCTGCTGCCAGTTGCCGAGCGTCTTCCCATCCCAACCTTGGTCCAAGTCGACAGCATGCACGGTCGTTGCCAGTGCAAACAGCCCCCACAGCAGCGTCACCTTCCCCGATTTGCGCATCGCGGCAACTCCTTTGCTCGTCCAGATCAGCGCAATGTAGTCCAGCAAATGCGGGACACCAGGGTAATGGCATTACAATGGCGGCATTAGCAGATCGTAGCGCTAGCAAGAATCAGAGGTGCCTGCGACGCGCTCTCATGCCGAGATCAGTTGCAACCCCAGGTAAAGACTGAGCATCCCCTCCATCCGCAACGGATCCACCTCGCTCACTTCGGCAATCCGCTCCAGGCGGTAACGCAAGCTGTTGCGGTGGATCCCCAGGGCATCGGCACAGGCCTGGCTCTGCCCGTCATGGGCACACCAGGCGCGCAGGGTGGCGAGCAGCTGGCCGCTGCTGTCCTTGGCACGAATGCGCTGCAACGGCTCGAGCAACTCGTCCAGGGCATCGTCATTGCGGTGCCGCCAGAGCAGCGCGGGCAGGCGGTAGCGCGCCAGCGAGAGCAGGCACTCGCGGGGCAGCACTTCACGGCCATAGGCCAGCAGGTCGCGTACGCGCCGATAACCTCGGCGCAATTGCTCCAGGCTCTGTGCCGGGCTACCCAAGGCCAGGCGCTCAACCTCCCAACCATGACGCCGTAGCCGTTCGATCAGCCGCGCTTCATCCAGCGCCACGCCCGCTGGGCGGCACCACAGCAGTGATTGCCTCGCCGGGCTCACGCACCAGCTGTCCGGGTAACGACTCATCAGCCACGCCGACAACGCCTCGGCGGGCGGCCCCGATTGCAGCTCGAACAGGCAGGGAATGCGTGGCAGGTTGGGCTTGAGCCCCAGTTGCTGGGCTTCATCGACCAGCCGCGGCGAATCGCCGCTGCCGCCCAGGAGCAAGGCCAGCAGGTCGTCGCAACGCTGGCGCCGCCACTGCTGCTCCACCTGCAGGTGACGCTGGGCCAAGAGCATTTCGGCGGTCATGCGCACCAGCTCGCCATAGGTGCGCAATTGCTGTGGATCGCCGGTCAAGCCCAGCACGCCGATCAGTCGGCCATCGAGCATCAACGGCAGGTTCACGCCGGGCTGCACGCCCTTGAGGCACTTGGCGGCCTCCACGTCGAGCTCGACGATCCGGCCGTTGGCCAACACCAGCTGGGCGCCTTCGTGACGGGTGTTGATGCGCTCGGGCTCGCCACTGCCGAGGATCAGCCCCTGGCTGTCCATCACGTTGACGTTGCACGGCAGGATGGCCATCGCCCGGTCGACGATGTCCTGGGCCAGGTCGTGGTCCAGCTCGAACATGCAGGGTTCCTTGCAGTGGCGGGTTTTGGTCGGCGGCACAGCAGCCCGCGCCCCAGGCTGTGCGAAAGCACAAAGACAGCCGCGCTACACTCCCCGAGACTCTTCGAGGCGAGCGCCGGAACAGGCGACGCGGCGACAACCATAACAAAAGAGAACCCGATCATGGCACACAGCCCCGCCCTTGACCAAGGCACCGAGATCACCCGCGACGCGCTGTACCGGCGTGTCACCCTGCGGCTGATCCCGTTCATTTTCATCTGCTACCTGTTCAACTACCTGGACCGCGTCAACGTCGGCTTCGCCAAGCTGCAGATGCTCGACGCCCTGAAGTTCAGCGAAACGGTGTACGGCCTGGGGGCCGGCATCTTCTTCATCGGCTACGTGCTCTGCGGCCTGCCCAGCAACCTGGCGCTGAACCGCTTCGGGCCGCGGCGCTGGATCGCGCTGATGATGATCGCCTGGGGCAGCCTGTCCACCTGCCTGCTGTTCGTCACCACCCCCACCGAGTTCTACACCCTGCGCCTGCTCACCGGCGCCGCCGAGGCCGGCTTCTTCCCTGGCGTTGTGCTGTACCTTTCGCGCTGGTTTCCGGCTGATCGCCGTGGCCGGATCATGGCCCTGTTCATGTCGGCGATCCCGGTGTCCGGGCTGCTGGGCGGGCCGTTCTCCGGCTGGATCCTCGACCACTTCGCCGCAGGCCAGCACGGCCTGGCCGGCTGGCAGTGGATGTTCCTGATCCAGGGCCTGCCCACCGTGGTGCTGGGTGCGCTGGCGATCGTGCTGCTCAGCGACGGCTACCAGAACGCCGCCTGGCTGAGCCCGGCCGAGCGCCGGATGATCGAGGCCGACCTCAAGGCCGACGCCGCAAGCAAGCCCGCCACCACCGGCGACAGCGTGCTTGCGGTGCTGACCAACCCGCTGATCTGGACCTTCGGTTTCGTCTACTTCTGCATTCAGAGCGGCGTCTACGCGATCAACTTCTGGTTGCCGTCGATCATCAAGAACATGGGCTTCGACAACCCGTTGCTGATCGGCTGGCTGAGCGCTATTCCGTACCTGCTGGCCGGTGTCTTCATGATCATCGTCGGCCGCTCGGCGGACCTGCGCAACGAGCGGCGCTGGCACCTTGTGGTGCCGATGCTGATGGGTGCCCTGGGCCTGCTGATTGCGGTGAATTTCGCGGCCAACCCGACCATCGCCATTCTGGGGCTGTCGATCGCCACCATGGGCGCGCTGACCGGCCTGCCGATGTTCTGGCCGATGCCCACCGCGCTGCTCAGCGCCGGTACCGCTGTGGCGGGCCTGGCGATCATCAACTCGGTGGGGCAGATGGCGGGCTTCCTCAGCCCCTATCTGGTGGGGTTCATCAAGGACCAGACCGGCTCCACCGATGCGGCACTGTATGCGCTGGCGGGGTTGATCGTGCTGGGTAGCCTGGTGGCCCTGCGGGTTTCGCGTGCGGGTCGCCCCGCCTTGGCCCGCGCCGACTGAGTTCGCCGCCCTCTCCCTGTGGGAGCGGGTTTGCCTGCGAATGCGCCAGTGAATCCACCGACGTATTCGCGGGTAAACCCGCTCCCACAGGAGTCGCGTCAAACCCGAGCCTGGCGACAAACCCGCTGCAGATCTCAGTCTTGCTCGTGAGGCTTCCACCCGGCTTCATGCAGCGCCGTCAGCAGGGTGTCGCCCTCCAGCGCCGGCACCACCACGCCCGCCTTGGCCAGCATCGTGCGCCCTGCCAGCAAGGCATTGACGATGGCCTCCTCCACCGCCTCCGCCGCCGCCAGGAACACCGCCGAAATGTGGTCGTTGTTGAGCATGCGCACCTGCGAGCACTGCGCCAGTTCCCGGCGTGCGTAATCGGCTGGCGGCAGTTCCTGGTTGCCGGTGGAGAACGCCAGGAAGATATCGCCACTGGAATCCTCGGTACCACCGCCGGTGCGGGCGATCCCGATCGACGCCCGCTGGGCCAGGCGCTGGCACTGGTGCGGCAGCAGCGGCGCGTCGGTGGCGATCACCACCACGATCGAGCCCATGCCCGGCGTGCCGGTGCGCTGCTCGGCAAACGGCGAGGGCAAATGCTCCAGCTGGCGCCCGACCGGATAGCCATCCACTCTCAATTCCCGGCGCTGGCCATGGTTGGCCTGAACCAGGGCGCCAACGGTCCAGCCGGCCTCCAGGCGCCTCGAGGCGGTACCGATGCCCCCCTTGAACTCATGGCAGATCATCCCCGTGCCACCGCCCACCGGCCCTTCCGCCACCGGCCCCGAGGTGGCGGCGTCCAGCGCCTGGCGCACCTGTGCCGGCGTCACGTGCTGGCCCCAGATGTCGTTGAGCACGCCATCGAAGGTCTCCATCACCACCGGCATGCACCAGTACACGGCATCATCCGGCAAACGTTCGCGCTCGGCGGCGATCAGCGCGTCGCGCACCACGCCGACGCTGTGGGTGTTGGTGATGGCGATCGGCGTGGTCAGCAGGCCGGCCTCGCGGATCCACTCCAGCCCCGTGGCGTCGCCATTGCCGTTGAGTACATGGCAGCCGGCGAAGCACGGCTGCAGGCGCGCCGCGCCGGCGCGGGGTTCGATGAGGGTCACCCCGGTGCGGATCGGCGCCGGGCGTTGTTCGTCGATCAGGGTGCTGTGGCCGACCCGTACCCCCGGTACATCGGTAATGGCATTGAACGGGCCCGGGGTGCCGTGGCCGAGGGTGATGCCCAGTTGACGCGCACGCATGTCTGCTCCTTGGATGTTCACAATTTCTGGAAGGTCGGGCTCAGCCGACCGTGGGTGCTGTAGAGGGTGACCGACACCGCCAGCAACCCGAGGATGATCAACAGGTCACGCCAGGACGCCTCGCCCAGCAGCGTTACCAGCAACCAGCCGGCGCCGCTGACCGCCAGCAACGCCGGCAGTGGCCACAGTGGCATGCGGTACGGGTGTTCGCGGTCGCGGCGCAGCACCCGGCTGCACAGGGCGCAGGCGGCGACCACCAGGTAGATCAGCAACAGCAGCAGCACGGTGAACGTGGTCAGTTCCTCGAGGCTGCCAGACAGGCTCAGCAACGCCGAGGGGACCGCCAGGAACAGCGTAGCCAGCCAGGGCGACTCCCAGCGAGGGTGGATCACGGTGAAGGCGCGGTTCAGGCCCGGTGTCCAGATCGCGTCGCGGCCGCTGCTGTACACCACCCGCCCGACCTGGATGACGATGGCAACGATGGCGTTGAACACCGAGAGGAAGATCCCGGCGCTCACCAGGCGCGCCAGGGTGGCGTTGCCGTGGGCGGTGAGCAGGTAGCCGATCGGGTCGCCACTGGCCAGCATCGCTTGCAGCGACGGTGCGCCGATCAGCAAGGCCGCCAGCGGGATCACTTCGATCGCCACCACCACGACAAGCGACCACAGCACCGCGCGGTGCACGGTTCGCCCTCGATCCTTCATGTCCTCGGCCAACAGCACCGCGCCGCCATAGCCGTTGAAGGCGAACAAGGCCATGCCCACCGCGCCGAGCACCAGCGCCCAGGGGGCAGCCACCAGTGCGCCCTGCTCCAGCACCTGCGGCTGCAGCAGGCTGGCGGCGGGCTGGCTGGCGTTGCCGAAGCCCAGCACCACGATCACCAGCAGCGCGGCGACCTCGCAGACCAGGAACAATCCGGTGATCCAGGCATTGAGGCGAATGTTGAGGATCCCCAGCGCGTAGCTGCCCACCACGATCACCAGCGCCACGGTCTGGGTGTCGAAACGGGTGCCCAGGGCGTTGTTCAGGTAGGTTGCAGCGCCTGCGGCCAGCACGGGTGGAATGAACAGCAACGAGGCCAGCACGGTAAGGAACGTGGCGTAGCCGGCCAAGCCGCCGAACACGCGCTTGGCATAGACGTACTCGCCGCCCGCGGTGCTGTGGGCACGCCCCAGCTCGGCGTAGCACCAGGCGAACATCAACGCCAGGGCCGCGGCCATGATGAAGGACAGGAAAGCACCGCTGCCGGCCTGCTGGATGGCGAACGGGGCGATGACGAACACGGAGCTGGCCGGGGTCACCCCCGATACGGTGATGGCGACCACGTCGAACACGCCCAGGCGCGGCTTGAGCGCGCTGGCGGGAGCTTCGCTGGAGCTCATGGCGTTTTTCCTCTGAATTGTTATTGGTGGTGAGGGGAAAACCCGGTCGCGCGGCCGCTGGACCTGGGCTGGACTGTAGGCCGAGGTGGCACTGGGGCCAATTACCCAAAGGGGGTACGCCCCTTGACGGAAGACCAGAAACATCCCAAGACTGGGCATGGCCACTGTAGGAGCGGCTTCAGCCGCGAAGCGGGCAGTACGGTGATGGCTCCGGCTTCGCCGGTGTTCGCGGCTGAAGCCGCTCCCACAGGCGTGTGCCATGTCGACATAGACCGCGAATATCAGCAACGGGGCCGCATGCACAACCTGTTCACCGAAACCAGCGCCCACGCGGGCTTGGCCCGCACCATCGAGCAGATCGGCCAGCCACGCTTCTGGCGCCAGCTGATCCTGCTGGTGCAGCAGTGGCTGCCGTTCGACAACGCCCTGGCGATGCTCTACCCCCGCGAAGGGCTCCCCAGGGCGTTGGAAATCCACGATGCCCGGGGCGAAGGCAACCCCGAGGCCATGGCCCTGTACCTGAGCGGGCTTTACCAGCTCGACCCGTTCTACCAGGCGTGCCAGGAGCGCATCGGCGATGGCCTGCACCGCCTTGAAGAGGTGGCGCCCGACCAGTTCCGCCAGAGCGAGTACTACCTCAAGTATTTCCACGACCATGTGCTGGAGGATGAGGTGCAGTTCATCCTGCAACTGGGCGACGCCGGCGCGCTGTCACTGTCGCTGGGAGCCCGCGAACGGTTCGACACGGCGCGCCAGGGGCTGTTGGCGATGATCTGCCCCTGGGTGCTGGCATTGATGGGACAGCACTGGCAGGTTCAGGGCCAACGCCCTGCCCCGGCCATGGCCAGCCAGGTGCGCGATGCCATGAGCCTGTTCGGGGCGAAGGTGTTGTCGGAGCGCGAGCTGGAGATTGCCCGGCTGGTCCTGCGGGGGTATTCGTCGAAGGCCATGGCCGAGCGGCTGGCGATTTCGCCGGAGACGGTCAAGGTTCACAGGCGGCACTTGTATGCCAAGCTGGATATCTCATCGCAGCCGGAGCTGTTTTCGCTGTTCCTGCAATCGTTGGGGCACGACCCGGGAGATCCTTGAGCGCCCTTCGCGGGTAAACCCGCTCCCACAGGTACACCGCCGAGCTCATGAACGGCGGTGTGCCCACGCGGTGTTGTGTCGGCTGCGCTGGCCCATTCGCCGGCAAGGCCGGCGCCTACAGGTGCGGCGCTGATCTTGAGGTTGGCGCGGCCACTGTGGGAGCAGGTTTACCCGTGAAGGGCGCAACCTGTTTTCAATCTCGGCCCACCAACCGTGCCGTCCGGTCCACGGCAATCCGGGTCTTCTCCACCAGTTCGTCCAGCTCCGCACGGCTGGCCACCAGTGCCGGCGCCATGATCATCCGCCCCAGGGTCGAGCGAATGATCACCCCTTCCTCGAAGCCAAACGTGCGGCACTGCCAGGCCAGGTCGTTCTCATTGGCGAAGCGCTTGCGCGTGGCCTTGTCCTCGGCGAACTGCAAGGCCGCCACCAGCCCGGTCCCCTGCACCTCGCCGATCAGCGGGTGATCACTGAACACCTCACGCAGGATGCGCTGCAGGTACGGCCCGGTATCGTCCTTGACCTGGCGCACGATCCCCTCGTCTCGCAACGCCTTGAGGTTGGCGATGGCCACCGCCGCCGCCACCGGGTGGCCGGAATAGGTCAGGCCATGGGCGAACACCCCGCCACGCTCCACCAGCGCCTCGGCGATGCGCTTGCTCAGCACCAGGCCGCCCATGGGCACGTAGCCGCTGGTCAGGCCCTTGGCGATGGACAGGGTGTCCGGCTCGAAGCCGAAATGCTGGTGGGCGAACCACTCGCCGGTGCGCCCGAAGCCGCCGATCACCTCGTCGGCGCACAGCAGCACATCGTACTGGCGGCAGATGCGCTGGATCTCGGGCCAGTAGCTTTGCGGCGGGAAGATCATGCCACCGGCGCCCTGGAACGGCTCGGCGATGAAACCGGCAACGTTCTCGGCGCCCAGCTCGAGGATCTTCTCTTCCAGTTGCAAGGCGCAACGACGGCCGAATTCAGCAGGCGTCAGCTCACCACCCTCGGCGAACCAGTACGGCTCATCGATATGCGCGACATCCGGAATCAGCCCGCCCATCTCGTGCATGAACTTCATGCCGCCCAGCGCCGTGGCCGCCAGGGTCGAGCCGTGGTAACCGTTCCAACGGCCGATCATGACTTTCTTGCGCGGCTGCCCGACCACCTGCCAGTAGCGGCGCACGGTGCGTATCAGCACTTCGTTGGCCTCGGAACCGGAGTTGGTGTAGATCGCATGGCTGTAGTGCCCCGGCAGCAGGCTGAACAGCAGCTCGGACAATTCGATCACCGCCGGGTGGGTGGTGTGGAAGAACATGTTGTAGTAGGCGAGCTGGTCCATCTGCGCGGCGGCGGCAGCGGTCAGGTCCTTGCGACCGTAGCCGAGCTGGGTGCACCACAGGCCGGACATGCCGTCCAGGTAGCGGCGGCCATCGTTATCCCACAGATAAAGGCCTTCACCACGGGTGATGACCCTTGGTCCCTCGGCATTGAGTGCCTTCTGGTCGAGGAAAGCATGGATGTGGTGGGCCGCATCGCTGGCCTGGTAGTCGCGGGTGTCGCGCTTGGGCGAGAAAGGTGCGTTCATTGTTGTTCTCCTCAGGTGAATGTCAGCGCAGCTGGATCCAGGTGGTCTTGAGCTGGGTGTACTTGTCGAACGAATGCAGCGAGAGATCGCGGCCGAAACCGGATTGGCGGCCGCCACCGAAGGGCACGGTGACGTCCAGGGCGTCGACGGTATTGACCGACACGGTGCCGGCCTTCAGGCGCCGGGCCACACGGTGGGCGCGGTTGAGGTCGTCGCTCCACACCGACGCGGCCAGGCCATAGAGGCTGTCGTTGGCCAGGGCGATGGCCTGTTCCTCGTCATCGAAGGTGCTGACCGCCAGTACCGGACCGAACACTTCTTCGCGGGCCAGGACCATGTCCTGGCGCACGTCGGTGAAGATCGTCGGCATGATGAAGTTCTGCGAGCCGTTCACGCTCAGGCGCTCACCGCCGTACCGCAGGCGTGCGCCCTGCTCCCGGGCCTGACCGATGGCTGCCTCGATACGTGCGGCCTGCGCGGCATCGACGATGGCGCCTGCGCGGCTGGCCGGGTCGAGCGGGTCGCCCGGCAGCCACTCGCGAGCTTTGAGCACAAGGCGCTCGACGAACTCGTCATGGATCGAACGGTGCACATACAGCCGCGAGTTGGCCGAGCACACCTCACCCTGGTTGAAGAAGATGCCGAACGCGGCCTTCTGCGCCGCCAGGTCGAGGTCCCGGCAGTCGTCGAACACCAGGTTCGGGCTCTTGCCGCCGCACTCCAGCCACACCTGCTTGAGGTTCGACTGCGCCGCGTACTGCATGAAGTACTTGCCCACCTGGGTGGAACCGGTGAACACCAGGCAATCCACGTCCGGGTGCAGGCCCAGGGCACGTCCAGCCGTTTCCCCTAGGCCAGGCACCACGTTGAACACGCCTTCCGGCAGCCCGGCCTGCAGCGCCAGCTCGGCCAGGCGCAAGGCCGAAAACGGCGACTGTTCGGCCGGCTTGAGCACCACGCTGTTACCGGCAGCCAGCGCCGGGGCAACCTTCCAGGCGGCCATGTCCAGCGGGAAATTCCACGGTACCACCGCGCCGATCACCCCCAGCGGTTCGCGAGTGATCATCGCCACGGCGCTGCTGGCGGTCGGCGCGACCTGGTCGTAGAGCTTGTCCAGCGCCTCGCCGTACCAGGCGAACACCTGGGCCGCGCCGGGCACATCGATGCTGTAGGCATCCATCACCGGCTTGCCCATGTTCAGCGAGTCGAGCAGCGCCAATTCCTCGCGGTGGGCCAGCATCAGTTCGGCCAGGCGCACCAGCACGCGCTTGCGCTCACCCGGCGCCATCCGGGCCCAGGGCCCTTGCTCGAACGCACGCCGGGCTGAGCGCACTGCCAGGTCGACTTCGTGGTCGGCGCAGGCGGCAACGTCGGCCAGGCACTGGTTGGTCGCCGGGTTGATGGCCGCGAAGGTGGCGCCGTCGCGGGCCGCGACCGGGCGCCCGTCGATCAACGCGGTGGTGATGAAGCGTTGCCGTGCAGCGCGCTGCTGCCAATCGCTTTTCGTATGCACGCAGGTCTCCCCTCCGGCCACACGCGGGGCCGGTGATTGTCGTTGTCTGGATGAGGTGAAGCGGTGGTTCAGCGCCGTCGCAGGTAGCTTTCCAGTGGGTCCTTGCTCAGGCCTTCCTGGGCCTGTGCGAGCGAGGCGATGAACAGTGAGAACAGCTCGGCCTGGGTGGCGATGTCGAGCTTGGCGTAGAGGTTCTTGCGGTGGGTCTTGACGGTGTCTTCGCTGATGCCCAGGCGCTCGGCCAGCGAGCGCGTGGAATGGCCGCGCAGCAGGTACTGGGCGATATGGCATTCGCGCTCGGTGAGCAGTGAAGAACCGAAATTGTTCAGCGCCGCGCTGATCTGCCGCCCCAGCGCACTCTCGAAACGCCCGCCCTGAGTCTCGGCGTCCAGGTGCCCCCAGTGCCGGCGCACCACCGCCACCACCCAGGCGGCGATGCACTTGAGCTCGGCCACCTGGCGGCTGCCCAGGCGCCGGGTGCTGCCCAGGGCCACGGCGATGGACAACTGCTCATCCAGCGGCACCAGGTAGTTGAGTTCGTCTTCCAGATGAGCGTGGCGATAGAACGCGGTGTAGTACTCGCTGCGTGTGAAGTGGTCGGGGGCGACATCGCTCAGGCGATAGCAGCCGGCGGCCACGCCGTCCATGCAGGCGCGGTAGAACGGGCACAGCAGGTAATAGCCCTCCAGGTACTTCTGCACATTGCCCTCGGGCAGCCAAGGGCCGTCTTCGTCCTTGGCGAACAGTGCCGAGGGCAGGCCCTTGCGCGGGTAGAGGAACACCGTGATGGCCTGGCACGGTGCCAATTGGTTGAGCGCGGCGAACAGCGCCTCGACGAAACCGGGCGTGCCGATGGCATCGACCACGCGGGCCATCCGGGCGTACCAGTCGGGTGAGTTCAGCTGGGCGTTGCTCATTATTGTCGTCCCCGCCAGGGTGAGTGCTGGGCAGGATTGTTTCATGGGGACGATGGAGCGGCTATCACCCTTCGGGGTGAGCGTTAAGTACGGGTGTCGACATTGCAGCGTCTGCACCATCCCGGTGGGAGCGGCCTTGTGTCGCGAAAGGGCTGCGTAGCAGCCCCAGGATCTCAATGCCGAGCGAAGATCCCCGGGGCCGCTTTGCGGCCCTTTCGCGACACAAGGCCGCTCCCACAGGCAACGCGCTGTTGCTACAGTGCGGCATCGGGCCAGGAACGCGCGAAGCGATAAAAATGCAGGGTGACCCTGCAGATTTGCCAATTGTGCAGGGCAAATTTGCATGACAGGATCCAGCGACCCGCCCGCGCATTCCAGGACTTCACTTGGAAAATCAATAACAAAGCAGGGAGACCGCGATGACCGCGCACGCTCAACCCTCGGCAACGGATCATGTACTGGCCGAGGTCCGCAATCACATCGGCCACCTCACCCTAAACCGCCCCGCCGGCCTCAACGCCCTCACCTTGGAGATGGTACGCAGCCTGCAGCGCCACCTTGACCAGTGGGCCCAGGACCCGCAGGTACATGCCGTGATGCTTCGTGGCGAAGGCCCCAAAGGCTTTTGTGCCGGGGGCGATATCCGCTCGCTGCACGACAGTTTCAAGGCCGGCGATACGCTTCACGAAGACTTCTTTGTCGAAGAATATGCCCTCGACCTGTGCATCCATCGTTACCGCAAGCCGGTGCTGGTACTGATGGACGGTTTCACCCTCGGTGGCGGCATGGGCCTGGCCCAGGGTTGCGATCTGCGCATCGTCACCGAGCGTAGCCGTTTGGGCATGCCCGAAGTGGGCATCGGCTACTTCCCGGACGTCGGCGGCAGCTACTTCCTTTCCCGCGTGCCGGGCGAGCTGGGTATCTACCTCGGTGTCAGCGGCAGCCAGGTCAAGGCCGCCGATGCCCTCTACTGCGGCCTGGCCGACTGGTACCTGGACAGTGAAAAGCTCACTGCCCTGGATGACGGGCTCGATCACCTGACCTTCGGCGCCAACCCGCGCAAGGATCTGCAAGGCCTGCTGGCCAGCCTGGGTACCCAGTCGCTGGAAGAAGCGCCGCTGGCGAAACTGCGCCCGGTGATCGACCACTTCTTCGCCCTGCCCGACCTGAACAGCATCCTCGAGCAACTGCGGACCGTGGCCATCGGCGACAGCCGCCAATGGGCGCTGGATACCGCCGACCTGCTGGCAACCCGCTCGCCGTTGGCCATGGCCGTGACCTTGGAACTGCTGCGCCGCGGCCGCCACCTGGCGCTGGAAGACTGCTTCGCCATGGAACTGCACATCGATCGCCAGTGGTTCGAATACGGCGATATCATCGAAGGCGTACGCGCCCTGATCATCGACAAGGACAAGCAGCCGCGCTGGAACCCGCCCACCCTGGCAGGCCTGACGGCACAGCGGGTCGACCAATTCTTCGAAGGCCTGTGAGCCCGGGAGTACACAGATGCAAGACCTTGAACTGAGCGAAGAGCAGATCATGATCCGCGACATGGCCCGGGACTTCGCCCGCGGCGAGATCGCGCCCCATGCCCAGGCCTGGGAGAAGGCCGGCTGGATCGACGACGAGGTGGTGCGCAAGATGGGCGAGCTGGGCCTGCTCGGCATGGTCGCCCCGGAGCAGTTCGGCGGCAGCTACACCGACTACGTGGCCTATGCCCTGGCGGTCGAGGAGATCTCCGCCGGCGACGGCGCCATCGGCGCGCTGATGAGCATCCACAACTCGGTGGGCTGCGGGCCGCTGCTGGCCTATGGCACGCCGGAACAGCAGCAGGCCTGGCTACCCAGGCTGGCCACTGGCGAGGTGATCGGTTGCTTCTGCCTGACCGAGCCCCAGGCCGGCTCCGAAGCACACAACCTGCGCACCCGCGCCGAACTGGTCGATGGCCAGTGGGTGATCAATGGCGCCAAGCAGTTCGTCAGCAATGCGCGCCGGGCCAAGCTTGCCATCGTCTTCGCCGTGACCGACCCGGAGCTGGGCAAGAAAGGCCTGTCGGCGTTCCTCGTACCCACTGACAACCCGGGGTTCAAGGTAGACCGCAGCGAGCACAAGATGGGGATCCGCGCCTCCGACACCTGCGCCGTGACCCTGGACAACTGCCGCATCCCGGCCGCCAACCTGCTCGGTGAGCGTGGCAGGGGCCTGGCCATCGCCCTGTCCAACCTCGAGGGCGGGCGCATCGGTATCGCTGCCCAGGCCCTGGGCATCGCCCGTGCGGCGTTCGAGGCGGCACTGGTCTATTCCCGTGACCGCATCCAGTTCGGCAAGCCGATCAACGAACACCAGAGCATCGCCAACCTGCTGGCCGACATGCAGGTGCAGGTCAATGCCGCGCGGTTGCTGATCCTGCATGCCGCCCGCCTGCGCACGGCGGGCAAGCCATGCCTGTCGGAGGCTTCGCAGGCCAAGCTGTTCGCCTCGGAGATGGCCGAGCGGGTGTGCTCCATGGCCATCCAGGTGCATGGGGGATATGGGTATCTTGAAGACTACCCGGTGGAGAAATACTACCGGGATGCGCGGATCACCCAGATCTACGAAGGGTCCAGCGAGATCCAGCGCATGCTGATCGCGCGGGAGTTGAAGCACTATCCGTTGTGACCCCATTCACCAGCAAGGCGGGTTCCTACCCGGACCGTAGAAGCCTGCCTTGCCCGCTGCACCCGACTAGACTCAATGGACGATACCCCGACCGCAACGCACGGCCAGGGCCAGACAGACCAGGCAAGAACGGGGGGCTGCCACACGTGGAGGTGTGCGATGAGCCAGTTCAAGCGGTTGTTCGTCATGCTCGGCCCGCAGATGCGCTACAGCCCTGCCCTGCAACGGGCCGCGGCGCTGGCCGAATCCAGCGGTGCGCTGCTGGATATCAATATCTTCGTCGACGATGTCGATACCTTCGGCCTGATGGGCGACAGCCGCGAGCGTGAACGCCTGCTCGACGACAACCGTCGGTGGCTTGCGGACGCGGCGGAGCAACTGCGCGACAGCGGGCTGGATGTCTCGACCGAACTGCTGCTGACCCGCGACCCACTGGGCAGTGTCATCGAGCAGATCGAGCGCCTGGGCTGCGACCTGTTGGTCAAGGACGTGCAGCACGAACCCGTGCTCAAGCGCCTGCTGGTCACGCCCCTGGACTGGCAACTGCTCAAGGACAGCCCGGTCGCCGTGCACCTGGTCAGCGATATCCGCCTGCCCCTGCCGCGCCAGGTCGCCGCCGCGGTCGACCTCAACAGCCATGGCGCCGGCGAACACCTGGACGAGCAAGTGATCCACAGCGCCCATGCCCTGGCCCTGCAATGCAATGCCGAGTTGCACTTGCTGCACGTCTGCGACGCCACCAAGACCCATATCGCCGACTTCGGTGCCGGCACCGTGACCATGCCGGGGTTCGACGGCAGCGTGCGCGCGGCCCAACGGGCAGCGTTCAACCGCCTGGGTGATCATCATGAAATTGCATTGGAGCGCCGACATTTTCTCGAAGGGCCTGCGATCAAGGCGATCGCCCACTACATTGCCCAGAGCCGGGTGGATGTGATCGTCATGGGCAACCACCGGCACGATGCGATGCAGACGTTCCTGGGGGGGACCACAGCGCACGTGCTGGAGCACCCGCTGTGCAACGTGCTGGCGATCAAGGCTGTGCGCTGAATCGAAACATGCCCCTGTAGGCGCCAGCAAGGCTGGCGCCTACAGGGGCATGTGCGGGTTCAGAAGCCCTTGCTGTAGAACAGCGAGTACGACTCGATGCCGTCGTTCGGCTGCTTGAGGCCGGCGTTGGAGTAATGCATGGCGCGCAGTCCGATCTTCTGGTCGGCCGGCAGTTTCAGGCCAAAGCCGATACGGTCTTCGAAGTTGACCGACGAACCCAGGCGCTGATCACCCACGTCGGTCTTGGAGAATGCCGCCAGGCCGATACCGGCCTCGATGAACGGGGTGTAGGTGAAGCCACTGAACTCGTAGACGAACACCGGGCTGAGCGACAGCGAATGGGCACCGCTGGCATCGCCCCCTTCCCAGTAGGTGTACGCCGCGTCCCAGTATCCGGTCAGGTGGCCGGTGCTGCTTTCCAACCATTTGGTGTCCCAGTCGAACGACAGGCCGATGCGGTAGGTCATGTCGCCCTGACCAGTGGCCCCCACGGCACCAGACACCTGCGCGGCCTGGGCCAGATTGGCCCCGGCGATGGCCAGCACGGCGGCTGCCAACGAAGCGGCGAGACGGGTTTTCATCAATGACTTCTCCTGATGGTATTCACGAACAGGCCATTGCCTTCCTGGCCTGCGGCAAGCGGGGGCTCGAGCCCCTCGTTGTGCACGTGCGACCCGACGCACCCCACCGGGTCACAAGTGGTAATAATTTTTTGATTATTGTCTGAATAATCTCAAAGTTGAAGTGTTTTGCCACTATCGATGGAGGACAGTCCGTTCCATCTGTGCATTCAGTCGTATTCCGACTCCGCATGTTCGCCCAGCAACCTGCGCTGGCGGGGCGTGGCCGCCGCCAGCACTTCGGGATTGAACTGCCAGTCGAGATAGGGGGAGAACTTCTGCGCCACCATCCGCCGCCCATAGTGCACCTGGAGCATGTCGCGGACTTGCCCGTTGCTGCGGTTGGCGCCACCGGCATGCCAGCAATCGCTGCGAAAGACCAGCGCATCACCGGCCGTGCACAGGATGGGCACGGCGCCCTGCCCTAGCCAGTTGTCCTCGCCCGGCCTGGGCGCACGGCCCGCATGATGACTGCCGGGCACGACCCAAGTCGGCCCCAGTGCCAGGTCGACATCACAGAGATAGAGTTGCGCGGTGAGTATCTGCATGGGCTGGGTGAAGCGTTGCAGGCTGCTCAGCCACTCGGGCAGTTCCATGGGCAGATGGTCCAGGTGCAACCCCGTGCCAGGGTAGCCTGGGTGGCTGCGCCATGCGGTCTGGCCAATCACGTGACAGTCGCTCCCCAGCGCGGCTTCGGCAAGCTCGATCAACGGCGGCAGGTCGAGAAACGGCAACCACAACGGATCGCGGTTGAAGACGCACTTGTAGTGCTCCAACAGCCCCTGGTAGTCCCAGTGCAGCGGTTGCAGATCGTCGATTGCACAGCGAAGCAAGGCAATACGCAAGGGGTCCAGCACAGCGGGAATCATGACGTATCCCTCGTCGCACAGCCCCTGCAAACGCAATTCAGCCTCCATATTGCCCCCCGTAGGAGCCGGCTTGCCGGTGAACCAATCCCCAAGCCGACTCCAAAGAGAACATTTGTACGCCTACCGATTCAATGCCAGTTCAGGTCCACCCTGGCAGGCGTCTTGCCATCCACCGCCACCAGCTGCTGCAAGGTCTGCCCACCCGCCGTGCCCGTCACCCGGTAGTGCCCCGGTGGCAGTTGCACGAAGATCAACGGGCCAACATCCTGCAACGCCAGCACCGATTGCCCCTGTGCCGACTGGATATCCACCGCCGCCCCGCTCTGGAACTGGCCATCGCGGCCAACGGAAAGGGTGATGTGCAAATCGTAGCCTGGAGTACGACGCAGGGCGTTGGCTTCATCCTGGCCGATGCCGCCCTGCAGGTAACGGATGCCGTTCTGTTGCTGGGGTTGCAATTGCACGCCCTGTGGGTCGATCGGGGCATTCAGGTCGGCGGCCGCCGCCAGGGTCCAGGGCATGGCCAGGGCGAGCATCAGTGCCGCGCACAGACCGTAATGATGGGTACGCATGGTGCATTCCTCCCTCTGGGGGATGGTCTACACACATTGGATGATTTCCAGGTGCCGTCGTTCGCAAACCAGCGCGCCGTTAGTCTGTGTACTGTGGTGTCCGCATCGCGGCTGAAGCCGCGCCTACAGGGGCGCGTCGCGACGCTCCTCGAGCAGCTTGATGAACATGCTCAAGCTGCGCGATACCGTTCCACGCCGCCACACCAGCCAAGTCTTGAGATAGCGGAAATCCTCCGCCATCGGCCAAGCGCTCACCGTGCTGCACCCAGGCATGTTGTCGAGCATGCTGCGCGGCATCATGGCCAGCCCCGCGCCGGCACTGACACAGGCGAGCATACCGTGGTAGGACTCCATCTCGTGGATCTTGCCCGGCACGGCCTGGTCATGGACGAACCAGCTTTCGAAATGGTGGCGGTACGAGCAGTTGGCGCGGAAGGCATAGATGCTCGCGCCGTTGACGTCGCGGGCACGGGTCACCGGTGCGTGGTTGAGCGGCGCGATGACCATCATTTCCTCCTCGAACACCGGCATGCCCTCGAGGGTCGGGTGCAGCACCGGGCCATCGACGAAAGCCGCCACCAGGCGCCCGGACAACACCCCTTCGAGCATGGTCCCCGAGGGCCCGGTGGACAGGTCCAGGTCGACCTTGGGGTAGCGCTGGTTATAGGCCGCCAGCAGCGCTGGAATGCGCACCGCCGCCGTGCTTTCCAGCGAACCCAGGGCGAAGGTGCCCTGCGGATCCTCGCCGGCCACCGTCAGGCGCGCCTCGTGCACCAGGTCGAGGATGCGCCGGGTGTATTCCAGGAAATTCCACCCGGCAGGCGACAGCCGCAACCGGCTCTTCTCGCGGATGAACAGCTCGACGCCCAGGTCCTCTTCCAGCTGCTTGATGCGGGTGGTCAGGTTCGACGGCACCCGGTGGATATGCTGGGCGGCAGCGCTGATGCTGCCGTGCTCGGCCACGGCCTTGAACATCTCGAGTTGCACCAGGTCCACAGTCATTCTCCAAACGTGAATGTTTCGCTCAGTATTATTCAGTTTTCAATAAAGCGCGCCACCCCTAGTCTGGGCTCACCCCATCAAAACAATGAGCGTCCAGCCATGAGCCAGATCAGCAGCCTGACCCACGCCATCTCCGTCGACCCCTTCAGCGGCGAACAGATCGGCCACTACGCCTTCGACACCGACGCCGCACTGGAAGCGGCGCTGCAACGCGCCAAGGTCGGCTACGGCCAGTGGCGCAAGGTGTCGCTGGGTCAGCGCAGCGAATACCTGCTCGCCCTGGCGCAGGCCCTGCAAGCCAACGCCGAAGCCTTCGCCCAGATGATCGCCCGCGAGATCGGCAAGCCGATCACCCAGGCCCGTGGTGAAGTGAGCAAGTGCGTCGGCCTGTGCCAGTGGTACGCCGAACATGGCCCGGCGATGCTCGCCCCCGAACCGACCCAGATCGACAAAGCCCGCATCGAGTACCGTCCGCTCGGCCCGATCCTCGCCGTGATGCCGTGGAACTTCCCGATCTGGCAGGTGCTGCGCGGCGCCGTCCCGGCCCTGCTGGCCGGCAACACCTATGTGCTCAAGCATGCCCCCAACGTGATGGGCAGCGCCTACCTGCTGGCCGACCTGTTCAAGCGTGCCGGCCTGCCTGAGGGCGTGTTCGAGGTGCTCAACGTCTCCCCGGAGGGTGTTACCCGCGCCATCAACGACCCGCGCATCGCCGCCATCACCCTGACCGGCAGCGTGCGCGCCGGCATGGCCATCGGCGCCCAGGCGGGTGCCGCGTTGAAGAAATGCGTGCTGGAACTGGGCGGCTCCGACCCGTTCATCGTGCTGGCTGACGCCGACCTCGATGCCGCCGTGAAAGCGGCGGTGATTGGCCGCTTTCAAAACACGGGGCAAGTCTGCGCCGCCGCCAAGCGCCTGATCGTCGAAGAGAGCATCGTCGAGGCGTTCACCGAGAAGTTCGTCGAGGCCACCCGTGCGCTGACCGTCGGCAACCCGCTGGAAGAGGCCACCTACATCGGCCCGATGGCCCGCTACGACCTGCGCGACGAGCTCGACGGCCAGGTCCAGGCTACCCTGGCCGAAGGCGCCACCCTGCTGTTGGGCGGGCACAAGCTTGAAGGCGTGGGCAACTTCTACGCACCGACCGTGTTCGCCAACGTCACCCCTGAGATGACGGCGTTCAAACAGGAGCTGTTCGGCCCGGTGGCGGCGATCATCAGCGCCCGTGACGCCGATCATGCGGTGGAGTTGGCCAACGACAGCGAATTTGGCCTGGCTTCGACGATCTACACCGCCGACTACGCCCTGGCCGAGCGCATGACCGAGGCGCTGGACACCGGTGGCGTGTTCATCAACGGCTACTGCGCCTCGGACCCCCGCGTGGCGTTCGGCGGCGTGAAGAAGAGCGGGTTCGGGCGTGAGCTGTCGCACTTTGGCGTGCGTGAGTTCACCAATGCCCAGACGGTGTGGCTGGATCGTAACTGATCCCTCTACCGCGATGACGGGCACCGGCCTTGCCGGTGTTCGCCAGTAACGCTGGCGCCTCAAGGTGTGCGGTGCGCCCGCTATCTGGGCTGCAATTGCGCCGTGATCTGTGCCTTGAATCCCCTGCCCACACGCTAATAATCGGACACCTCCAAACACGCCGGAGGTACCGATGAGCCCCCTTCACCACCGCCTGACCATCACCGACCTGGCCGCCCTGAAAGGCCGGCAGAAGATCGTCGCCCTGACCGCCTACAGCACCCCCATCGCCCGCCTGATCGACCCGTTGGTGGACTTCATCCTGGTCGGCGACTCGACCGCCATGGTCGCCTATGGCCGCCCTTCCACCCTGGCCATGCGCCTGGACGAAACCATCAGCCATACCCGTGCCGTGGTCGACTGCACCGAACACGCCTGCGTGATCGCCGACATGCCGTTCGGCAGCTACCAGGCGTCCCCCGAGCAAGCGTTTCGCAATTGCGCCCAGGTACTGTCAGAAACCA
Organism: Pseudomonas entomophila; assembly: GCF_018417595.1. NCBI lineage: Bacteria > Pseudomonadati > Pseudomonadota > Gammaproteobacteria > Pseudomonadales > Pseudomonadaceae > Pseudomonas > Pseudomonas entomophila. The sequence continues at coordinate 3,120,948 of NZ_CP070982.1, forward strand.
GCTGCGACGCAGTCAAGCTCGAGAGCAATCGCGCCCTGGCCCCTACGGTCGCGTTCCTGGTCGAACGGGGCATTCCGGTGATGGCCCATGTCGGCCTGATGCCGCAGTTCGTCCATGTCATGGGGGGCTACAAAGCGCAGGGGCTGACCGAAGCCAGTGCCGAAACGATCTTGGAGGATGCCCGCGCCAACCTGGCGGCCGGTGCCTTCAGCTTGTTGCTCGAAGGCGTTGCCGAGCCCTTGGCGCGGCGGATCAGCCAACAGAACCAGCAGCCGTGCATCGGTATCGGCGCCTCGCCGGCCTGCGATGGGCAGATCCTCGTCACCGAGGACCTGCTCGGCCTCGGCGGGCCGCATCAGCCGCGCTTCGTCAAACAGTACGCCGACCTCACAGCGGTGATTGGCGAGGCCTGCGCACGCTATGCCAGCGAAGTGCGCCAGGGTGAGTTCCCGGAGCTTGCGCACTGCTACGGCAGTTGAGGCGCCTGGCGTATCGCTTGGGCCAGTTTGATCAGTGCCCCTTCGATGTCCTGGCGCCAGTCGACGGTGAAGCTCAGACGCAGGCAATCACGCCAATGGCCGGCCTGGCTGAACAACGAGCCCGGGGCAATGACGATCCCAGCCCCCAGCAAATGCTCGCAGACGGTGTCCATGTCCACCGGCCGCGCGGCCTGCAGCCAGAATGCGGGGCCAGCCACCGGCAAGACCAGCCGCAGGCAATCCGCCGCATGGCGTTGCAGCAGGTGCGCCATGCGCGCCTGGCTGGCGGCGAGCTGCCCGGTCAGCAATTGCAGGTGGTGATCCAGACGCCCACTGGACAGCAGTTGTGCAATGGCCCGCTGGCGGTAGGCCGGCAGGCGGAAACCTCGGCCGACCAATGCCTGGGCCAGAATTGTCGTTTGCCGGCACAGCAGGTAGCCAAAGGGCGCCTCGGCGCCGATGCATTTGTCGAAACTGGCAAAGATCAGCAGCCGTTGCGGATCGGCATGGTCCCTGTAGCGAGGCTGCGTGGTACACAGCGCGCCGTAGCTGTCGTTCTCGAACAGCCACACCTGGTGCCTGGCCAGCAGCGCGCACAGGCGCTGTTTGTCCTCTATTGGCATCGCGCCCCCCTGCGGCATGTTGACCGCCGAGGACAACACCGCCACGCGTACCTGCATGTCAGCCAGCACATGCGCCATTGCCTCAAAGTCGAAGCGCCCCTGCCCGTCCAGCGGCGCTTCCACCACATGCAACCCCGCCAGCCGCAGTTGCCGCAGCACCAACCAGGAGCACGGTGATTCGACCAGCGCCACCGACCCGGCCGGTACCAGCGCGCGCAGGGCCAGTTCGAGCATGCTGCGCAGGTCTGCGCCGATGAACACCTGGTCGGCCTGCCAGTGATCCTCCAGGCCGCAGCTGTAGCGGCGTGCCAATGCCTCACGCAGTGCTGGCTCGCCGAAGGGCTGATACGGGGGCGATTCGCTGCGCAGCGTCTGGCGCAGCAATTCGCGCTCGATCATCGCCAGGGGGTGTTCGAGGGCCGCAAGCACGCTCGGCGCATCGCTGCTCAACGCCAGCATCCCCGGTTGCCGGGCGCTGGCGAACACCCGGTCGATCAGGCTGGCCGAAGGCGCCAGCAGCATTGTCGGAGCACGCGGTACGCTGAAGTAGCCGACCTTGGGCCTGGAGAGGATCCGCCCTTGCGCCTCCAGCAAGGCAAATGCCTGCTTGCTGCTCGACAACGAGACCTGCAACCGTCGGCTCACTTCCCGCAAGGACGGCAAACGGTGCACTTGCCCGTGTGGCTGCGCGTCGAGCCAGTCACACAGGTAGCGGTGGACTTTCTGGTAGGTAAAACGCGGTGCCTGTGCGGTATCCATACCCGCCCCTCTGCATGACAGCGGCAGGCACCCTAGCAAGTTTTCGCCGTCAGCGCCGCTACTGCCCGCGTCCGCGCCTGAGGGTTTCGCTCGGCAACTCCCTGAACAGCTGCCGGTAACTGTCGGAAAACCGCCCCAGGTGCCAGAACGACCAGCGCATGGCCACCTCGGCCACGGTCGCGTCACCGGCCCGCAGGTCACGCCGCGCGCCATTGAGCCGGCGCAGCCGCAACCAATGCGCAGGCGGCATGTCGGTAAAGCCTTTGAAGGCCTGCTGCAACTGGCGAACCGATACACCGGCGACCTTGGCCAGTTCCACCAGGTTGAGGGTTTCGTCAGGGCAGTCGGCGGCCCATTCACTGACCCGGCGCATGATCGCCCGCGCTTCGTCGCGCTTGCCCAACGCATCGCCCTGCAGATGCTGGCCAGCATTGTCGAGGATGAACAGGCAGTCCTCCAGCAACTGCTCGGCCAGCGCCCTGCCCTCCAGCGGGCAATCGGCCTGGCCGAGGCGAGTGAGCGTGGTGCTCAGCCAATTGCCGAACAGGGCGTTCTGCTGGCAGGTCAGCGGCACCATGAACAAGCCGCGCAGGCGCTCCACATCCAGGCCATGGCTGGCCAGGAACGGCTGCTCGAACACCACCGCCACCTCCTGGTAGTTCTCGGGCGTGATCCAGATATTGCGGCTGTCTTCGTTGAGCAGGTAGAGGCTGTTCTCGCTGCGGTCGAAACAGAACGCCAGCGCGCCGCTGGGGGCGCGGAAGAACTGTTCGACCCGGGTATTGAGGCGCTCCTCGTAAACCTCCACGCCCTCGAGCCCCAGCCAGCGCAACTGGCCATTGAAATGCCCCGGGGACATCTGCCGGTACTGCTGCTGCCAGCCGGGGGTGGCGCGGGTCTGTTCGGTCACATCGGTGGTACGGAAATCCTGGACCTGCAAGGCGGTTGGCGCTGTCACGCACTGTCCTATTGCACTCTTTTGGTGCATTCAACGGCGAAGAAAGTGGATAGATCGCCCTCGCGGGCAGCGCCCAAGATAGCCCTCAGCGTCACCCGTGGGAAGTGCCCACTGGCGAGCGACGCACAACAACCCAACCAAGAGGTCTGTATGAACGCCCCCTTCGATCAGCTGTCCACCTGGCTGAAAGAACACCGGATCACCGAAGTCGAATGCGTGATCAGCGACCTGACCGGCATCGCCCGCGGCAAGATCGCCCCGACCGCCAAGTTCCTCCACGAACGCGGCATGCGCCTGCCCGAAAGCGTGCTGCTGCAGACCGTCACCGGCGACTACGTCGATGACGACATCTACTACAGCCTGCTCGACGCCGCCGACATCGACATGGTCTGCCGCCCCGACCCCACGGCGGTGTACCAGATCCCCTGGGCCATCGAACCGACCGCGATCGTCATCCACGACACTTTCGACAAACAGGGCAACCCCATCGAGCTGTCGCCGCGCAACGTGTTGAAGAAGGTGCTCAAGCTGTATGCCGACAAGGGCTGGCAGCCGATCGTCGCGCCGGAGATGGAGTTCTACCTCACCCAGCGCTGCGAAGACCCGGACCTGCCACTGCAGGTACCGCTGGGCCGTTCCGGCCGCGCGGAGAGTGGCCGCCAGTCGTTCTCCATCGACGCCGCCAACGAATTCGACCCGCTGTTCGAGGACGTCTACGACTGGTGCGAGATCCAGGGCCTGGACCTGGACACGCTGATCCACGAGGACGGCCCGGCGCAGATGGAGATCAACTTCCGCCACGGCGACGCCCTCGACCTGGCCGACCAGATCACCGTGTTCAAGCGCACCCTGCGCGAGGCGGCGCTCAAGCACAACGTCACCGCCACCTTCATGGCCAAGCCGATCACCGACGAGCCCGGCAGCGCCATGCACCTGCACCAGAGCGTGGTCGACATCGCCACCGGCAAGCCGATCTTCGCCAACGACGACGGCAGCATGAGCGAGCTGTTCCTGCACCACATCGGTGGCCTGCAGAAGTACATCCCCAAGCTGCTGCCGATGTTCGCGCCCAACGTCAACTCGTTCCGCCGCTTCCTGCCCGACACCTCGGCGCCGGTGAATGTCGAGTGGGGCGAGGAGAACCGCACCGCCGGCCTGCGCGTGCCGACCTCCAGCCCTGAAGCGATGCGCGTGGAAAACCGCCTGCCGGGTGCCGACGCCAACCCGTACCTGGCGATCGCCGCAAGCCTGCTGTGCGGCTACATCGGCATGGTCGAGAAGATCGAGCCGAGCGCGCCGGTGCAAGGGCGTGCCTATGAGCGGCGTAACCTGCGCCTGCCGATCACCATCGAGGACGCGCTGCAGCACATGGAGGATTGCGAGGTGGTGCGCGAGTACCTGGGGCAGCAGTTCGTCCAGGGTTATGTCGCGGTCAAGCGCGCCGAGCACGAGAACTTCAAGCGGGTGATCAGCTCGTGGGAGCGGGAGTTCCTGTTGCTGAGCGTGTGATTTGCAACGCCCCCTGTAGGGGCGGCTTCAGCCGCGATCACCCGCGAAGCGGGTGCCTGGCACCGCGGTGCCGGCATCGCGGCTGACGCCGCTCCTACAACGAACGCCGCACCACCGATCCATCGTTAATACCACGACCAAGAAAAAGACCAACGAGGTGTCGACATGCGTCAACTGCAAGCCCTGATCCCCGCAACCTTCGCCCTGCTGTTCGGCGCCGCCGCGCACGCCCAGCCGACGGTGAGCGTGTACAACTGGACCGACTACATCGGTGACACCACCCTGGCCGACTTCCAGGCCAGCAGCGGGATCAAGGTGGTCTATGACGTGTTCGACTCCAACGAAACCCTCGAGGGCAAGCTGCTGGCCGGGCGCACCGGCTACGACGTGGTAGTGCCTTCGAACCATTTCCTCGCCCGCCAGGCCCAGGCCGGCGCGTTCCTGCCGCTGGACCGCAGCAAGCTGCCGAACTGGCAGCACCTGGACGCGAAACTGCTCAAACAGCTCGAGCAGAACGACCCGGGCAACCAGTACGCCGTGCCCTACCTGTGGGGCACCAACGGCATCGGTTACAACGTCGACAAGGTCAAGGCGGTGCTGGGCATCGACAAGATCGACTCCTGGGCCGTGCTGTTCGAGCCCGAGAACCTGAAGAAGCTCAAGCAGTGCGGCGTGGCGTTCATGGACTCGCCCGACGAACTGTACCCGGCCATGCTCAACTACCTGGGCATGAACCCGCGCAGCGAAAAGGCCGATGACTACAGGAAAGCCGAAGCCCGCTTCCTCGAACTGCGCCCGTACATCACCTACTTCCACTCCTCCAAGTACGTCTCCGACCTGGCCAACGGCGACGTCTGCATTGCCTTCGGCTACTCCGGCGACGTGCTGCAGGCCGCGCACCGCGCCGAAGAGGCCGGCAACGGCGTCAAGGTCGCCTACAGCATCCCCAAGGAGGGCAGCAACCTGTGGTTCGACCTGCTGGCCATCCCCAAGGACGCCAAGAACCCCGACGAGGCCCTGGCGTTCATCAACTACCTGCTCGACCCCAAGGTGATCGCCAAGGTCAGCAAGGCCGTCGGTTATGCCAACGCCAACCCCGATGCCCAGGCCGACATGGACCCGGCGCTGGTGAACAACCCCGAGATCTACCCGCCCCAGGAGGTACTGGACAAGCTGTATGTCTCGACCATGCAAAGCCCCGGGATCCTGCGGCAGATGACCCGCTCCTGGAGCAAGATCAAGTCCAACCGCTGAGCCGAGCACACCCATGCCACACATGACTGAACACACCGCTTCCTACTACGCCGCCAGCGCACGCCAGGGTACGCCCTACCCGGTGCTCGACCTGGAGCTGCAAGCTGATGTCTGCGTGGTCGGCGGCGGCCTGACCGGCGTCAACGCCGCCCTGGAGCTGGCCGAGCGCGGCCTGTCGGTGATACTGCTGGAAGCCCGGCGCATCGGCTGGGGCGCCAGCGGCCGGAACGGCGGCCAGCTGATTCGCGGGATCGGCCACGACGTGTCGGGTTTTGCCCGGCATGTCGGCCAGGATGGCGTGCGCTACCTGAAGCAGGCGGGTATCGACTCGGTGGCGCTGGTGGCCCGGCGCATCGAGCAGTACGGCATCGAGTGCGACCTGCGCTGGGGCTTCTGCGAACTGGCCAATACCCCGGCGCAGTTCGCCGCCTTCGAAGAAGAACAGCGCGACCTGTCGGAACTAGGCTACCGCCATCAGACACGCCTGGTCGAACCTGGGCGCATGCGCGAGATCGTCGCCAGTGACCTGTACGCCGGCGGCTTGGTGGACATGGGTTCCGGGCACCTGCACCCACTCGACCTGGTTCAGGGCGAGGCCCGCGCAGCCCATGGCCTGGGCGTGCGGATCTTCGAGCAAAGCCCGGTGCTGCGCATCGAGCACGGCAGCACCGTGACCCTGCACACCGCGCGGGGCAAGGTCCGCGCCCAGAGCCTGGTACTGGGCTGCAACGCCCACCTGGACGAACTGGAGCCGCGCCTGACCGGCAAGGTGCTGCCTGCGGGTAGCTATGTGGTGGCCAGCGAACGGCTGCCCGAATCGCTCGCCCGCACGCTGATTCCCCAAAACATGGCGCTGTGCGACCAGAAAGTCGGCCTGGACTACTACCGCCTGACCGTCGACAACCGCCTGCTGTTCGGCGGTGCCTGCCACTATTCCGGGCGCGACCCGAAAGACATCGGCGCCTATATGCGGCCCAAGGTGCTCAAGGTGTTCCCGCAACTGGCCGACGTGCGCCTGGACTACCAGTGGGGCGGCATGATCGGCATCACCGCCAATCGCTTCCCCCAGGTAGGCCGCCTGGGCCAATACCCCAACGTCTACTATGCCCAGGGCTATTCCGGACATGGCCTGAACGTCACCCACTGGACCGCGAAGCTACTCGCCGAGGCCATCGCCACCGAGCACAGCCATGGCTTCGATGTGTTCAGCGCCGTGCCGCACCTGACCTTCCCCGGCGGCAAGGCCTTGCGCTCGCCGCTGCTGGCATTGGGGATGTTGTGGTATCGGGTGCGCGAGGCGCTGGGCTGAACGCCTAGAGAATCACCTGCAACCCTTTGTCGGCGATAAGGTTGAGTAGTTTAAGGGCAGGACCAGCAGGCCGCGTTTCGCCCTGCTCCCACTTGCGTACCGTGGATGCACTGGTGTGCAGGTGCAGGGCGAACACGGGCTGGCTGAAATTCAGGGCCTCGCGCAAGCGCTTGATGTCCTCGGCACTGAACGCCCTGACCGGCGCCGGGCAGATCGCCTCGAAGTCGCGCAGGGTGATCTTGCCGACCGCGCCTGCCTGTTCCAATGCGCTCAGCTCATCACGCAACGATTCAATAAGTTTGCTGGCCACAGTGGACCTCCATCAACACACCGCAATCCAGCGCCTTGGCCAACGCCTGCGCTGACAGCTCCAGAAAAACCCGGCCAGTGAACTGCAGTGCCTTCTGCTCGCTCGACGTGACATTCGCCACATCGTTCTTGGCAAAACCATGCAAAAACACATATCGACTGGCTACACGTGCAGACAGCAGAGTTCGGTATCCTCCACGCTTCCCGATGCCCCAGCCGGCGACGCGCTTCTTGTACAGAAGCCCACCAAGGCTGGCGTCCACAAGACCGCTTTGCATTTCCGCCACCGCCTTGCACAAGACGTTGTCAGGTACGCACTCCCGTACTTGCCAGCGGGCAAACTCCCTTCGCTTGTAGACATCCATGTGTCAGCACCTCAAACATACCCGTAAAGGGCATATTTTCCAGTGCTGTACGCCAATGGAAAGTCGGCGCATTCAGGTAGTCATGTAGGAATCGGCAATGGCAGCGGGCGAGGTGCTGGCCATCCGCCAAGCACCTGCTAGCGTTGTTCTGGCCACTTCCCTCATGGACCTCGTCATCATGAAGCACCTGCCTCGCACCACCCTGTTGTGCGCCGCCCTGCTGGCCCTGGTCGCCTGTTCCAGCAACCGGGTCGACCCCAAGGACTATTCCGGCTTTCTCAAGGACTACAGCCGCCTGAAGCCCGCCGAAAGCGTTTCCGGCGCGCCGGTGATGCGCTGGGTCGACCCGGACATCAAGGCCCGTCAGTACACCAAGGTGTTCATCGAGCCGAGCCAGTTCTATCCCAAGCCACAGCCGACCAATGTGATTTCGGCGCAAACCCTCCAGGAGATCACCCGCTACTTCAACGAAGCAATGCGCCGGGAACTGGGCAGCGTGCTCACCCTGGTCAAGGAGCCTGGCCCGAACACCATCGTGGTGCGCCCGGCGATCACCGCAGTGTCCACCAGCACCGAAGGCCTCAAGCCCTACGAAGTGATCCCCATCGCCCTGGTGGCGGCGGCGGTCAACACCCCCGCCGGCGGCCGCGACCAGGCCGTGGACATCGCCGTGGAAGCTGCCTTCCTCGACGGTGCCAACCAGAAGGTGCTGGCCCAGGTGGTGCGCAAGGGCAGCGGTAAAGAGCTGGAGAACGACACCACGCAATTGACCCTGAACGATGTCAAGCCGGTGCTCGATGGCTGGGCCAGCGACATGCGCCGCAGCTTTGTGGCGATGCGCGACAAGCAACGCTGAGCCGCTCGTCGGAGATAATGCAAAAAAGCCATCACCGCCTGCCGGGCCTGCTTAACTCAAGCGGGCTGCCAGGCAGGCGGCCCGTATACCACGGATGGGTTGCCCAAGTTGGCTGCCAACAGCCTCTCGCACCCGTCGGCCCGTCTTCATGACGTCGCCCGACGGCCTTTCGAGCGCAAGCCAGCTCGAACTCTCTCCCCTCCTACCGCCTGCGCCAGCTGACATAACCGTTCTTCACTCATTGAATGCAATGGAGGCAATCATGTCTGAATCGCTGCTCGCACCGTCGGAAGGCCTCTTCCCGGTGTCCTACCTGATCGGCAACAACCAGCCAGGGGCACCGCGCCTGCAGCTGGACCTGCTGGTCTACACGCCGGACCGTAGCGTCAACGGCCACGCAACAATCACCCAGGCCACCAACCCACCGCTGGACCTGAACCTGGATGTCTGGGGCACCTACAGCTACCTCACCGTGCAACCGCCAAGCGAAGGCAAGATCCTGCTGACGGTGCGTGGCAACCATGGCGGCCCACACGCCAACTCGCCTGAGCAGTTCGAGCTGCGCGCACTGCTCGATCAGGACTGGCAGAAGGGCGTGGCCAGCTACCGCTACTACAACGGCCAGCGTTGGATCGAAGTGGACAACGTACCGGTCGTGCTCGAGCTCAAGCGTATCCAGACGCTGGCGAACGTCGACCTGGCGACTGAACTGCATAACGCCACCCTGGAGGCCGTTATCGCCACCGGTGACGTCGCCCAGCTCAAGCAACTGGCCAGCGGTGCCGTGGGCAAAGCCCTCGACCAGGCCCTCGCCTCGACCAAGAGCCCGGCCGCCAAGGCCGCCAAGAAAGCCTGAGCAGACAAGGAGAATCAGCATGTCCTTCGGACTCTTTCATACCCGCCTGAATGTCAGCAATGGTCTGCTCGGCGCACCGACCCTGACCCTCGATCTGCTGGTCAATACCGTGCAGAAGAAGGTCACCGGCAGGGCCACCATCATCCAGACCACCCATCCCGTGCAGGTTTTCCACGCCAAGGTATGGGGCGGTTACAGCGAGCTGCCGTTCGCGCCAGTGGGCAGCCCGTCGATCGTCCTGCACCTGGATGGCAGCCCCAGTGGCCCGCTCAGCCAGATCGCCCAGACCTTCCACCTGCAAGGCCTGCTCGACCAGGGCTGGAACTATGGCACTGCCAGCTACCGCTACTTCATCAACGGCCACTGGGTCGACCAGCACGGCCGTGTGCGCAAGGCGCCGGAGATCGTCCACCAACACCAGCCGGCAGAGCGCCTGAAGGCAGCCATCCGCCACCTCGAAAGCGCTTGATCCAGGCTGTGTGACCGTGCGGGAGCCCGTTGGCTCCCGCATCGCCTTCAGTCGATGCAGTTTTTCTCAACACTCACTTCAGAAAACAACGTTTTTTCCAACCCACGCTCCCCGCTAGGCTGTGTCCGTACCCGACCACGGACCCACGCCCATGCTTGCGCTGTTGCTGACCACCCTCGTGCCAATCATCCTGCTCATAGCCCTGGGCACCTGGCTGCGGGTACGTGGCTTTCTCGCCGAAAGTTTCTGGCCCGGCGCCGAGCGCCTGAGCTACTACGTACTGCTCCCTTCGCTGTTCCTCCACGGCCTGGCCACCGCCAACCTCGATGGCGTGCCGGTGCTGGGCATGGTCGGTGTACTGATGCTGTCCACCCTGCTCGGTGCCCTGCTGCTGGTGCTCTACCAGGGGGCGGCGAGCCACGACGGAGCCGACTTCACCTCGGTGTTCCAGGGCGGTGTGCGCTTCAACAACTACATCGGCGCCACCCTGGCCGCCGGCCTCTATGGCAGCGCCGGGATTGCCCTGGCGGCGGTGGCCAACGCCGCCATCGTGCCCCTGGTCAACCTGCTCTGCGTACTGGTGTTCGCCCGTTTCAGTGCCCGCCACAGTTCACCGGCCACGGTGCTTCGGGCGATCTTCGCCAACCCGCTGATCATTGGTTGCGCCGCAGGCCTGCTGCTGCGGGTCAGCGGCCTGGGCCTGCCCGCGGGGCTTGAGCCCACGGTGAAAGCCCTCGGCCAGGCCGCCTTGCCCCTTGGCCTGTTGTGCGTGGGCGCGGCGTTGGGCGGTGCGCGCCTGGGCCAGCAGGCCAAGCCGCTGCTGGCCGCGTCGCTGTTCAAGTTCCTGGTGATGCCGATGACCGCCTGGGGCCTGTGCCGCCTGTTCGGGCTGGGTGGCCAGGCCGCAGTGGTAGCCGTACTGTTCCAGGCACTGCCGACCGCCTCGTCGTCCTATGTGATGGCCCGGCAAATGGGCGGCAACGCGCCCCTGATGGCGACCATCATCGCCCTGCAGACCGTGGCGGCCGCCATGACCCTGCCCGTGGTGCTGAGCCTGACGCTGAATTGAGCGCGCACGGCTAGACTCACAGGCAACCCACCCTGCGAGACCTCGACCATGCGTCACCCTTGGATGCTCTGCGGCCTGCTCCTGGCCCTGCTCGCAGGCCCTCTCGGCGCGGCCGACAGCCAGAAGGCCGCCGTCGCCGAGGACAAGGCGCACAAACTCGAGGAAAAAGTCGTCGAGGACGCGCCGCCCCCTGAACAGCAGGAAAAGATCAGCCCGAGTGAGGTGCAGGCGGTCGATCCGGCCGGCCAGGCACCCATGGATGACAGCATCACGTGCCTGGCACGCACCATTTACTGGGAGGCGAAAGGCGCCGACGCCCAGGACATGAGCGCAGTGGCCAGCGTGGTGCTCAACCGTCTGGGCCACGAAGGTTTCCCAAACACGATCTGCGGGGTGGTCAAGCAAGGGGTGGAGAGCAAGAGCTGCCAGTTCTCCTGGTGGTGCGACGGGCGTTCCGACCAGGTGGAAGAAGAGGAGCGCTACACGGTGGCCAAGGAGATTGCGCGCAAGGCCCTCAACCAGCAGCTGAAAGACCCCACCGATGGCGCACTTTACTTCCATGACCGCAACGTGAATCCCGACTGGGCCAAGACCTATCGCAAGACCACCGAGACCACCCATTTCCTGTTCTACAAACCCAACCAGGCGCTGGCCAGATAGGCCGGACCTGCGAATCCTTATCAAGTGATCGCACTTTTGCCATCATCGACGGTCTATTGCCCCTTTGCCGCACTGCACAGGGCCGGGCCAAAACCCGTGCGCTTGTGTAGGATGAGCAGCGCGGGCGGGCTTGCACCCCGGCGCTGCCAGTCATAGGGAGATCCACATGCGCGTCCTGTCATCCGTTGCCTGCCTCTACGGCCTGTCGCTGCTGGCCTCGACCAGTGCCCTGGCGTTCACTGGCGAGGAAGCGCAACTGATCGATACGATCAATGTCTATCGCAGCCAGGCGCAGCGTTGCGGTGGCGAAGCCTCGCTGGAGCTGCCGCCGCTCAACAGCGACACCCGCCTGGCACTGTCGCCGGAGGGCACCCGCGACCTGCAACAGGCCATGAGCCGCGCCGCCTACCCCATGGTCAACGTCCAGGCCATCAGCCTGTCCGGCCCGCGCGATGCCCAGGCGGCGATGAGGGCCATCGAGGAAAGCTTCTGTCAGGTGGTGCTCGACCCGCAGTTCGTCGATATCGGTGTCAGCCAGGAGGGCCGCGACTGGCGCATCGTCCTGGCCCGGCCGCTGCTCAGTGGCCGCCTGGGCGACTGGCAGGCCGAAGGGCAGAAATTGCTGCAGGCGATCAACGCCGCGCGCAACGTGCCACGCCAGTGCGGTGGCCAGCCCTTCCCCGCCGCCCCGGCGCTGGCCTGGAACAGCACGCTGGCTGGCGTGGCCGCCACCCACACGCGCAGCATGGCCAACCAGAACTTCTTCGACCATATCGACCGCGACGGCCGCACCCCCGGTGATCGCGCCGAACTGGCCGGCTACCTGTACCGGCAGATCGGCGAGAACATCGCCGCCGGGCGCGACACCGCGGGCAAGGTGGTCGAGGGCTGGCTGGCCAGCCCCGGGCATTGCGCGACGCTGATGAACCCGGACTATCGCGAGCTGGGGGCGGCGTATGCGGTCGATCCGAAGAGTGATGCGGGCATCTACTGGACGGGATTGTTCGGTAGCCCGCAGTAGGTGTTGCCCTTTTCGCCAGCAAAGCTGGCTCCTGCAAAAGCAGATCCCATGCAACCTGCAGGAGCCAGCCTTGCCTCTATCGCGCCCTGCGCAGCGCCAACGCCGTGCAACCGAACCGCCGCTTCACCCACTTGCCCAGGTAACTGGCATCCCCCATTCCCACCTCGTCGGCTATCTGCGCCAGGCTGTGGCTCGAGTTGAGCAACCGCCACCGCGCCTGCTGCAAGCGCATTTCCTGCCACCAGGCCTTGGCGCTCATGCCATGGCTGGCCTGAAACTGCCGGTCGAGCTGGCGCCGACTGATGCCCAGCTCCGCTGCAAGCTGTTCGATGGACAGCCGCGCCGCCAAGTGATGGCGCATCAACGCCAAAGCACGCTGCACCTGGCGCCCCTGCCCCGGCCCGGCCTCCAAAGAGCGCAGGGCGTGGCGACTGTCACGGTTTTCGTCCACCAGCATGTCCGCCAACCCTTTCAGCGCCCTGGCCCGGCCACAGGACCGCGCGATCAGCTCCACCGCGAGGTCGATGGCCGCAGTGCCGCCCGCACAGGTGATACGTGGGCCGTCGATGCAGTACAACTGCTCGGTCAACACCCGCACTCGCGCAAAGCTGGCCCGAAACTCGGCCTCATGACGCCAGTGCACCACCACCTCGAACCCATCCAGCAAACCGCAAGCCGCTACCAGGAAGACGGCATTGTCGACACAGACCAATTTGACCCCAGCCTTCGCCGCCCGCCTCAGCAATGCCCGATACACAGGGGCCAGCTCCGCCGTTGCACTGGCGTTGCGCCCGCCGAACAACACCAGGTAGTCAAACTCGCGCCACTCGACCTGTTCCGGCGTCACGTCCACCTGCAGCACCGCGCCGCTGCTCGACGCCACCGGCTGCCCGTCCAGCCCCAGTAAGCGCCAGTGGCAGTAGCGCTGGCGGCTGTAGTCTTCGTCATCGGCGGAAAAACGCAGCTTGTCGAGGAACGCGCCCAGGGGCAGCAGGGCGAACTCAGGCAAAGGCAAGATCAGCAGGCGCAAGTCGGGGGTCATGCAGAGTGTCCAGATATCACCATGGAATGACCAGATCATACGCTGTATCGGCATCGACCTGTTTCATACTGGTCTCCTGAAAACACCCAAGGCACCTCCATGGCTCTCGATACCTGGCTCATTTACCTGCTTGCCTGCATCGGCTTGTCGCTGACTCCAGGCCCCAACAGTTTGCTGGCGCTCACCCATGGCGCACTCTATGGCGCCCGGCGCACGCTGTTCACGATCATCGGTGGTGGCGTCGGCTTCACAGCCCTGATCGCCCTCACCCTGTTTGGCCTGAGCGCACTGCTGCTGGCCTCGGCGTCGTTGCTGACAGTGATGAAGTGGGTGGGCGGTGCCTACCTGGTATGGCTGGGCATCCAGCTATGGCGCACGCCTGCATTGCATCTGCAACCGCTCGAAGCCAATACCGGGCTGAGCAATGCCGGCCTGTTCCGCCAAGGCCTGCTGTCTGCCGTGGCCAATCCGAAAGTCCTGCTCTTCTATGGCGCCTTCCTGCCCCAGTTCATCGACCCGAACCGAGGCTTGGCGATGCAGTTCGTGGTGCTGGCGGCGACCTTCGCCTGCGTGGAGTGCCTGGTCGAGTGGCTGCTGGCGCGCCTGGCGTTTCGTATCCGCCCCTGGCTGGCCAAGGGCGGCAGGGGCTTCAATCGTTGCTGTGGCAGTCTGTTCGCCCTGATTGGCGTGGCGCTGCCTTTGGGGCGCTGATCAGCCCTTGGGCGAGATCACCAGAAACACCAGCAACGCCAGGGCGGGCAGCGCGGCGCCCGCCAGTGCCACGCCGCTCCAGCCAAACTGCGCGTAGACACCGCTGGCCACCGCCGAGCCCACGGCACCGCCCAGGAAGATGCTGGTCATGTACAGCGCGTTGAGCCGGCCACGGCTGGCCGGATCGAGCGCGTACACCTCGCGTTGGCCGATCACCATGTTCATCTGCACCGCGAAATCCAGCAACACGCCCGTCAACCCCAGGCCGATCACGCTCATGCCTGGCGCGCTCAAGCCCATCAGAAGCGCCATGGGTGCCAGGGCCATCGCCAGCAACGAGCCACGCCGTGCGTGCCCCGCGTCGGCCAGGCGCCCGGCCAGCGGTGCCGCCACCGCCCCCACTGCGCCCACCAGGGCGAACAACGCGATCTGGCTCTGCGACAGACCATGCTCGCCTGCCAGGGCCAGCGGCACCGCCGTCCAGTACAGGCTGAACGCACCGAACATAAGCGCCTGGTACAGCGCACGCTGGCGCAGCAGCGGGTAGCGACGCAGCAAACCGACCAGCGACCACATCAACCCGGGGTAGCTGGCCTTGTGCTCGGGCACCCGACGCGGCAGGGTCAGCGCCAGCAGCAGGATGATTGCCAGCATCACCCCGGCCGCGCCGATGAACACTGCTCGCCAGCCGAAGTGGTCGGCCACCAGGCTCGACAGTGGCCGCGCCAGCAGGATACCCAGCAGCAACCCACCCATGATGTTGCCCACCACCCGACCGCGTTGCTGCTCCGGCGCCAGGTGGGCGGCCAGCGGGATGAGCATCTGCACCGCCACCGAACTGAAACCGATCAGCAATGCAAAGCCAAGAAACAACTGGCCCTGACCATGGCCGCTGGTGCCCGCCAGCAACAGGCTGACGGTGGCCAGCACCGCCGTGGCGATCATCAACCTGCGGTTTTCCAGCAGGTCGGCCAACGGCACCAGCAGCAGCAGGCCCAGGGCATAGCCAAGCTGGGTCAGCGACACGATGAGGCTGGCTTTTTCGGTGGACAGCCCCAGGTCCGGGGCGATCAGGCTGACGATCGGCTGGGCGTAGTAGATGTTGGCGACGATGGCGCCACAGCAGAACGCCAGCAGTGTGACCAGCGCCCGGCTCAGGCCCGGGGCCGACGGCTGGGCGACAGCGAGGGTGGGATTCATGGGAGGTTGCCTCGGGAAACGACGGAAGGTGGGTGCATGGTGCCGTGCATCGCCGTTGCAGGGAATCCGGTGCCAGCGCAACGGGCCTTTGCGCCACACGCAACGCTCTCGACGCAGGCGTTGCAGCGCCTATGAGATCGGGTGCCGCACCTGTGAGGCCATGGTTGTTAGCGGGAAACTCGCGTCGTGCAAACAAAGCGAACAACCATGGTCTGTCAGGCATAGGCACGTTGCAACCGATGTAGGAGCGGATTCATCCGCGATGCGCCGCGCGGGCGGCGCTCGGTCTCCAGAGCTCTACAAGGTTACCGCCAAGCCCCCTCTCCTCCCCCCGCCAGCAGCGCCTCGCAGAAACCGACAAAAGCCATCACCCGCCTCGACCCCCGATGATTGGGCAAGTACAGCGCATTGATGCTGGTGCTGGCCGCCCCCGGGCTCGCCTGCCAGTCACTGAATAGCCGCTGCAAGCGACCAGCCTCGACATCCTCGCGCACCAGCCAGTCGGCGAGCAGGGCGACACCGCTGCCAGCCATGGCCGCTTCGCGCAGCAGGTCGGCATTGGCGCTGCGCAGCGGGCCGGCGACATCCAGCTCCAGCGCCTGCTCACCACGCCTCAAGCGCCAGGGCCTGGCCGACTGGCCATAGCGAAAGCGCAGGCAGGCGCAGTCAGTCAACTGTCGGGGGTGCTCCAGGGGCGGGCGCTGTGCCAGGTAGGCCGGGCTGGCCACCAACCAGCGCTCGAAGCGCCCCAGCGGGCGACACACCAGCTCATCGCTGGGCGCCGGCTCCCCCAGGCGAATGGTCATGTCGTAGCGGCCATCGAGCAGGTCATCGAAGCGGTCGCTGAGGTCGATGTCCAGCTCCATCCCTGGGTGACGTGCCAGGAATGCGCCCAGGTGCGGTGCGATCACCCGCCGACCAAACTCCACCGGCAGGCACAGGCGCAGCACACCGACAGGCTCCTCGCCGCGGTCGGCCACGCGGGCATCGGCCTCGGCCAGCGCCTCGAGGATGTCCCGCGCACGCTGGTAGTAACCTGCCCCCGCCTCGGTCAGACTGACCTGGCGCGTCGAACGATTGAGCAAGGAAGCGCCCAACTCGTTCTCCAGCGCGTCGACCAGACGAGTCACCGAGGAAGTCGCCACCCCAAGCTTGCGCGCGGCGGCGGAGAACCCCTGGGCCTCGACCGTGGCCATGAACACCTTGATCGCCAGCAGCTTGTCCATTGCGATTATCCCTGGGGCAAAAACCCGGAACCTTCCTACAATCACCGGCGGTAATCAACCACGCACGAGACCACCATGCCCGACAATCTGTTCACCGCCCTGCCCGCCCTCGACCCACAGGCTGCCGAGCAATTCGACGACCTGCTGCGCCGCCCGGGGCTGCGCATCGAGCGCATCGTCTCCAGCGGCCAAGCCAGCCCAGCGGGCTTTTGGTACGACCAGGCCGAAGGCGAGTGGATCGTTCTGCTCAGCGGCAGCGCCGGGCTGCGCCTGGAGCACGAACCCGAAACCCGTGTCTTGCACCCCGGCGACTATCTGGACATCCCGCCCCACTGCCGCCACCGGGTGGAATGGACCGAGGCCGGCGTGGCCACGGTGTGGCTAGCGGTGTTCTATGGCGCCTGAACCAGTGCCTGCCCAGGCCGGCCGAGCCTGCAGCCAGTAGAAGCGCCAGGGCAGCAGCAATGCCGCCACGGCCAGGCCGCAGGCAAAACCGACCCACACACCGACTGCGCCCAGCGCGGAATGGAACGCCAGCCAGTAACTCAATGGCAGCGCCAGCAGCCAGTAACTGACCATGGTCACCCCCACCGGCCAGCGATAGTCCTGCAAACCACGCAAGGCACCCAGCGCAGTGGACTGCAAGCCATCGGCCACCTGCATCGCCGCCACCACCACGAACATCGGCACCGCGATGGCGACGACCTGCGGGTCGTCACTCATGGCCTCGGCGATCCGGCGACCGAATACGGCCAGCAGCACCGTGGCAACGACCATCCAGGCGGTCACGCTGATGAAGGTGGCGCTGCCGATGGCATGCACCCGGGCCTGCTCGCCACGGCCCTGGGCCTGGCTGATGCGAATGCTCACCGCCGCGGCCATGCCCAGCGGCAGCATGTACAGCAACGCGCCGATCGACTGCACCACCTGGTTGGCCGCCAGCGCCGCATTGCCAAGCCAGCCCAGCATCCAGGCAGCAATCACCACCGCGCCGGCTTCGGCCAGGTAGCCCAGGCCCAACGGCCATCCTTCGCCCAGCAGTGTCCGCCAATGCAGGGGTTGCCCACGGGCAGCCTGGCGATAGTGTGCCAACGACGGCGCCAGACGCCAGTACGCAAGGGCCAGCAGCACGGCCAGTGACTCGGCGATCACCCCGGCGATGCCAGCACCCACCAGCCCCAGCGCGGGCAGGCCGAAATGGCCGTGGATCAGGCCGTAGCTCAGCGGAATGTTGAACAGCACTGCGCTCATCACCAGCAGCACCGCCACCCATGGACGGCCGATGGCCTCCAGCACATCCTTGAACACCACCGCCAGGCAGTACGGAATCAGGAACACCGCCATGGCTTGCCAGTAGGGGGCCAGCAGCGCCACATCGGGCAACGGCACCCCCAGCCACTGCAGCACCGGCAGGCTGGCGAGCATTGCCAGGCAGCCGAGGACACCGACCAACAGCCCATAGCCCAGGCCGGCACGCAAGGTCCGCGCCACGGCGCCCGGATCGTCGGCACCAAAAGCCAGGCCGGCACGCACGCTGAGCGTGGCGAGCATCCCGTAGAGCCCGGCGTGGAAAATCAGGCCGGCGCTGGCAGTCAGCGACACACACGCCAGCACCAAAGTGCCGAGCGATGCCAGCAGTACGGTGTCGGTCAGGCTGATCAACTCGGCAGCCGACAGGCCCAACACCAGCGGCAAAGCCAGGCGCAAAAGCCCGGGCAGTTCACCCAACCAGGCGTTTTTCGGGCGCAAGACAGGAGCAGTCACGGTGAAAACCTCCATTTGACATACGCTGCGTATGCTAATGCCATTTATTGACATACGCAACGTATGCTAATTTGCAGCCACCGCCTTTTCTCCTGGAGAACCTTATGCCCGCCCCCCGCCGCAGCCGCGCCGCCATGAGCGCCGACACCACCGAGCGGCTGATCGCCGTGGCCCGCCGTCAGTTCAGCGAGAAAGGCTTCGCCGCCGTGGTCATGGACGATCTGTGCGCCGAGGCCGACCTCACCCGTGGCGCGCTGCATCACCACTTCGGCGGCAAGGCCGGGCTGTTCACCGCCGTGGTGCAAAGCCTGCTGGAGAACATCAATCGGTTGCTGGACGAACGCTTCGCCCTGCATGACGACCCCTGGGAGGGCTATATCGACACCTGCCTGTACTACTACGACCTGCTGCACGACCAGGCCTTGCGCCGCATCCTCCTGCAGGACGCCCCCGCGGTGCTGGGCACCCGTCTGCGCGAGCTTGAGGAAGCAAGCTACATCGGGCCCATGGCCCAGGGGCTGGTGGAGTTGCAGAAGGCCGGCAGGTTGCGGGCGTTCGACGCCGTGGCCATGGCCCATCTGATCAACGGCGCGATGGGCGACAGTGGCATGTGGGTGATCGCCCAGCAGGATCCGCAGGCGGCCGCCGAACGGGTGAAAGCGGCGTTGCGCTGTTTGTTGGAGGGGTTGCAGGCCTGAAATAAAAATGAAATGGCTACCCCGCCTCACCCTGTAGGAGCGGATTCATCCGCGATGCGCCGCGCGAGCGGCGCTCGGTCTTGAGAGCGCAGCAAGACCTCCACCCAGCATCTGCTGCCTGCATGCGATCATGGGCCTGGCCCTTGCCGCCCTGATGCAGCCTCTCCCTGTTCGGGCAGTTCGCCTCCACGACAGGAGATGGTGGAGGCTTCAGGCGCATGGCGCGAAGATTGGCAGTGCCTGCAACACCGAGCGCCGCCCGCGCGGCGCATCGCGGATGAATCCGCTCCTACAGATCAGGGAAAGCAAAATGTACTAACTTGTTAATTAGCTTGCTAAGGGCTTACACTGCGCCGCATTCCACCTGCGAGATCCCTGGCATGAAAGACACACCGCGCGCGTCAAGCGCCTCAACCCTGATCCTGGTCGGCCTGGGCGTGGTCATCGCCCTGCTCGGCCTCCTCCTGGCCGCCGGCGGCGTCAAGCTGGCCGGCCTCGGCGGCTCCTGGTACTTCCTCATTGGCGGCTTGGCGATGGCTATCGCCGGCCTGCTCATCGCCCGCCGCAAGCCGGCCGGCGCCTGGCTGTACGCTGTGTTCCTCGCCGGCACGGCCCTGTGGGCGCTGATCGACGCCGGCCTGGTGTTCTGGCCGCTGTTCTCTCGTCTGTTCATGTTCGCCGCGATCGGTTTGGTGGTGGCGCTGGCCTACCCGCAACTGGTGCGGCGCAAGGCCCGTGGCGCCTATGGCGTGGCCGGCGTGCTGGCCGTGGCGCTGGCGATCGCCGTTGGCAACATGTTCGTCGCCCACCCCAGCGTCGCCCCCACCGGCAAGGGCCCGGGCCTGACCCCGGTCGAGGCCGGCCACCAGCAGAAAGACTGGGCCCACTACGGCAATACCGAAGGTGGCAGCCGCTTCGCCGCGCTGGACCAGATCAACCGCAGCAACGTCGATAAGCTCAAGGTGGCCTGGACCTACCACACCGGCGACGTGGCCATCAGCGATGGCAACGGCGCGGAAGACCAGCTGACCCCGCTGCAAGTCGGCGACAAGGTGTTCATCTGCACCCCGCACAACAACCTGATCGCCCTCGATGCCGACACCGGCAAGGAACTGTGG
The DNA here is from genome assembly GCF_018417595.1 of Pseudomonas entomophila. Lineage (NCBI taxonomy): Bacteria > Pseudomonadati > Pseudomonadota > Gammaproteobacteria > Pseudomonadales > Pseudomonadaceae > Pseudomonas > Pseudomonas entomophila. The sequence goes on from NZ_CP070982.1 coordinate 3,141,203, forward strand.
AAGAACACGATCAACGCCCAGTCCAAGGTCTGGCAGCGCTGCCGTGGCATGGCCTATTTCGACGCCACCGCACCCATCGCCCAACCGACCCAGCCGAACAGCTCACCGATCACCGTGGTCAGCGTTGCGGCCGGCACTAACTGCCAGCGCCGCCTGCTGACCAACACCATCGACGGCCGCCTGATCGCCGTCGACGCCGACACCGGCGCGTTCTGCCAGGGCTTCGGCAACAACGGCCAGGTCGACCTCAAGGCGGGTCTGGGTGACGTGCCCGACTCGTACTACCAACTGTCCTCGGCGCCGCTGATGGCCGGCACTACTGTGGTGGTCGGCGGCCGCGTGGCGGACAACGTGCAGACCGACATGCCGGGTGGCGTGATCCGCGGCTTCGACGTGATCACCGGTGCAATGCGCTGGGCCTTCGACCCGGGCAACCCACAGGACCGCAACATCCCGGCCGAAGGTAAGAGCTACGTACGCAGCACCCCCAACAGCTGGGCGCCGATGTCCTACGACCCGGCGATGAACACCCTGTTCCTGCCGATGGGCTCCTCGTCCACCGACATCTACGGCGTCGAGCGCAGCCAGCTGGATCACACCTACGGCGCCTCGGTGCTGGCCCTGGACGCCACCACTGGCAACGAAAAGTGGGTGTACCAGACGGTGCACAACGACCTGTGGGACTTCGACCTGCCGATGCAGCCGAGCCTGATCGACTTCACCCGAGACGACGGCAAGACCGTGCCCGCCGTGGTCATCGGCACCAAGGCCGGGCAGATCTACGTGCTCGACCGCGCCACCGGCAAGCCGCTGACGCAAGTCGATGAAGTGCCGGTCAAACCCAGCAATATTCCCAACGAGCCGTACTCCCCGACCCAGCCGAAATCCGTTGGCATGCCGCAGATCGGCGCACAAACGCTGACCGAGTCGGACATGTGGGGCGCCACCCCCTACGACCAGTTGCTGTGCCGCATCGACTTCAAGAAGATGCGCTACGACGGCCTGTACACCGCGCCCGGCACCGACCTGTCGCTGAGCTTCCCGGGCTCGCTGGGGGGCATGAACTGGGGCAGCATTTCCACCGACCCGGTGCACGGTTTCATCTTCGTCAACGACATGCGCCTTGGCCTGTGGATCCAGATGATCCCGTCGCAGAACCAGGGCTCGGCGGCCTCCGGTGGCGAGGCGCTGAACACCGGCATGGGCGCGGTGCCGCTCAAAGGCACCCCTTACGCGGTGAACAAGAACCGCTTCCTCTCGGTGGCTGGCATCCCTTGCCAGGCACCACCGTTCGGCACCCTGACCGCCATCGACATGAACACCCGGCAGATCGCCTGGCAGGTGCCAGTCGGCACCGTCGAGGACACCGGCCCACTGGGGATCCGCATGCACCTGCCGATCAAGATCGGCCTACCCACGCTAGGCGGCACCCTGGCGACCCAAGGCGGCCTGGTGTTCATCGCCGGCACCCAGGACTTCTACCTGCGCGCCTACGACAGCGGTAACGGCAACGAGATCTGGAAGGCCCGGCTGCCGGTCGGCAGCCAGGGCGGCCCGATGACCTATGTGTCGCCCAAGTCCGGCAAACAGTACGTGGTGGTCACCGCTGGCGGCGCGCGCCAGTCGACCGACCGCGGCGACTATGTGATGGCCTACGCACTGCCATAGACCGCGTCGTCCCCGTTCGCCGGCATGCCGGCGAACCACCTCCGCAGCCATCCGCATTATCCAGGACTTCCCGCAATGCCCCGTGCAATCCCCATCACCCCCGCCCTGCTGCTGGCCCTGGCCAGCAGCACCGCCCTCGCCGACGCCAACCTGCTCGCTCGCGACACCCTGACCGGCGACTGGGGCGGCCTGCGTCATCAGCTCGAAGCAGACGGTGTCAAGTTCACCGGCGACTACAGCGGTGAAACCGCCTACAACACCCGCGGCGGCCTGCACCGTTCGGCGCGCTACTCGCAGAACCTCAAGCTTGGGGTGCAGTTGGACCTGTCGAAGCTCTACGGCCTGGGCAACGGCGGCAAAGTCCAGCTGACCGTCAACGACCGCCGTGGCAACAGTGCCTCGCAAGACCTGGTGGGCAACCGCCTGCCGATCCAGGAGAACTATGGCGGTCTCTACACCCGCCTCACCGAACTCAGCTACGAGCGTAATCTCACCCCCACACTCAACGTGAAGCTCGGCTACATGGCCATGGGCAACGACGTTGGTGGGCTGGACAGCGGCATCCTGTGCAACTTCATGAACGCCGGTTTCTGCGGCCACCCACTGAACATGTCCGGCGGCAGCGGCTGGACCAACTACCCCAACGCGCACCTCGGCGCACGGGTGAAATACGACCTGTCTCCCGCCTGGCAACTGCGCGTCGCGGCGTTCAACGTCGACCCCGAAAGCAACGGCAACTCAAGCCGTGCCTGGCATCTGGGGCCGAAACACACCACCGGCACCGTGGTGCCCGTGGAGCTGGTGTACAAACTTCAGGGTGACCTGCCGGGCGAATACAAGCTGGGGTACTACTACGACAGCTCGAACGTGAAACGCATCGGCAGCACCCAGGAAGTCGCCGGGCGTGGCGGGCATTACCTGCTGGTCGACCAGGCCGTGTGGAACGACCCGGCGTCGCCAGGGCGCAGCCTGCATGCCTTCGGCCAGTACTCGGCATCGAGCAAGGCCGCCTCGCCGTTCACCCAGTGGTATGGCGCGGGCGTGGTGCTGTACAAGCCATGCGAAAGCAGGCCGCGCGACACCTTGGCGCTAGGTTATGGCCGCGCCGTGCCCAATCCGCGTAGTCGTGATGTGCTGGAAGCAACCGCGTTCGATGCCGGGCAGGACGTCCCCAACCTGGACAGTGCCGAACAGTTGATAGAACTGAGCTACGGCTACCAGGCCACGCCCTGGCTGAACCTGCGCCCGGATGTGCAGTACATCGTCGAGCCGGGGGCGTTTTCCGGCAAGGATATCGACAATGCCCTCGTGGTGGGGCTGCAGGTCAAGGCCATCTTCTGACGCCCTGTAGGCGCCAGCTTTGCTGGCGAATGGCATTGTGCGATTTCGCTACAGGTGCTCTCCCCGGTTCGCCAGCAAGGCTGGCGCCTACAGCCTTGCACCAGCTTTTTGCTCTGCACCGACCACATTTTTACTAATTTCCCCACCCCTGCCCCTGTTCCACTATCTGACGCAACTACAACAACAACGAACGGGGAACTCTCATGAGTGCAAGTACATCCGTGCCTGCCAGCGTGCAGCACGATCAAGCCGGCTTTCGCCGGGTCCTGGGGCTCGGATCGCTGCTGGCGGTGGCAGTCGGCCTGGTCGTGTCGCAAGGGGTGATGGTGATGATGCTCCAGGGCGTCGGTGCCGCCGGCCTGGGCTTCATCGTACCGCTGGGGCTGGCCTACCTGCTGGCCCTGAGCTACGCCTGTTCGTTCTCCGAGCTGGCCCTGCTGGTGCCGCGCGCTGGCAGCCTGTCGAGCTACACCGAGGTCGCCCTCGGGCACTTCCCGGCCATCCTCGCCACCTTCTCCGGCTACGTGGTGGTGGCGATGTTCGCCCTCTCGGCCGAACTTCTGCTCCTGGACCTCATCATCGGCAAGGTCTACCCCGGCGTTTTTCCCCAGTACAGCGTGGCATTTGGCGTACTGGCCGTGTTCACCCTGCTCAACCTCATGGGTATCGACATCTTCGCCAAGTTGCAGAGCGCCATGGCGGTGGTGATGGTCGTGGTGCTGCTGATTCTCGGTGTCGCCGCGATCAGTGAAGGCCACGCCGAGGGCGCCACCACCACCCTGCTGCAAGGTGACTGGAACCCCATGGGCGCCGGCGTGCTGGCCTTGACCGCCATGGCCGTGTGGGGGTTCGTCGGCGCCGAGTTCGTCTGCTCGCTGGTGGAAGAAACCCGCAAGCCCGAACGCAATATCCCGCGCTCGATGATGATCGGCCTGACCGTGATCTTCGCCACCATCGGCCTGTACGGCCTGGGCGCGCTGTTCCTGGTGCCACGCGAGGCATTGGCCAGCGATGCGCTGCCGCATTACCTGTTCGCCACCACCGTGTTCGGCAAGACCGGCGAAGTATTCCTGGTGATCGCCGCGGTGACCGCCACCTGCAGCACCCTGAACACCTCCCTGGCCGCCATCCCGCGGATGCTCTACGGCATGGCCTGCAATGGCCAGGCCTTCCCGCAGTTCAAACGGCTCAGCCCGCGTGCGCGCACACCGTGGGTGGCGGTACTGTTCGTCGCGGCGATCACCGGTCTGCCGATCCTGCTGATGGGCCAGGACGCTGCGGCGATCAACCTGTTGCTGCTGTCGGCCGCCCTGGCCTGGCTGCTGGCCTACATCATCGTCCACCTGGATGTGATCGCCCTGCGCCAGCGCTACCCGCACCTGGCGCGCCCGTTCCGCACGCCGTTCTATCCGCTGCCGCAGTTGTTCGGCATCGGCGGCATGCTGTATGCGATCTGGAATGCCTCGCCCAGCCCGGACATGAGCCTGAAGATCTTCGGCACGGCGGGCGTGGTGCTGGCGGTGGTGTCGCTGATTGCGGTGGTGTGGATCAAGGTGGTGATGAAGAAACCACTGCTGCGACCTGAACCGCTGTAGAGCGTCAACGCTTGCGTCCGATCACGCCGAACGCCACGTCACCGATATAAATGGCCGACGTCGCCTGGCGCTCGGCATCCAGACGGGCCTGCAACGTCTCGATGCCGACCTGCCTGGCCGTCGCCACGCCCAGGGCGACGATCCGTGGCAGGCAGGCGCGGACGATATCGCCCAAGGCGTAGGGTTGATCGGGTGCCTGTACCAGCAACTCGGCGCGCAGGTCCTCGACGGCAAGCCCCGCCTCACTGAACAGGCGCTGCAGGTTGAAACCGATGTGCAGGTCCGCCCCTTCGAGCGCGAGCATGCGTTGCAGCCATTGTTGAGCCTTGCGGTGCAGCGGGAACGGTTCGAGGCAGACAGGTGCCAGCGTTGCATCGTGTTCCTGGAACACCATCACCCCGCCCGGCAGCAGATGCCGGGCCAATGCACGCAAGGCCCTCACCCCCTCCGCCTGGTACATCAGTACCCGACGACCAACAATGGCGTCGAACAACCCGAGGCTATCCGGCAGCGCGTACAGATCACACGTGATGAACATCGGTGTCGCAGCGCCTGCGGGCGCTTCGCGCTGGCTGGCACAGGCGAGCGCCTCGACCTGCTGGTCGACCCCGACCACCGCGCCGTCTCGCCCCACGAGCCTGGCCAGCAGCCAGGTCACATCGCCCTTGCCACAGCCCACATCGAGTACCCGCATGCCTGGGCCGATCTCGGCATCGAGCAGCAGCCGGGTGGTGAAATCCGTTGTCGAAAGTGCCATGCGCCGCTCCTTCGCGAAGGAGCGCCAGTGTGCCGAGCAAAGGCTCACAGGCACAAGGGCGAATCTGCTCTATCCTCAACCCACCCCAACCTGGCGGCCCCGACTATGACCACCTCCGACAACACCCTGCTACCCAGCTGGCGGCTCAATGCAGCCGCCTGGATCGATGCCGTGCGCTCCGGCGCCATCGAATCACGCCGGCAGGTCACCGACCAGGCAATCCTCGTTGCGCTGCTCGCACGTCAGCCGGGCCGTGTCCTCGACCTGGGCTGCGGCGAAGGCTGGCTGCTGCGGGCCCTGGCTGATCGCGGGGTGGAAGCTGTCGGGGTGGATGGCGCAGCGACACTCGTCGACGCCGCCCGGGTGGCGGGTTCGCCAAGCGTGCACCTGGCCAGCTATGCGCAATTGGCCAAGGGCGAAGTTGACATTGGCCGCGACTATGACCTGATCTGCGCCAACTTCGCCCTGCTGCAGCAAGACATCATTCCCCTGCTCACGGCGCTGCATGGCTTGCTCAAGCCCGGTGGCAGCCTGCTGATCCAGACCCTTCACCCCTGGGCCGTGGCAGGCGACGATTACCAGGATGGCTGGCGGGAGGAGTCATTCACTGGCCTTGCAGGTGATTGGGAACCGATGCCCTGGTATTTCCGCACGTTGTCCAGCTGGTTGAAGGCACTGGAAATGGCAGGGTTCAGCCTGGTCGAGCTGCAGGAGCCACAGCACCCACAAAGCCCGGTGCCGCAGTCCCTGCTACTGGTGGCCCAGCACCTGCCTTGAGCGCGCCACCTGCCCCTGTAGAAGCCAGCCTTGCTGGCGAACCGCCCGACCGCAAGGCTCAGGCCTCTGGCTCACCGTTGCCACTTTCAACCTCGGCCGTGTTTTGCGAAACGGATGGACTCAATCGCAACACACGATCACGCCCCCCCTCGGCCAGCAAGTAGCCACCTTGTCCGTCGGGCACGATGGCCTGGGGCGCCTTCAGGTAGCTCAACACCACATGCCGCGAACCATCACTATCGATGCGTAGCAGCCGCGCACGGTGGGTGGAGTCCTCGCTGATCCACAGACCTCTCTGGTCACACAGCAGGAAGGTGGGGTTGCGCAAACCCTCGACCACCACCGGGTCGTTTCCGTCCGCGCTGAGCGCACGGATCTTGCCGGTGGCCTTCTCGGTGTACAGCAGGCGCCCGTCGGCGCAGCGTGTCAGGCCTTCGGTCTCGGTCAGGCCGGCGCGCAGCACATCAAGCTGGCCGCTGCGCCAGTCGTAGCGCATCAACCGCCCGTCACCCTTGCGGTCTTCGATGGCATAGAGGTAATCGCCATCGTTGAACAGGCCCTGGACATTGTTACCGTCGAACAGTGTCGAGACCTGGCCATTGCGCGACAGGCTGACCGGCGCCCCACCCACTTCCTGGCTGAACGCCCAGCCGCCGTCAACCGCCACCATGCCATCCGGCTTGGACAGGCCCTCGAGAACCACCACGCGCTCACCGGTGGCGCTGATCTGCAGGATGCTGCCCTTGCCGCCATTGAGCTCACGGCTGACCAGCAGGCTACCGTCGGCCAGGGGTAACAACGAGGCGGCGCGCGTCACCGAGTTGTGCAGCACCTGCACCTCCCAGCCGTTGGCGGCCTGTACCGGGTAGAAACTCTGCCAGGCAAAGAAGCCCAAGGTACTGGCCACCAGGCCAGCCGTGGTGGCCAGGGCCAGGCGGACAGCTCGCCTGCGCAGGATTTGCGTCATCGAATCGACTCCTTCGAAGAGCTGGTGATCCTAGCAAGGTGATGTGAAAAATTTGTCGAAGAGACTGGGTGTCATGACCCGGCATTAATGGACAACCTTGTTCGTTGGCAGGTCGGCTCTTGCAGGGGGATGTATCGACTAACCTTATAGGTCTGCCGCCATCACAGCGGCAGGAGCAAGGAGACCAGGATGAAAACCCCAGATCACTCACTGCATCACAGAACACCAACGGTGGCAGTTCGCGACAACCGCGGCCTGGCCGTGCGCCAGGTCGTCTACCAGCGCCATCCGTATACCCCCGCTGACATCGATGAGCGCATCACCCGCCACCGGTTCGATGCGTTCGGCCATCCCGTCGAAAGCATCGACCCTCGCCTGCCCGCCCCCAACTTCACCTATCAGCTGTCCTTGGCCGGTGAAATGCTGTGCACTGACACTGTCGACGCTGGCCGCGCCCTCGCGCTGAACGATATCGCCGGACGCCCGCTGATGCACCTCAGCGCCAATGACGTCATTCGCTATCACCACTACGAACCGGCGCCACTCGCGGGGCGGCCGTTGACAGTCACTGAAGGCCCACTCGCCGAAACACCTCGCGTCGCCGAGCGCTTCGTCTGGGCCGGCACCGACCAGGCCAGCAAGAACCATAACCTGGCGGGCCTGCCTGTCCGTCATTACGATACCGCCGGCCGTCTTGGCACCGACAGCGTCGCTCTGACCGGCCTGCCGCTGGCATCGACACGCCAGTTGCTCGCCACCGACGACGAAGCCGATTGGCAAGGGGCGGACGAAACGGCATGGGAACGGCTGCTGGCACCGGAGGCCTACACCACTCAGGGCCGCTTCGACGCCAACGGCACCTTGCTCGAACAGACCGACGCCCGCGGGCACCGGCAGCGTCTGGCCTACGATATCGCCGGGCAACTGACCGGCAGTTGGCTCACCGTCAACGGTGGCACCGAGCAAGCCATTCTCGTGTCCATCGAGTACTCGGCCGCTGGCCAGAAACTGCGCGAAGAACATGGCAACGGCGTGGTCACCACGTTCACCTACGAACCCCGCACCCAGCGCCTCGTCCACATCCTGGCGGTGCGGCCAACCGATGCCAAGCGCCTGCAAGACCTGCGCTACGCCTACGACCCGGTGGGCAATGTGATCCACCTGCACAATGACGCGGAGGCGACACGCTTCTACCGCAACCAGAAAGTCGACCCCGAGCACCACTACACCTACGACACCCTGTACCAACTGGCCAGCGCCACTGGCCGCGAACTGCGCGACATTGCCAAGCAACACCAGAAAAATCGCCCGATCACCCTCCCGCCCATCTCCACCGACGGCACCCTCGTCAACTATGTGCGCCACTACCACTATGACCGTGGCGGCAACCTGACCCACCTCAAGCACAACCCACAAGACCCGCCCAACGGATATACGATCGAACTGACGGGTCTCCGACCGCAGCAACCGCGCCGTGGCCAAGGAGGTGACGGAAGACCCGGCACAGGTCGATGCGTACTTCGACGCGGCGGGCAATCAATGCCAGTTGCAGGCGGCCCAGCTGCTGGAGTGGACCAGCCGGGGCGAGTTGGCGCGGGCCGTGCTGATCGCCCGTAACAGCCTGGCGGCCGATGAAGAGACCTACCGCTACGATGCCCGCAGCCAGCGAGTCGTCAAGCGTCGCACGGACCTGACCTCCGCAACCGTGCGCCACAGCCACGTGCTCTACCTGCCGGGGCTGGAACTACGCACCCAATACAGCGGCACGACCAAGGAATCGTCGCGGCACGAAATCATCGTCGGTGCCGCTGGCAGCGCCCAGGTGCGAGTGCTGCACTGGGAAACCGGCCTGCCCCCCGGCATGGGCAACGATTCGATCCGCTACAGCTATACCGACCTGATCGGCAGCGTCGGGCTGGAGCTGGACAAAGACGCAAACCTCATCAGCCAGGAGGAGTACTACCCCTACGGCGAGACGGCGGTGTGGCTGCCGCACAACACTGTGGAAGCGAAGTACAAGACCGTGCGCTATTCCGGCAAGGAGCGGGATGCGACGGGGCTGTATTACTACGGGTATCGCTATTACCAGCCTTGGTTGGGGCGTTGGTTGAGTGCGGACCCGGCAGGGACGGTGGACGGGCTGAATCTATACCGCATGGTCGGAAACAACCCAATAACATCCAAGGACTTGCTTGGGCTGGCAGACGACAAGGAATCGGATGAAAAAGCCCTGCAACTCCGCGCCATGGACAAATTGATGCGCACCACTCGGTTAGCAGCAAGCAGAGAGGACGTAATGAATGTATTCAATGCCATTGTGGGGGCACGAAACATTATCCAAAACGCCGAGTACGAGCTGAATGACTTCATCCGCTCCAAGCGTAAGCATATCGCCTTCGGCATTATTGAAAACGCGGCCACAGCCGCAGTCTCGTCCATCTTGTCTTTTTTGGTTTCGGTGCCGGCTCTAATAATTGGGGGCGTGCCTGCTGCTGTGACAGCACGCACAGTCACTGGCTTGGCCGTTAACGTCGCCATACCGCCCCCTGCAATAACCCCGGACCTGAACACTGCAGAAAACATACAAACCAAATCGAAGGGCTTCAGAGCGCTAATCGGAACCAAGGTGGAAAGTTTCATCACCAAGGAAAATATCGCAGACATAGGAGCAGATTACATGACAAACAGGGCTATGGACCTTGTCGTACAAGTGGCTGACCAGGCTGTACCGGCTCCCGCCATATCAATAAGCACTCTAAAAAATATCGCTCTCGATGCCAGCAAAGCAGGAGCGCTTACGAAAGAGGACCTCCTTGAGCAGGCGAGAAAAAGCTTGGATAAAACAAGAAATGTACTGGAGAGCATCAACGATGAATTTACAACCGCATTCGAAAACCTCGGAAAACCAGTGACCAAAATTAACGGGACGTGGGAGGTGGTCAGCGCGGACGGCCCTGAGCATGCGTCAGACATAGGCATTGAAACAACCAAGCGCCTGATGCCATATATTCTTACACGTTCAGAATATACAGACCAATTCAACCGGACCATGGCACGCTTGGGCGAATTAGGAAAAACGCTCAATCGCCTTGAGCAACGCCAGTTGAATAGCCACAAAAAGCACTAGTGTCCTGTCTCGGAAATACGTTCTCTTTTGGCGAGTGGCTTGGGTGTTCGGCCAAGGCGCCGCCGAAAGTGAACAGCTTATTTCCGAGACAAGGTAATGACGTAGACACCGCCGCCAGCAAGCCAGAGCGGCCATCGCCCGAAGCTTGCAGTAGCGTGCCCAGGCGGCGGTGCTCCTTCAGCCCACCCGGTTCAGAAATTCAAAAATCAAATACCGGGTATTTCAACATTTAATTTGTAGATGCCACGAGCGGGCTCTTATGCTGTCCACGCCTCCCCTGCACGCACCGGCCGGTGTGGAGAAAGGCATGGGGAGAGAACAACAAGTCGAGACCGTTCATGTCGAAACCTTCCTACTTCGCCCCCCACGGTGGGCACCCGGCTCAAACCGAGCTGCTGACTGACCGTGCCATGTTCACCGAAGCCTATGCCGTCATCCCCAAGGGCGTGATGCGTGACATCGTCACCAGCCACCTGCCGTTCTGGGACAAGATGCGCATGTGGGTCATCGCCCGCCCGCTGACCGGTTTCGCCGAAACCTTCTCCCAGTACATCGTCGAAGTCGCTCCCGAAGGCGGCAGCGAGCGCCCTGAGCTGGACCCGAACGCCGAAGCGGTGCTGTTCGTGGTCGAAGGCCAGATCGACATCACCGTCGAAGGCAAGCACCACACCCTGGTACCGGGCGGCTACGCCTTCCTCGCCCCCGGCGCCGACTGGAGCCTGCGCAACAACAGCAAGGCCAACGTCACCTTCCATTGGCTGCGCAAGCACTACCAGAAAGTCGAAGGCTTGCCGGTACCCGAGTCGTTCGTCACCCACCGCGACAACGCCACTGTCATCGAAATGCCAGGCACCGAGGGCCGCTGGGTCACCACCCGTTTCGTCGACATGGCCGACATGCGCCACGACATGCACGTCAATATCGTGACCTTCCAGCCAGGCGGCGTGATTCCGTTCGCCGAAACCCACGTCATGGAGCACGGCCTTTATGTTCTGGAAGGCAAGGCGGTGTACCGCCTGAACCAGGACTGGGTCGAGGTCGAGGCCGGTGACTTCATGTGGCTGCGCGCCTTCTGCCCGCAGGCCTGCTACTCCGGTGGCCCGGGCCCGTTCAGCTACCTGCTGTACAAGGACGTCAACCGCCACGTGCACCTGACGCTCAACCCGCAGCGCTGATCCTCTTCGCCGGCAAGCCGTCTCCCGCAGGAGCCGGCTTGCCGGCGAGCCTCTCCCCGTGGCAACCCACCCACTTGCCGCGCATACTGGCCACTCATCCCCTCCCCCCGCGCGGTACCGGCCATGAACCGCTCCCCCCTGCTCGCCGCCTTGCTGCTGTCAGCCACCGCCCTGGCCGCCGATACCTGGAACCTGGCCTACGACCGTGAAGGCATCCGTGTCTACCTGAGTGCCGTCGCCGCATCGCCCTACCAGCAGTTCCGGGGTGTCAGTACCATGAAGGCCAGCATACGCACCCTCACCGACCTGCAGGAGAACCTGCGGGTGGCCTGCAAATGGCTGTATGCCTGCGACCAGATGCGCCTGCTCGATGTCGAAGGTGACAGCACCTGGGTCTACCTGACCACCAACCTACCGTGGCCGACCCTGCCACGGGACATCGTGCTGAAAGTGCGCACCGAGCGCCTGGACAACGGTTCGCTGGTACGCCATCTGAGCGCCGAGCCTGGCAGGCTGCCCGAACAACCGGGCCTGATCCGCGTGCGTCATCTGCGGGGCGAATGGGTCATGAAGCCTCTGGGTGAACGCCTGACCGAGGTGACCTACGAACTGCAGGCCGACCCGGCGGGTGATGTCCCGGGCTGGCTGGCCAATCGGTTCGTGGTCGACGCCCCGGTCGTCACGCTCAGAACGCTCAGGGCCGTTGCCGAACGGCAGCCCTGACATCTCGGGGCAGTCCATTCTGTAGAAGCGGCTTCAGCCGTGAATCAGGCGACCTGGTGCCTGGCACCGGCTGCACTGGTGTTCGCCAGCAAGGCTGGCTCCTGCAGGGCGCGGATGTTACACGGGTTATTCGTTAGCCTGCTTCCTTTTTCTCTACGCAGCGGCCATCATGGCGCCACGCCCCACCGCCTGCCCGCGAACGAGCCCATGACCGCGCAACAGCCCACCTCCGGCATCACGCTGCAGATTCTCGCCATCGTCTTCTATACCTTCATTGCCTTCCTCTGCATCGGCCTGCCGATCGCAGTGCTGCCTGGCCATGTGCATGACCAACTGGGTTTCGGTGCGGTCGTCGCCGGCCTGACCATCGGCCTGCAGTACCTCGCCACCCTGGTCAGCCGCCCATTCGCCGGCCGGGTCGCCGACACCCTGGGCGGCAAGCGGGCCATTCGCTATGGGTTGTACGGCATCGCCGGTTGCGGCGTGCTGACGTCGCTCTCGGCCTGGGCCCTAGCCTTGCCCTGGGTGAGCTTGGTGCTGTTGTTGGCCGGGCGCTTGCTGCTGGGCGTCGCCCAGGGGCTGATCGGCGTCGCTACCTTGAGCTGGGGAATCGGCCAAGTGGGGCCTGAACATACCGCACGGGTGATCTCGTGGAATGGCATTGCCTCGTATGGCGCCATCGCCATCGGCGCACCGGCAGGCGTGCTGCTGGTGGGCAGCCTGGATTTCGCGGTGCTGGGGGCGGTCCTGCTGGCGCTGGCGTCGGTGGCCCTGCTGGTGCTGCGCACCCGCCCTGAAGCCCAGGTGCTCCGCGGCGAGCGCTTGCCATTCTGGTCGGCATTCGGCCGGGTTGCGCCTTGCGGTCTGGGGCTGACCCTGGCTTCGATCGGCTACGGCACCCTCACTACGTTCATCACGCTCTACTACCTCGAGCGTGGCTGGGTTGGCGCAGCCTGGTGCCTCAGCGCGTTCGGTCTGTGCTTCATCCTGTCGCGGCTACTGTTCGTCAATGCGGTCAACCGCTTCGGTGGCTACAACGTGGCGGTCACCTGCATGACCACCGAAGTGCTGGGGTTGACCTTGTTGTGGTTGGCGCCCTCGCCGCTGTGGGCGATGCTGGGTGCCGGGCTGACCGGGTTCGGGCTGTCGCTGGTGTACCCCGCCCTGGGTGTGGAGGCGATCCGACAAGTCCCCAGCAGCAGCCGAGGCGCCGGGCTTGGCGCCTACGCGGTGTTCTTCGACCTGGCCCTGGCCATCGCGGGCCCATTGATGGGAGCGGTTGCCGTGCACCTAGGGTACGCCTCGATCTTCGCGGTCGCCGCCCTGCTGGCGCTGTCAGGGGTGGCCCTGACCCTGCTGCTGGCCCGTCGCGGCTGAGCGCTCGGCCGGCTCCGGAGCGCCCAGCGCCTGGCTGAAGAACACCGTGGTCTCGCTGCGCAGCGAGCGATGAATATGGCGGCGGTCGACGCCGTCGGCGTCCTTGCACAGCGCGGGCATGCGCAGGTGCTGGTCATCATCGCAGGGAGCCATGAACACGAAATGCCCGGCACCGGCGAGCAAACGGTAGTCCGGCGTGACCGGTAACTTGCGCGCCAGCGCATCGGCATTGTGCTCGAGCGCCAGCAACTGGTCGTTGTCACCGCTGTAGATCAGCGCGGGCACGTGCACGCTCGCCAGGGCATGACGACCGAACATCAGGCTCAACGGCGCCATCAGCATCACCGCCCCTACGCGCGGGTCGGCCCGTGGAGCCAGCTCGCTGTGGTCGGCGATCAGCACGCCGTGGGTCTTGCAGGCATCGGCATCCGTGGGGCGCTCCTGGCAGTAGCGGCGCAGGCGCTCCAGGTCGGGCCGGGCGCCCGACAGGATCAAGGCCGTTTCACCGCCTGCGGAATAACCGATCACGCCAACCTTGCCATCGTTCAGATAAGGTGCCAGCAGCTTGTCCGTACGCACCGCCGTGATAGCGGCGCTGATCTGCAAGGGGCGACCGTAGAGATTGCTGAGGGTACCCAGCCGGCTATGGTCGCGGCCGTTGTCACCGGGGTGGACCACCGCCACCACCACGAACCCCTGCCGTGCCAGGCCATTGGCAAGGTCATGCAGGGCCATCGGGCTGCCAGCGTTGCCGTGGGAGATGACCAGCAAGGGAAACTGCCCCATGGCCACCGGTGCTTCTTCTGCGACCCGGGTTTGATACCCTTCGATACGCACGGGACGTGCTTCGCCGCTGGATGGGTAGAACACCAGCGCCTGCATGGGCCGGGCATCCACCGGGTCAGTCAGGCTGAGCCGATGCAACCCGGCTACCCACGGCGCCGCGTCGGCCTGGGCCATCAGGCTGCCGAACAGCACACAGGTGATCAAGGTGAGGAATCTATTCATGCGCAGGCGCTCCCACGCCCGCATGGCGGACGTACTCGCCAGCTTAGAACCGGTTTCACCCACCCTGCATGAAAAAAGCATGAAAAAAAGCCGACCGGCACCTTGCGGCGACGATCGGCTTTTTTCGCCAGGTCGATCAGGCCGCGGCGAAGAGCTCGCCAGCGATCTGCGCCTGGGCGGCGTCGATGGCCTTGGCGCGCTGCTCCGGGCCATAAGCCAAGCCGTGCGCACGAACGATCTCCAGGTCGGTGATCCCGATGAAGCCAAGGAACACTTTAAGGAAGTCTTCGTGACCGACACCGGTCGGTTGGCCGTGGTGCAGGCCACCAGCAGTGGAAACCAGGATCACCTTCTTGTCACCGCACAGGCCTTCAGGGCCGGCTTCGGTATAGCGGAAGGTCTTGCCAGCGACGGCGACGCGATCGATCCATGCCTTGAGCTGGGTCGGCACGGTGAAGTTGTACATCGGCGCACCGATCACCACCGCGTCGGCGGCCAGAAACTCTTCCAGGGTTTCGGCGCTGAGCTTGGCTTCATGGGCCTGGGCGGCATCACGTACTTCCTCGGGGGTGCCGGCGGCCACCAGGGTGGCGGCGGAGAAGTGGCTGATCGCGTCGGCGGCCAGGTCACGGTAGACCACCTCAATGCCAGGCTCGGCGGCTTTCCAGGCCTCGACCACTTCACGGCTCAGCTGACGGGAGGCGGAATTGTCGCCCAGGATGCTCGAATCGATATGCAACAGTTTCATGGGACTCTCCTGTGAAAGAAGACCGCGGCGGTGGGCGATCACGATGGGGAGAATCCTATCGATACACCGAATGACTGATAAGATGGCAAAAATGCGTTAGATTGTTCCACTGATGGAACAATTGGATTGTCATATGCAAGACCTCAACGACCTCTTCTACTTCGCGCGAGTGGTTGAAGCCGGTGGTTTCGCCGCCGCCGGGCGCCAGCTGGGCATCCCGAAATCGCGCCTTTCGCGGCGCATCGCCGAGCTGGAGGAGCGCCTGGGCACGCGCCTGCTGCAACGCACCACGCGGCAACTCAAGCTCACGGCGGTGGGCGAGCGTTACCTGCACCATTGCCAGGCCATGTTGCTGGAAGCAGAAATGGCCGACGAAGTGGTGGCCAGCATGTCCAGCGAGCCCCGTGGCCGGTTACGAGTGTCTTGCCCGGTGGCCCTGGCCCATGCCTTCCTGCCGGACGTGATCAGCCGCTTTCTCGCCCAATACCAGCTGGTGCAACTGGACATGGTGCTGCTCAATCGTCGAGTGGACCTGATCTCGGAAGGCATTGACGTGGCGCTGCGGGTGCGTGACCTGGGCGATGAAGACCCGGCCCTGGTCACCCGTCGCCTGCGCCAGGCACAGATGCAACTGGTGGCCGCGCCGGGCTTCGCCGATCACATCCGCGAACCGTCCGAACTGGCGTCGCTACCCGTGCTGGGTGCGGCTGAGGCCGACCGCCTGGTGCATTTCCGCTTGTTCGGCCCCAACGGGCGCCAGGAGGATGTCGCCCTGGAGCCCCGCCTGGCCATCGACGACTTTGTCGTGCGCAACGCAGCGGTGCGCGCGGGCCTGGGCTTCACCGCGCTGCCGAGCATGTTCTGCGAGCAAGAGCTGGAACGCGGCGAGCTGGTTCGCCTGTTGCCGGACTGGTCACTGCCGGGCGGCTACCTGCAAGCGGTCTACCCGCACCGGCGTGGATTACTGCCTGCGGTCAGGGTGTGGATCGACCACCTGGCCGCCTCGTTCGAAGCCTGTGGAGAGCGTTATGTCTGAGAAAAGGATGACCGAAGAACAAGTCGCGGCGTATTGCCTGGGCCTGCCTGGGGCACAGGAAGACTATAAGTGGGGCGGGATCCGGGTGTTCTCGGTGGCGGGCAACAAGATGTTCGCGATACAGGGGCTCAACGGTGACGGGCTGGCGTTCAAGGTTGCCGACGAGCTGTTCCTGGGTTACTGCGATCGCCCGGGCATAAGCCCGGCTCCCTATCTGGCGAGGGCCAAGTGGATCAGCATGGCGCGCCCCTACCCCATGGGCCGCGAGGAGCTCAGCGACCTGCTGCGCCGCTCGCACCAACTGGTGGTGCGGCGGCTACCCAAGCGCCTGCAGGTGGGGATGTTGCTGTAGGGGCCGGCTTGCCGGCGAACACCGGTATAGCCGGTGCCATCGTCCGCGTCGTCTGGTTCGCCGGCAAGGCCGGCGCCTACAGGGAACACGCCAAGCCTGGGCATTACACCAGGCGCCCCAACCAGCGCCCATCCAGCAGCAGATGGTCGGCCCAGAACACCTGGTGCAATAACACGATGCCCCAGAACACAGCCTGATACGACACCTTCCGGGTCTTGTGCCGGAACAGCTGCTGCGCCAGCAGTGCCCCCGGCCAGCCACCCAGAAGCTCGCTCGCATGCAGCACCTTTTCCGGGGTTCGCCAGGCCTGGGTACGCGCCTGCTGCTTGTCCTGCCAGTACAGCAGCAGGCTGACCAGGCTCACCGCCGGATACAATGCCAAAGGTACCCAGGACTGGCCACTCAAGCCCATCTTGAGGCTGCCCAGCACCGGCAACAGGCATAACCCAGCCAGTACCAGTAGCTTCAGGCGTGCATTGCGCACGCCTTCCTGCCCGCGCGCCATCAGCCGTGCGCCGTCGACCAGTCGACCCAACCGAACTCCCAGGTTGCCAGGATCAGCAGGCCAAAGGCGATCCGGTACCAGGCGAACACCGCGTAGCTGTGGTTGGCGATGAACTTGAGTAGCCCACGCACGGCGATCATGGCGAAGATGAACGACACCACGAAGCCCAGGGCAAACACCGGCAGATCACCCGGTTGGAACAGTTCGCGGTACTTGTAGCCCGAATAGACCGCCGCCCCGACCATGGTCGGCATGGCCAGGAAGAACGAAAACTCGGTGGCGGCCTTGCGCGACAAACCGAACAGCAGGCCACCAATGATGGTCGAGCCGGAACGCGAGGTCCCCGGGATCATCGCCAGGCACTGGACGAAACCGATCTTCAACGCGTGGTGCCAGCTCATCTCGTCGACATGGTCGACCTCGATGCGGTGCTGACGACGCTCCGCCCACAGCATGATCACCCCGCCGACCACCAGGGCCGCCGCCACGGTGATGGGGTTGAACAGGTATTCATGGATCAGGTCGGCGAACAGCACACCCAGCACCACCGCCGGCAAGAAGGCGATCAGCAAGTTGGCGGTGAACCGCCGGGCAGGTGCCTGGGTGGGTAGCCCCAGCACCACATCGAAGATCTTGCGGCGGAACTCCCATACCACGGCGAGGATGGCGCCGAGCTGGATGATGATGTTGAACGCCATGGCGCGCTCACCACCAAAGTTGATCAAGTCAGCGACGATGATCTGGTGCCCGGTACTTGAAATCGGCAGGAACTCCGTCAGGCCCTCGACCACGCCCAAGATGATTGCCTGCAAGGCACTCCAAAAATCCATCATTCCCCCAGTGGAGCGCTGCCGGTGGCAGGCCCCTTGTTTTTGATTTGCATGTGCGTGCCATGGAAGGCGAGGCTGTTTTACAGCGACAGGTGGTCGCAAAGCCAGCTGAAACGTTCAGTGGACTAAAGGTTTCATCTGGCACGGCCGAAATCCTAGCAGAGCGCCCCTTTGAAGGCTTGCATTACCTGCAACACGGATTCTCTCGGCGGGCACTTAGCCGTTGGTCGAGTAGGGCCTGCCGGCAAAGCATGCTTGGATGCCTTGGATAAAAAGAAAAACACCGGAGTAATGCACCATGAAGACCCTGAGGTCGATGTCGATCAGCCGCCGCCTGTGGCTGATCCTGCTGGTCGCCGTGGCCATGCTGGTGGTACTGGGGCTTTTGATGCTGCGCCAGATCCATGGCGACCTGTATCAGGCCAAGGCCGAGAAAACCCGCCACGTGGTCCAGACCGCCGCCGGCGTGCTGGCCTATTACCAAGGCCTGGAGGCCGCCGGCACGCTCAGCCGCGAGGCGGCGCAGCAACAGGCGCTTACCGTGGTACGTGGCCTGCGCTACGACCAGAACGATTATTTCTGGATCAACGACCTGACCCCGCGGATGGTCATGCACCCGGCCAACCCCAAGCTCGATGGCCAGGACCTCTCCGCCATCCGCGATCCCGACGGCTTCGCCGTGTTCAACGAGATGGTCGCCCTCGCCCGCAGCCAGGGCGCCGGGCCGGTCGATTACCGCTGGCCCAAGCCAGGGGCCAGCGAGCCCGTGGCCAAGACCTCCTATATCCAGTTGTTCAAGCCCTGGGGCTGGATCATCGGTTCGGGCGTCTATGTCGACGATGTGCAGGCTGAATTCGGTCGCCAGTTGCGCGACGCCTCGCTGGTGGGCCTGGGCATCGCCCTGCTGATGACCCTGCTGGTGGTGCTCATCGCCCGCAGCATTGCCCAACCGCTACAGGAGGCGGTGCAGGCCATGGGCAACATCGCCAGCGGCGAGAGCGACCTGACCCGCCGCCTGGATACCCACGGCCGCGACGAGATCACTCACTTGGGTGAGCACTTCAATCGCTTCAACGGCAAGTTGCAGGGCGTGATCGGTCAGTTGCAAGGCGCCGCCCACGCCCTGGCCGAGTCGGCCAGCCACGTCGGCGACAATGCCGGCTCCGCCCAGGCCCGCAGTGCCCAGCAGTCGCTGCAGATGGACCAGGTGGCCACGGCTGTCAACGAGGTCACCTACGCCGTGCACGATGTGGCCAAGCATGCCGAGCAAGCCGCCAGCGAGATGCGCAACGCCCAGCAGCAGGTCGATCACGGCCAGCAGGCAATCCACGGCAGCCTGCAGCAGATCGACCGGCTCTCGGCGACCATCGACCAGGCGGTCCAGGTCATCCGCGAACTGGCCAGCCACAG
Organism: Pseudomonas entomophila; assembly: GCF_018417595.1. Lineage (NCBI taxonomy): Bacteria > Pseudomonadati > Pseudomonadota > Gammaproteobacteria > Pseudomonadales > Pseudomonadaceae > Pseudomonas > Pseudomonas entomophila. The sequence goes on from NZ_CP070982.1 coordinate 3,160,599, forward strand.
CACGAAGATCGGTGGTGTGCTCGAAGTGATTCGTTCGATCGCCGAGCAGACCAACCTGCTCGCCCTCAACGCGGCCATCGAGGCGGCCCGGGCCGGCGAACAAGGCCGCGGCTTCGCCGTGGTCGCCGACGAGGTGCGCCTGCTGGCCCAGCGTACCGCGCAGTCGACCGCCGAGATCCAGACCATGATCGAGCACCTGCAGGGGCAGTCGGAGGCGGCGGTGAAGGCCATCGACACCAGCAGTGAAGCCTCGCGCCAGACGGTCGAGCAGGCTCGCGAAGCGGGCACCAGCCTCGACGCCATCAGCCAGGCCCTGGGCAACCTGGGCGCGCTGAACGCCTCCATTGCCAGCGCCACCCTGCAGCAATCGCACGTGGTAGAGGAAATCAATCGCAACGTGACCGAAACCGCCGACCTGTCGCAACAGACCGCCGAGGCGGCGCGCCAGTCCAGCGATGCCGGTGCCGCACTGGCGCGGTTGAGCGAAGAGCTGGAGCAGTTGCTGCGCCAGTTCAGGGTTTAGACAATCCCGTACTACCGCGAAGCGGGCACCGGCCTTGCCGGTGTTCGCCGGCAAGGCCGGCTCCTACAGGGATCGCGCAAGGCTTGGGTCTGGCGTGGCCTGGGGGGGAGCGGGCTCACCTGCGAAGCACTTGCCACCGACGCTTGTGGCTTGAAGCTTGTGGCTTGAAGCTTGTAGCATCCCGCCCTCTCCTCTCTCCAAGGAACGCCGATGTCCGGCCTCGAACTCTTCGCCGCCGCGCTTGGCGTCATCGCCGTCTGGCTTACCGTCAAGCAAAACCCCTGGTGCTGGCCCATCGGCCTGGTGATGGTGGTGCTCTACAGCTGGATCTTCTATGAGGTGAAGCTGTATTCGGACATGCTCCTGCAACTGGTCTACGCGGTATTGCAACTCTACGGATGGTGGCAGTGGACCCGCCCCGACCGCGTCGAGGATGCCCGCCAGGTTTCCAGCCTCGGGCTTGCGCAGGTCTTCGGCGGGCTGGGTGTGGGCCTGCTGGGCAGCCTGCTGCTGGGTGCGGCCATGGCCCACTGGACCGATGCCGCGCAACCCTGGCTAGACGCTGCTTTGACAGGCTTCAGCCTGGTGGCGCAGTTGTGGATGGCGCAGAAGCGCCTGCAGTGCTGGGCGTTGTGGGTGGTGGTGGATGTGATCTTCGTCGGCCTGTTCCTGTACAAGGGCCTGTACCTCACCGCAGCCTTGTACGCCCTGTTCACCCTCATCGCCGTACGCGGCTGGCTGGAGTGGCGCCGTGACCCGGCGCTGGCCGGCGCATGAAGGTCCTGGTGCTGTGTGGCCCTGAGTCCAGCGGCAAGAGCTGGCTCAGTGGCGAGATCCAGGCGCACTTCGGCGGCGAGCTGGTCGGCGAATACGTTCGCCACTTCATCGACGAGCAAGGCCGCGATACCTGTTACGCCGACATTCCCGCCATCGCCCGCGGCCAGCTGGCCTGGGAGGACAACGCCCGCGCCCATCGGCCAGAACTGTTGATTCTCGATACCCACCTGTTGAGCAACCTGCTGTGGAGCCGGGCGCTGTTCGGCGACTGTCCGGCCTGGATCGAGCAGGCGCTGCTCGAGCGCCGCTATGACCTGCACCTGCTGCTCGACCCGGTGGGCGTCGACTGGGTGGGCGATGGCCAGCGTTGCCAGCCCGAGCTGAGCCAGCGCCAGGTGTTTTTCGACGACAGCCTTTATTGGTTGCAACGCCACCAGCAACCTCACCAGGTCATAGGCGGTGATTGGCCACGCCGCAGCGCAGCGGCCTTGAGCGCCGTGCAACGCCTGCTCGATGGGAAAACACCGGATTGCGCCACCGAGTGTTAAGTCGCTGACACACCCCGTGCACCTAAGTGCCCGTCACTGGGCGTCGCTCGTCCGCTCGGGGTTGAAGTGTCACGCCGGTGAAACAGCCCCGCAAGCCCGTTTGAGGGGGTAAACACTCCTCCAGGCTCGAATTACCCGAGCGTCTGTCTCAACGCTGATACAGCGGATTCCTGGCACCCTCACCTTTCCCACGCAACCCGTTGATTTTCATGAATTAACAAAAACCGGCACACCTTCTGCTTTCTTCCCGGCAACGCTGAGCAGGGCCAGCGACCTGAAGAAGGAATTGCCATCGTGAGGACACCGAAAAAAGGCATCAACAGCCTCCTGCTGGTCGGTTGCGCACTGGCCTGCGGCGTGAGCGTGCCCGTATACGCCGACAACGGCATCATCGTCATCACCCGCGATGTGCAACCGCGCATTGCCACCACCCGCCCCATGGCCCCCGACCCCTACCCGACCACCGCCAACGCCAACCCGTCCGCGCACATCCTCACCCAGACCAACGAGTTGAGTGATGGTGACTTTGCCAGCATCAGCAGCGGCTCGGGCATCAGTTCCCTGATCACCCAGCAGACCAACAACCTGGGCGGCAACATCAGCACCCAGAGCCAGTTGCCCAACCTGGCCGGAGGGCGCGGCGCCGGGTCCGGCGGCAACGGCATCTCCAACATGGTCAACTCCGGCGTGCAAAAGGGCATGGGCGCGCTGAATATCCTGACCGGGGGCCAGTAACATGAAACACACCGTGTTGATTCTGGCCGCGCTGTGCAGTGCGTCGGCTTTTGCCCAGGGCCCAGTGGTCAACAACGCCAACATCGACAACTCCGCTGCGCAGTACCAGGGCAACGTCGGTGTCAACCAGGCCGCCGGCGACCAGCAGCAACAAGCCAATGCCAGGGCATTCGCCATTGGCCATGACGCCAATGCCAGCACCCAGATCCGCCAGCGGCTGCGCAGCCAGGTCGACCCCGCAGTCGACGCCCAGGCCAACATCAAGGGTGATTCGTTCAGCCACGGCAGTGGCGCACTGGGTGTCAACCAGGGCGCGGGTGCCGCCAACCAGCAAGCCAACGCACTGCGCATCAGCATCAGTGCCCAGCCGCAAAGCATCGACGACAGCGTCCTTCTGCAACAGAACGTGGCGCTGATCAACAGCTCCGATCCGACTGACCTCGCACCCGGCCATCGCCAAGTCACTACCAGTGACCAGGCATTCACCGGTAGCCGTGGGGTGGTTCAGTTGAATCAGAGCGCCGGGGTGGGGAACCAGACGGCTAACACCCTGAGCGTACGGGTCGCCAATTGACCCAAACAGGTAAGAACAACACTTAACCTAAAATAAAGTACGGAGAATCACCATGAAACCCTCGATGGCACTCAAGCCTCTGGTTTTCGCAATTGCTGCGGTCATGGCTGTTGCTGTACAAGCTGGGCAGAATGATCGGCGTGGTCACCACCACGGTCACTATGACCCACCTCCAACCAAGGTGAGCGTCACCGCCACTGCAAAGGCGACTGACGTGCAAAGAAGTACCAACAACAAGATCAAGAACGAAGGCACCCTCAACAATGCCGAGATGAGCAGCTCCGCCGCAGGCGCCAGCGGCAACGTCGGTGTCAACGTGGCGGCCGGTAACGGCAACCAACAAGACAACGCCGCCGCCATCGCCAACGCCGGCTCCGATCTCGGTGACCGGGACAACGCCTTCGTCTTCGGCAATGCCACTGCAACCGCCAAGGTCGACCAGACCAGCAGCAACAACAAGGTCTACAACTGGTCTACCCAGAACTCCGCCGTCATGAGTGGTTCGGCTGATGGCAGCAGCGGCAACGTGGGTGTCAACATTGCCGGTGGTGATCTCAACCAGCAGAAAAACACCATGGCCATTGCCAACAGCAACGCGCCATTGGGTAATGCGACCGCCACTGCCTCCGCCAACCAGAATGGCCCTGGCCTGACAGTGGAAAACAACGCCGACCGCACCTACCGTGTGGACACGCTGACCTTCACCACCACGAAGAGCGGTTCGTCCTCGCGTAGCGGTTCGTTCGACGCCAGTGTCGACAAGAGCTCCAGCTCCAGCTTCAGCGTAGCGGGCAACAGCAGCAGCAGCGCCAGTGGCTCCCATAGCAGCAGCTCGAGCGGTTCGAGCAGCAGCCACGCCAGCGGCTCCCACAGCAGCAGCGCCAGCGGCTCCAACAACTGGGATGCCAATGGCTCCAGCAGCTGGAATGCCAGTGGCTCGGCCAGCCGCGACCACAGCTCGTCGTCTAGCGCTTCGCTGAACGCCTCGCTCGACGCCAGCGCTTCGGGCAGTGCTTCTTCGTCGGAAACCGCCGGCCGCTTCACCCGCTCTCGCAGCGCCGAGTTCGATGCCTCGCTCAACGCGTCGATCGACGCGTCGATCGACAAGTCGCACCAGTCGTCGAGCAACTCGTCCTATGACAAGTCCCGTGACTCGTCGTTCGACAAGTCGTTCAGCTCTTCGTATGACCGCAGCCGTGACTCGTCCTATGACAAGTCTCGCGATTCTTCGTACGAAAAAGCTCACGAATCGGCATGGGAAAAAGCCAGCGCTTCGGCCTTCGAGAAATCCGGCGAGAAAGCCTCGCAGTCTTCGGACAGCATTTCGAAGAGCTACAACGAAGCTAGCGACTTCTCGCTTAGCAACTCCGTCTCGTTCCAAGTGCTGACCCCGACCGGCTGGGCCAACCCTGTGACCAACACTGCAACCCTGAGCGGTTCGGTGAATGGTGGCAGCGGCAACCTGGGCGTCAACGTGGCAGCCGGTGTGGGCAACCAGCAGAGCAACTCGCTGGCCATCTCCAACACCTCGATGTAACAGCCGTGGCCTGGAGGCCCCCTTCGGGGGGCCTTCTTCACGAGGGAACCAGGGGGGACAGGGAAAATGCGCATTATCGCCTTGGTATTTTTGCTCTGCGTGGCCAGTGTGAGCGAGGCCGCCCAGATGCCGCTGTCGGTGCTGCCGGGTGGCGCAATGATCTACAAGCCCGTGCAAAGCATCCGCGAACGTAAATTCGTCGACCTGGTCCAGCAGAAGACCGACTTCAGCTGCGGCGCCGCGGCGCTGGCCACCATCCTGCGTCAGGCCTATTGGCTCGACGTCGATGAAGAACACATCATCAAGGGCATGCTCGAACATGCCGACCAGGACCTGGTGCGGGTCCAGGGCTTCTCCATGCTCGACATGAAGCGCTACGTGGAAAGCCTCGGCATGCGTGCCCGCGGTTACCGGGTGGCCCCCGAAACCTTGAACAGCATCCGCATTCCCGTGGTGGTCCTGATGGACATCCGCGGCTACAAGCACTTCGTGGTCATGCAGCGGGTCGACAAAGGCTGGGTCTATATCGGTGACCCGGTACTCGGTCACAAACGCTTCAAGGTCGACGACTTCGTCAAGGGCTGGAACGGCATCATATTCGCCGTCATCGGCCAGGGCTACGACAAGAGCAATGCCTTGCTCGACCCACCGCTGCCGCTGTCCGCCAAGAACCGCATCAATAACTTCACCCCGGTGCAAGACGCTGAGCTGATCGATTTCGGCTTCATCCGCAGCGACTTCTTCTGATGAAAAGGAGCACCACGCTCCGGGAGCATCCCATGAATACGCGAATCTGGCTGGCACTGGCGTGCCTGGCCGCCAGCCTGTCGACCCAGGCAGAGACCTTCAAGCCCATCGAACTGAAGGATCAGGAGCTGGCCAACCTGCGCGGCCGCTATGTGTTGCCGGGGCGCATCGTCAGTTTTGGCATCGTCATGACCAGCACCTGGCAGAACGCCAATGGCGAGGTGATCGGTGCAACGTCCTCGATGCAGATCCAGCATTCGACCATCACGCCGCAGTTCTATGTGTCGATAATCAATGAGAAGGGCAATGGCGCCTCCTCGTCGCAAAGCAGCGGGACTGGCAGCGTGACCGGTGGCAGTGGCCTGAACACCACCCAGGGCGTCACCCAGGTCGTGCGCGCCGCCGGCGACTTCAACGCGGCGCAGAACAATGTCGACATCAACGTCACCAAAGGCAACGAGGCGCCCACGACGCAACCTCAGGGCCAGCTTCTGGCAGCAGGCTCGACGGTGATGGGCAGCAACGGCGCAGGCACACTGAGCGTTTCCGCCAGCAATTCGGGGCTGCAACTCAATATCGATGCCGGCAACAACCAGGGCAGCAGCCTGCAGCGCCTGGCCCAGGGCGGGCTGATGCAGAACACCACCTTGCTGGGTTCCGGCAACCGGGTGAACAACCTCACCTCCCTGAATATCGTGTTGCGCGACGGTGCGGCGGCAGCTGGATCGGTCGGCACCAATCTTGACCAGCTCAAAGGCCTACGCACTTCCGGATACTGATCTACGCTGAGTCTCATCTTTTGTAGTCAGAAGGGACGGCTAACTCATGCACCGATTGTCAACACTCAGAGCTATTGTCTGTTTGAGTACCCTGGCTCCGGCCAGTTTGCTGCACGCGGCAACGGACCCGCAGGTCGAAGCGCTGAAACAGGAACTCATCCAGTTGAAGCAGCGCTACGAGGCACAACAGAACGCGCTGATGGTGTTGGAGCAACGTCTTCGCCAGGTAGAGGAAACACCGGCAGCCGCGCCACCCAAGCGCCTGGTGCGGTCCCCTGCGGAGAAGGCCAAGGGCGCGCAGACTGTGGCTTCGGGGGCACCGGGCGCTTCCGGCAGCTCGTATGGCCAGTCGCTCAAGGACGACTCGGAGCCCGCACAAAGCGTGTCCAACCTGTATGACGAAGCCAGCGGCTTCTTCGGCGGTGGCAAGTTCAGTGTCGAAACAGGACTGACCTACTCGCGCTATGACACCCAGGCACTGGTGCTCAACGGTTTCCTGGCGCTGGACTCGATCTTCCTTGGCAATATCAACATCGACCGTATCAAGGCCGATGTCTGGACGCTGGACCTGACCGCACGCTACAACGTCGACCAGCGTTGGCAGTTCGACGTCAACGTTCCGATCGTCTATCGCGAGTCCACCTATTCCTCCGGCGGTGTGCAAGGCTCCGGCAAGAATGCCTCCGACGCCAGTGTCACTCGCGACCCCGAGATCGGCGATGTCAACTTTGGTGTTGCCTACAAGTTCATCGATGAATCGGAAAACTGGCCCGACGCCGTCGCGACGCTGCGCGTGAAGGCCCCGACCGGCAAAGATCCCTACGGTATCAAGCTGATCCAGCCAGACCCCAGTAACAACAATCTGTTCGTGCCCGAGAGCCTTCCCACCGGCAATGGCGTCTGGGCGATCACACCAGGCATCTCGCTGGTCAAGACCTTCGACCCGGCCGTGCTGTTCGGCAGCCTGTCCTACACTTACAACATGAAGGACTCGTTCAGCGACATCGACCCAACGCTCAACAACAAGACACCTGGTGATGTGAAACTTGGCGACTCCTGGCAGATCGGTGGCGGTATCGCATTCGCACTGAACGAGAAGATGAGCATGTCGTTCTCGGTCACCGACCAGTTCGCCCGCAAGAGCAAGATCAAGCAGGACGGCGGTGACTGGCAGTCGATCACCAACAGCGACTACAACGCGGCGAACTTCAACGTCGGCCTGACCTTCGCCGCCTCCAACAACCTGACCATCGTGCCCAACCTGTCCATCGGCCTGACCGAGGACGCGCCGGACTTCACCTTCAGCCTGAAATTCCCCTACTACTTCTGACCTTGCCAGTTGAATGGGCCTGCCGTGCGGGCCCGTCATTTGGTTACCAGCTTTGTCCTACAGACGCTGCGTAGGCGTGGCCTGATATCATTCGGCACATTTATGTGACGATTTGATGGCAAGAAGGAACGCTTACGTGAGAAACATGCTTGGCCACCCCCGCGCCCGGTTGCTCGCCCTGGCCACGCTGGTGCTGGCCATTCCCCTGGCAGCACGCGCCTTGCTGGGCTGGTCCGACCCGCTGGGGTACCTGTCCGACCTGGCGATCGGCAGCCTGCTGGTGCTGCTGTTGCAGCGTGCGCCACTGTGGCTGGCGCTGCCCGTGATACTGGCCTGGGGCGGCCTGCTGATCGCCTCTGCCGAACTGGTCAGCGCGGTCGGGCGCCTGCCCAACCAGACGGACCTCACCTACCTGTTCGATCCGCAGTTCATGGAGAACTCCACCGGCGGCGCCCTGGCCAGGCCTTGGTTGCCGTGGCTGCTGGCGAGCGCCCTGCTCGCCTGGCTGGCTACCGTCTGCTTCGGTACGCGTCAAGGCGCCGCCTTGTCGCGCAAGGCCTGGGCCGTGCCGGCGGTCTTGCTGGCGACGCATTGGGGCAGCCAGCAGCTCGCGCCCTCGGAGGCCGATCAATGGCGCCAATACAACCTGCCGCACCAGTTGCTCTCGGCGGCGGCGGGCCAGTTGCAGCAGCGGGCCCAGGTGCTGGTCGTGGGGGAAACACCCGTCACGCCACTGGCCATTGCCGGCCTCACCCAGACCGACCTGCACGGCCAGCGGCTGTTCGATGGCCCGGGCACGGCGCGCAACCTGCTGATCATCACCGTCGAAGGGATCCCGGGTACTTATATTCGAGCCAACCGCCAGGCCGTGGGTAGCCGGTTCGACGAAGAACTCATGCCCAATCTGAGCCGCTGGGCCGAACGCGGCATGAACACCCCCGACTACGTGCTGCACACCCACCAGACCATTCGCGGCCTGTACGCCATGCTCTGCGGCGACTACGACAAGCTGGCCAACGGCACCCCGAAAGGTGTCGAACTGCTGACCCAGGACGTGCGCAACCAGGCCTGCCTGCCCGCACAACTGCGCCAGGCCGGCTTCACCACCCACTACCTGCAAGGCGCCGGGCTGCGCTTCATGGCCAAGGACCGGATCATGCCGCACATCGGTTTCGACCAGGTGCACGGCCTGGAGTGGTTCAACAACGCGAACTACCTGGAGTTCCCTTGGGGCAAGGACGATCGTGCGTTCTTCGAAGGCGCTCTGGACTACGTGGGTGAACTGCGCAAGCAGCCACAACCCTGGATGCTCACCCTGCTGACCGTGGGCACCCATCAACCCTACTCCGCACCTGACGACTACCTGCAGCGCCATGCCACCGCCAAGCAGGCCGCCGTCGCCTACCTCGACGACGCCCTGGGCAGTTTTCTCGACGCACTGGAACGCGAAGGAGTGCTGAAAGACACCCTGGTGGTCGTCACCTCGGACGAGTCCCACGGCATTGATGGCGTGCGTCTGGCCTCTTCGTGGGGCTTCAACCTTACCCTGGCGCCTGAGCAAGGGCAGTTGCCCAGACTCAACCGAGGCACCTACGGCCATGTAGACCTGGCCACCTCGCTGCTCGACTACTTCACCCTGCCGATCCCGGCAGCGCTGGCGGGGCGTTCGTTGTACCGTGACTACGATACCGGCCGCGAAATGATCGCCTACACCAACGGTGTGCTGCGCTACCACGACGGCCAAGGCACGTTCAGCGAATGCGATTTCCAGCAACGCTGCCGGCGCTACGCCAGCGAAGGCTTCATTACCGAACAGGCTCGCTTCCTGGGCCACGGCGAACACACCCTCGGC